>NZ_JBEZYU010000029.1:0-261 GCF_040638875.1 Nocardia sp. NPDC024068 | reverse complement strand
CCGCGGAGGTGAGAAGGTGACCTCACCCGCGGAGGTGAGAAGGTGACCTTGCCCGCCAAGGTGCTGTGTTTATTGGCGCGCTGGCGCGCGCGGGGTTCGGCCCCCGAAGCGTCTGCTGTCAGCCCTCGAGACTCGTGGCTTCGCCACATGCGCTTCGAGGGCTGACAGGCTCCACCATCTGGGCCGCCGCGGCGGTCAGCACCTGAACCGCGTCGGCGCGGCGTTTACGCCTGCTGAAGACTCCGGCCGCGAATACTCCCC
>NZ_JBEZYU010000028.1:0-69130 GCF_040638875.1 Nocardia sp. NPDC024068 | reverse complement strand
AACGCCGACGGCACCATGTACGACGGCAACTGCGCCGACAACTCCGCCGAAACCCGCGCCGTATCGACAGACCCCTGCCCCGGCACCAGATAACCGACGAGCCGATCACCGGTACGCGAATCGGATTTCGCGATCACCGCGACCTGCGCGATCTCCGGCAACGCCAGCAACGCCGCCTCGATCTCACCCAGCTCGATCCGGAAACCACGAATCTTCACCTGGAAGTCCGTACGACCCCGGTACTCGAGTTCCCCGGCCGCGTTCCACGCCACCAGGTCACCGGTCCGGTACATCCGCTCACCGGCCGCGAACGGGTTCGCGACGAACCGGTCCGCGCTCAGATCCGCGCGCCCGAAGTAGCCGCGCGCCAGCTGCCCGCCCGCGAGATACAGCTCACCCGCGACACCGTCGGGCACCGGCCGCAACCGGTCGTCCAGTACGTACACCCGGCTGTTCCACTGCGGCACACCGATCGGCACGCTGTGGCGATCGGCCGGGGTCACCCGGTGCGTGGTGATCGACACCGCGGCCTCGGTGGGGCCGTAGAGGTTGAACAGTTCGGTCCGCGGATGCGAGGACAGCATCCGCTGCGCGGTCGCGCCGGGCAGCGCCTCACCGATCGCCAGCACCCGCCACAGCGAATCCGGCAGTTCGTCGGCGAGCAGCGCGTCCAGCATCGACGGGACCACATGCAGGGTGGTCACCCACTCGCGCCGCATCAGCTCGTTCAGATACGACGGATCGCGATGACCTTCGGCGGAGGCGATCACCAGCCGGCCACCGCAGACCGCGGCCGACCAGAACTCCCACACCGACAGGTCGAACGTCGCGGCCGTCTTCAACAGCACCGCGTCGGCGGCGTCCATCTCGAATTCCGCGACGACATACTGCAACTGGTTGGCGATCGCCGCGTGCGGCACCGCCACACCCTTCGGCCGGCCCGTCGAACCGGACGTGAAGATCACGTACGCCGTGTGTTCCGGCCGCAGCGGGGCCACCCGCTCCGCATCGGTCACCGGGGACTCGTCCACGCCGTCGGCGTCGAGTTCGTCCAGGAGCACAGTCGGCGCGATATCGGTGGTGAATCCGGTTCCGGAGCCGGTCAGCACACAGACCGGTGCCGCCGTCTCCAGGATGTAACCGGTCCGCTCCGCCGGCTGATCCGGATCCACCGGCACATACGCACCACCGGCCACCGAGACCGCGTACATCGCGACAACCAGATCCACCGAACGACGCAATGCCAGCGCCACCCGGTCCTCCGGACCCACACCCAGTGAAATCAGATGCCGCGCCAGGGTGTTCACCCGCGCGTCCAGCTCCGCGTACGTCAGCTGCGCCCCGTCGTCGGCCACCAGCGCGGCCGCCTTCGGGTCGCGCTGGACGGTCGCCGCGAGCAGTGCGGCCAGAGTTTCCTGCGGCACCGAACGCACGGTGTCGTTGCGCGTGGTGAGCACCCGGTCGCGTTCGGCGGCCGCGAGCAGTTCGATATCGCCGACCGGCGCACCGGGGTCGGCGACGATCGCGCCGAGCAGCCGGGTGAAACGGTCCACGAAACCCTGCACCGTGGGCAGATCGAACAGATCCGTCGCATAGGTGAAGTAGCCGGTGAGACCCTGCGGTTCGCCGGAGTCGCCGTACTGGTCGGAGACGATCAGATGCAGATCGAACTGCGACAGTTCGGTATCGACGTCCACGCCGGACAGCGTGAGCCCCGGCAATTCCAGGCCGGTACGCGCCAGGTTCTGGAACGACAGACCCACCTGGAACAGCGGATGCCGCGCGGTGGAACGTACCGGATTGAGCACCTCGACCAGCCGCTCGAACGGGACATCGGCGTTGGCGAAGGCCTGCACGTCGATATCGCGCTGGCGGGCCAGCAGGCCGGCGAAGCTCTCGCCGCTGTCGACCTGGGTCCGGAACACCAGCGTGTTCACGAACATGCCGATCAGATCGTCCAGTTCGGCTTCACCGCGGCCCGCCAGCGGCGAACCGATGGCGATATCGCCGGTGCCCGACAGCCGGGCCAGCAGCACCGCGAGCGCGGAGTGCACCACCATGAACAGGGTGGCGCCCTCGGCCCGCGCGAGTTCGGTCAGGGCGCGATGGGTCGCGGCGTCGATCTCGACGGCGGCCTTACCGCCGGCGAAGGTCTGCACCGCCGGACGCGGCCGGTCGGACGGCAGATCCAGCTGATCCGGCAGCTCGGCCAGCGCCGAGCGCCAGTACGCGACCTGCTTGTGCGCCGGCGATTCCGGATCGTCCTCGTCGCCGAGCACCGCGCGCTGCCAGATACTGAAATCGGCGTACTGCACCGGCAGCGGCCGCCACTCCGGCGCCGCGCCCGCCGAGCGGGCGGCGTAGGCGGTCATCAGATCCCGGACCATCGGGCCCACCGAAGAACCGTCACCGGAGATGTGGTGCACCACCATGGCCAGGACGTACTCGTCCGGGCCCGCGGTATCCGCGTCGGTGATCCGGAAGAGCGCCAGTTTCAGCGGGATCGCCGCGGTCACATCGAACACGGTGGAGATCAGTGCCATGACCTCGGTTTCCACCGACGCCGCGGACACCTCGCGCAGTTCCAGTTCGGGTACCGCACCGGCCGCGGGCACGATCACCTGCACCGGACCCTGTTCCGTCTCCGGGTAGTAGGTCCGCAGGATCTCGTGCCGGGCGACCAGGTCACCGATGGCCGCGCGCAGCGCGTCCACATCCAGTTCACCGGACAACCGCACCGCGACCGGCATGTTGTAGGCCGCCGACTGCGCGTCGAACCGGTTGAGGAACCACATCCGCTGCTGTGCCAGCGACAGCGGGATCCGCTCCGGCCGTTCCAGCTCGCCGAGTGCGAGACGGGTGCCGCGGGTCTGCGATTCCAGTGCCGCGGCCAGGGCCGAGACGGTGCCGTTGTCGAACAGCTCACGCACGGGCACGCGGGTATCCAGTGCGGCGCCCAGCCGGGCCACCACCTGGGTCGCGATCAGCGAGTTACCGCCGAGGGCGAAGAAATCGTCGTCCGCGCCGACCCGCGCCACACCCAGCAGATCCGCGAAGACCCCGGCCACGATCTCCTCGATCGGTGTCGAGGGCGCGCGGAAGTCCCGGCTCGCGAAACTCGGTTTCGGCAGCGCCTTGCGGTCGAGCTTGCCGCTGGTGTTCAGCGGGAACTCGGCCAGGCCGACGACGGCGCCGGGAATCATGTACGTGGGCAGGGTCCGCCCGATCGCTTCCCGCAGTACCGCCTGGTCGATCTCGGCGCCCGGCGCGGGGACCGCGTAGGCCACCAGCTGGTCGCCGAGTTCGGACGGCATCACCAGCGCCACGGCCTGGCTCACCGACGGCTGCGCCAGCAGCGCCGATTCGATATCGCCCAGCTCGATGCGCTGGCCACGGAACTTCACCTGGAAATCGGTGCGGCCCAGGTAATCCAGGACCGGCTGCCCGGCGGCATCCTGCCAGCGCACCAGGTCGCCGGTGCGGTACATCCGCTCACCGGAATCGAACGGGTTGGCCACGAAACGATCCGCGCTGAGATCGGGCCGGGCCACATACCCGCGGGCCAGCTGATCGCCCGCGAGATACAGCTCACCCACGACACCCGGGGCGACCGGATGCAGGCGCGCGTCGAGCACGTAGACGCGGGTGTTCCACTGCGGCAGGCCGATCGGGACACTGCCCCGTTCGGTGCCCTCGGCGGGCCAGTAGGTCACCGACACGGCGGCCTCGGTCGGGCCGTAGAGGTTGTGCACACCGGCGTCGGAGACGGCCTTCATCGCCGAGACGGTCTCCGGCGGCAGCGCCTCGCCGATCACGAACACATGCTTCAGCGTCGGGATCGAACCCGGCTGCGTATGGGTGGCGAACACGGTGAGCATCGACGGCACGAAGTCGGTGACCGTCACCTGCCGCGCCGCGATGGTCTCGGCGATATAGGCCGGATCGCGATGACCGTCGGGGGTCGCCACGACCAGCGTCGCACCGGCCCGCAGCGGCATGAACCAGCCCCACAGCGAGACGTCGAAGGTGGTCGCCGTCTTCTGGAAGTAGACGTCGTCGGGACCCATCGGGTACTCGGCCAGCATCCACTCGGTCTGGTTGTTGATCGCGCGATGGGAAACCGCCACACCCTTCGGGCGACCCGTCGAACCGGACGTGAAGATCACATACGCCGGGTTCTCCGGGCGCACCGGACCACGCAGTTCCGCCGGCGATACCGGCGCGCCGTCGTAGGCGGTGGTATCGGCGGTATCGATGGCCAGCACCGGGGTGCCCTCGGGCACCGGTACCGCGTCGCGCGTGGTGGTGACCACGCAGACCGGGCGGGCGGTGTCGAGGATATGGCCGATCCGCTCGGCCGGGTGATCCGGATCCAGCGGCACATACGCACCACCGGCCGTGATGATCGCGTACATCCCGACCACCAGATCCAGCGACCGCCGGACCGCCAGGCCCACCAGCGATTCCGGGCCCACACCCTCGGCGATCAGCAACCGCGCCAGGCGGTTCACCCGCTCGTCGAACTCGCGGTAGGTGAGCTGTTCGCCCTCGTACTCCACCGCGACCCGATCCGGGTACGCGGCCGCGGCCCGGGCGTACCCGGCCGTCAGCAGTTCCGGCGCCACCGGATGCGCGGTGTCGTTCCATTCCGTGAGCACCCGCGTGCGCTCGGCAGCGCCGAGCACGATGTCGATATCACCGACCGGCAGGTCCGGGGCGTCGATCAGGGCGTCCAGCACCCGGTTCAGCCGGGCCGCCAGGGCCTCGATCGCGTCGGCGTCGAAATGGCTGGTCAGGTACTTCAGCACCACCTCGACGGTGCTTTCCGCGGTGACCAGGATGGTGAGCGGATAGTGGGTGTTGTCGAACATCCCGGCACCGGTGACCGACATCCCGTCGATCTCACTGGTGGCGGCGATGGCCGCCGAGTCGATCGGATACGACTCGAAGATGAACAGGCTGTCGAATACCGCCGGGGCGCCGGTGGCCCGCTGGATATCGGTGAGCCCGAGGTAGTGGTGGTCCAGCAGGGCCGCCTGCTCCCGCTGCAGGGCGGTGAGCAGATCGCTGGTGGTGGCGGCGCCGTCGATACGGACCCGCACCGGCAGCGTGTTGATGAACAGGCCCACCATGGATTCCACCCCGGCCAGTTCGGCCGGGCGGCCGGAGACGGTGGCGCCGAACACCACATCGTCGCTGCCGGTGAGCCGGCCGAGCAGAATGCCCCAGGCCGCCTGCACCAGCGTATTCACCGTGACCCCGAGGTGCGCGGCCCGGTCGGCGAGCTGCCGGGTCCGCTGCTCGTCGAGAGTGGTGACCAGCTTGCCGATCTCGTAGCTCTCCGACTCCACCGGCTGCGGCGCCAGCAGTGTCGGATCGGTGAACCCGTCGAGCGCGTCGGCCCACGCCTGTTCCGAGACGGCCCGGTCGCGACCGGCCAGCCAGGACAGGAACCCACGGTAGGACGCCACCCGCGGCAGGGCCGCGGTCTCCCCGCGCAACGCGTACAGCGTCAGCAGTTCCCGCATCAGCAGCGGCATGGACCAGCCGTCGAGCAGGATGTGATGGGTCGTGATGGCCAGCTGCCGGCTGTCGTCGGTCAACCGGAACAGGTTGAACCGCATCAGCGGCGGCACCGTCATATCGAAATGCGTGGCCTGATCCTCGGCCAGCAGCCGCAGCCGTTCGGTCTCCCGCTCGGCCTCGGGCAGCGTGCGCAGATCGAACTCCCGCCACGGCACCTCGACCCGGTCCAGGACCACCTGCACCGGTTGCCCGGCGGCATCGGAGACGAACGCCGTCCGCAGATTCGGGTAGCGGCCGAACATCGCCTCGGCGGCGGCCCGCAGCCGGGCCGCGTCCACCGCGCCACTCAGGTCGACGGTGGCCTGCATGGTGTAGACGTCCACCGTGTCCTGGGTGAACTGGGCGTGGAACAGCAGACCGGACTGTAGCGGCGACAGCGGCCACACCTCGGCGAGCGCCGGGTAGCGACGCTCCCATTCCTCGATATCGCGCTGCCCGACGCGGACCAGCGACATATCCGACGGCGTGAAACCACCGGCCTCCGGCCGCCGGGCGTGCTCGGCCAGCGCGGTCAGGGCGGCGACCCAGAGGTCGGCGAACTCCCGGACCTTCGCCTCGGTCAGCAGCCCGGACGGGAACGCGAACACCGCGTTCAACTGCGGGCCCTCATCGCCGGAATCGACGATGGCGTTGATATCGAGCACCGCGTTGGCGGGCATATCCCGATCCATATCGGCGTCGATCCGGCCCAGATCGGTGGTCGGCACCCAGCCCAGTTCGGCCAGTTCGGCCGGGATCTCACCGGCCGACACCCGGCCCAGATAGTTGAAGCTGATCTGGCCCGGCACCGAAGCGGGCAGTTGCGCACCGGTTCCGGCGTTCAGATAGCGCAGCAGGCCGTAGCCCAGCCCCTTGTCGGGGACCGAGAGCAGCTGCTCCTTCACCGATTTCAGCACCTCGCCGAGGACGGCCTCACCGCGCAGCGCCGCATCGAGATCGATGCCGCCGAGGTCGAGCCGCATCGGATGGGCGGCGGTGAACCAGCCGACCGTGCGGGACAGATCGGCGCCGGGTACCACGGACTCCTCGCGTCCGTGACCCTCCAGTTTCAGCAGGGTGGCCGAATCCGGTCCGTCGCCGCGCCAGCGGGCGACCGCCAGTGCGAGCGCGGACAGCAGCGCGTCGTTGGGGCCGCCGTGATAGCGGGCCGGGATCGTGGTCAGCACGGCCTCGGTGACCGCGGCCGGTAGCCGCACCTCGAACCGTTCCACCGTGGCGTTGGTATCGACGGCGGGGTCGAACGGGCGGGCACCGAGCAGCGGGTCCGGGGTGGCGGCGACCCGCTGCCAGTACGCGAGTTCGGCCACCCGGTCCGGGTCACCGGCGGCCTCGGCCAGGCCGTGCGCCCAGCGCCGCAGCGAGGTGCCCACCGGCGGCAGCGCCACCGGCTCCCCGGCGGCCAGCTGCGACCAGGCCAGTGCGAGGTCGGGGATGACGATGCGCCAGGACACACCGTCGACCACGAAGTGGTGCGCGACGATCAGCAGCACGTCGCGCCGGGTGCCGCCGGAGAAGGCGAACCAGACGAACCGCACCATGCTCGCCGCGGCCGGATCGAGGCGGCCCAGCGCGTCGTCGAGCTCGGCGGAAGCGATACGGGTGAGTTCGTCGTCGTCGATCGCGCCGTCGAGTTCGACCCGGTGCAGCAGCGCCGCCGGGTCCACCGCGCCGGGTGCCAGCGCCTCGAATTCCGGGGCGCCGTCTCCGGTCCGCAACCGGGTCCGCAGCGCGTCGTGGTGGTCGAAGACCGCGGCCAGGGTGGCGACCAGGGTCTCGGAGTCGATATCCACCGGCAGCCGCAGCATCATCGACTGCGAGAACCGCCGGTAGTTCTCGGCGCCCTCGGGATTGTCCTGACCGTCCATGATCTGCGCCATGATCGGCAGCAGCGGGATATCGCCCACACCGCCACCGGGCAGCTCGGCCAGGCGCGGTTCGTCGGCGCCACCGGCGGTGGCGACCTCGGCCAGCGCGGCCACTGTCCGCCGTTCGAACACATCGCGCGGGCTGAACACGACCCCGCGCGCCTTGGCCCGCGACACCAGCTGGATCGACAGGATGGAATCGCCGCCGAGCCCGAAGAACGAATCGTCGACGCCGATCTGGTCGACGCCGAGCACATCGGCGAACACCTGGGCGATCACGGTCTCGATCTCGCCGACCGGGGCGCGGAACTCCCGCGCCTTCAGCTGCGGTTCCGGCAGCGCCTTGCGGTCGAGTTTGCCGACCGGGGTCAGCGGGATCTCATCGAGCACCACGATCGCCGACGGCACCATATGCGGCGGCAGCGACCGGCCCACGAATTCGGTGACCGCGTCGGTATCGACAGCGCGGCCCACGGCGGCGAGCACATACGACACCAGGATCGTGGCGCCCGCGTCGGTCTGTTTGCCGAGGGTGATCGCGTATTCGATATCCGGGTGCCGGCCGAGCGCGGAATCGATCTCGCCCAGTTCCACCCGGAAACCGCGGATCTTGACCTGGAAGTCGGAGCGGCCCACGTAGTCGAGCTGCCAGGGCACGGTGGGCAGCGCCTCGTTACCGCCGCGGAGACCCGGATCGGCATACCAGCGCACCACGTCGCCGGTGCGGTACATCCGGGAGCCCGCGAAGCTGAACGGGTTGGCCACGAACCGGTCCGCGGTGAGATCGGGCCGGTTGTGGTAGCCGCGCGCCAGCGCGCCGCCCGCCAGATACAGCTCACCCGCGACACCCGGCGGCACCGGGTTCAGGCGGGCGTCCAGGATCAGCGCCGTCATCCCGTGCACCGGATCGCCGATGGTGATGTGGTCACCGGGCGACAGTCGCGCGTACGACGAGATGATGGTGGTCTCGGTGGGGCCGTAACCGTTGAAGTACTTGCGGCCCGGCTCCCATTTGGCCAGCAGTTCGGGCGTGGTCACATCGCCGCCGACCGAGGCCACTTCGAGCGATTCGATTCCGGCCGGGTCCATGGTGCCCAGCACGGCGGGGGTGATGATGGTGTGCGTAACACCTTCGGAGCGCAGCAGTTCCGCCAGATCCGGACCACCGATGATCTCGCCCGGCACCACCACCAGGGTGGCCCCGGTATAGCCGGCGCAGACCCATTCCAGCACCGACGGGTCGAAGCTGGGCGAGCAGATGTGCAGGAACTTGTGGTGCGATTCCAGGTGGTACAGATCGGTGGCCACATCGGCCAGGCCGCCCATACCCGCGTGGGTGACCATGACGCCCTTGGGCAGACCGGTCGACCCGGAGGTGTAGATGACGTAGGCGGGATGCCACATCATCAGCGGCGCGAGCCGTTCGGAATCGTCCACCCGGCCGCTCGGACGCGCGTCGATTTCCGCGAGGAATTCGGGATCGTCGAGCCGCAGCCACTGGACATCGCCGGGGAGCCGGTCCACATACTCACCGCTGGTGATGCCGAGTACGGCGCCGGAGTCGGTGAGCATATGGCGCATCCGGTCTTCCGGATACATCGGATCCACCGGCACATGCGCACCGCCGGCCTTGGTGACCGCCCAGAACGCGGCCACCATCTCGTAGGACCGCGGGAACGACAGCGCCACGATCCGTTCGGGGCCCACGCCCCGGTCGATGAGCACCCGCGCCAGCCGCGACGAGAAATCGTCGAGTTCCCGGTAGCTGATGGACCGGCCGCGGTAGCGGACCGCGACCCCGTCCGGGTTGAGCGCCACACCCTGGGCCAGCAGTTCCGGCAGCAGCCCGGTGGCCATGACCTCGTCACCGTGGACATGGGTGAGCAGCCGGAACTCGCCGTCGTCGAGCAGCGGCAGATCGCCGATGGGCGTCTCGGGCGCGGTGCTCACCGCACGCAGCAGCCGCAGGAAGCGCCGCGCGAAGACCCCGACCGTCTCCTCGTCGAAGAGGTCGCGGGCGTAGGAGAACTCCGCGAACATACCCGCGCCGGGCCCGGTTTCGGTGAGCGTGAGCGAGAGGTCGAATTTCGCGGTGTCGATATCGAAATCGACACCGGCGACCCGCAGGCCGGGCAGTTCGAAATCGGATTTCGGCAGGTTCTCGAACGACAGCGCCACCTGGAACAGCGGATGCCGCGCGGTGGAGCGTTCCACGTCCAGCAGTTCCACCAGCCGCTCGAACGGCAGGTCCGCGTGCGCGAACGCCTGCAGATCGGCGTCCTTGGTGGCGGTCAGGAATTCCCCGAAGTCCAGTTCGCCCCGGACATGCGAGCGCAGCACCAGGGTGTTGACGAACATACCGATGACATCGTCGAGTTCGGCTTCGCCACGACCCGCGACCGGGGTGCCGATGGCGATATCGTCGGTGCCCGACATCCGCGCCAGGAACAGCGCCAGCGCGGCGTGCACGACCATGAACAGGGTCGCGTTGTGCTCGGCCGCGAGCCGCGACAGCGCGCGATGCAGTTCGTCGTCGACGCGGAACTGCACACTGCCGCCGGCGAAGGACTGCGCGGTGGGCCGCGGCCGGTCGGCGGGCAGGTTCAGCTCGTCGGGGATTCCGGCGAGGGCCTTGCGCCAGTAATCGGCCTGTTCACGGACCAGGCTCTGCGCATCGTCCTCGGACCCGAGGATCTCCCGCTGCCAGATGCTGTAGTCGGCGTACTGCACCGGCAACGGCGACCATCCGGGCGTGAACCCGGCGGCGCGGGACGCGTAGGCGGTCATCACGTCGCGGGTCAGCGGGCCCATCGACCAGCCGTCGGCGCCGATGTGATGGGCGACGAACACCAGCACGTAATCGCCCTGATCGAGGTGCAGCAGCGCGGCGCGCAGCGGTACCTCGGCGGTGACGTCGAAGCCGGTGGCGATCACGCCGGCGACCCGCTCGCGCAGCGACTCGGCGGCGATCGGGACCGGCGTCAGATCCGGGACCGCCCGCTCGACCGGCAGCACCACCTGATGCGGCTGCCCGTCCTGTTCGGGGTAGACGGTGCGCAGGGTTTCGTGCCGCGACACCACATCGGCGACAGCCTGCTGCAACGCGGCCAGATCGAGTTCACCGGTGAGCCGGACCGCGACGGGGATGTTGTAGGCGGCGGAGTCGGTGTCGAACTGGTTGAGGAACCACATCCGCTGCTGCGCCAGCGACAGCGGAATCCGCTCCGGTCGCGGACCCGCGACCAGCGCCTTGCGACGGCCCGAACCGGCCCGCTGCTCGGCCCGGACCGCGAGCCCGGCGACGGTGGATGCCTCGAAGAGGGTGCGGACCGGGACGGCCGCGTCCAGGGCGGCGCCGATCCGTGCGGTCACCTGCGTCGCCAGCAGCGAGTTACCACCGAGCGCGAAGAAATCATCATCCGCGCCGACCCGCTCCACCCCGAGCACATCGGCGAACACACCCGCCACGATCTCCTCGACCGGAGTCGACGGAGCCCGGAAAACCTTCGCCTCGAACTCCGGCTCCGGCAACGCCTTCCGGTCCAGCTTGCCGTTCACGTTCAACGGCAGCGCGTCCAGCACCACGAACGCCGACGGCACCATGTACGACGGCAACTGCGCCGACAACTCCGCCGAAACCCGCGCCGTATCGACAGACCCCTGCCCCGGCACCAGATAACCCACGAGCCGATCACCGGTACGCGAATCGGATTTCGCGATCACCGCGACCTGCGCGATCTCCGGCAACGCCAGCAACGCCGCCTCGATCTCACCCAGCTCGATACGGAAACCACGAATCTTCACCTGGAAGTCCGTACGACCCCGGTACTCGAGTTCCCCGGCCGCGTTCCACGCCACCAGGTCACCGGTCCGGTACATCCGCTCACCGGCCGCGAACGGATCGGCGACGAACCGGTCGGCCGTGAGGTCCTCCCGGGCGAAGTACCCGCGCGCCAGCTGGGCGCCCGCCAGGTAGAGCTCACCCGCGACACCGTCGGGCACCGGCCGCAGCCGGTCGTCGAGTACATGGACCCGGTTGTTCCACTGCGGAACACCGATCGGCACCGACACCTGATCCGCGCTGGTCACCCGATGAGTGGTGATCGACACCGCGGCCTCGGTCGGACCGTAGAGGTTGAACAGTTCCACCCGTGGCGTCGCGGTGAGCATCCGCTGCGCCGTGGCGCCGGGCAGCGCCTCACCGATCGCCATGACCCGCCACAGCGAATCCGGCAGACCGTCCGCCACCAGCGCGTCCAGCATCGAGGGCACCACATGCAGGGTGGTCACCCACTCGCGCCGCATCACTTCGTTCAGATACGACGGATCCCGATGCCCGTCGACCGAGGCGATCACCAGCCGGCCACCGCACACCGCGGCCGACCAGAACTCCCATACCGACAGGTCGAACGTCGCGGCCGTCTTCAACAGCACCGCGTCCGCCGCGTCCATCCCGAACTCGGTGACCACGTACTGCAACTGGTTGGCGATGGCCTGATGCGGTACCGCCACACCCTTCGGGCGCCCGGTGGAACCGGACGTGAAGATCACGTACGCGGTGTGTTCCGGCCGCAGCGGGGCCACCCGTTCGGCATCGGTCACGGGCGCCGCGCTCGTCCCGGTGAGATCCAGCTCGTCCAGGACGAGGACCGGCGCCGCGTCCGTGGCGAATTCCGCATCCGCGTTCGTCAGCACGCAGACCGGTGCCGCCGTCTCCAGGATGTAGCCCGTCCGCTCCGCCGGCTGATCCGGATCCACCGGCACATACGCACCACCGGCGACAGCGACCGCGTACATCGCCACCACGAGGTCCACCGACCGCCGCATCGCCAGCGCCACGCGGTCCTCCGGGCCCACACCCCGCGAGATCAGCTGTCGCGCCAGGGTATTCACCCGGGCGTCCAGCTCCGCATAGGTCAGCTGCGACCCGTCGTCGGCGACGAGGGCCACATCCTTCGGCGCCGTCGCGGCCGTCGCGGCCAGCAGCGAAGCCAGTGTCGCGGCGGTATCCACGGGATGCGCGGTGGCATTGCGCTCCGCGATCACCGTGGCACGCTCACCCGCGGCGAGCAGTTCGAGATCACCGACCGCAGTCTCCGGATCGGCGATCAAGGCACCGAGCAGCCGGATGAAACGATCCACGAAACCCTGTGCGGTGGTGTGGTCGAACAGATCGGTCGCGTAGGTGAGGTAACCGCCGATACCGTCGGGCGCACCCGCGTCGTCGTAATTGTCGCCGACGATCAGGTGCAGGTCGAACTGCGACAGTTCGGTGTCGATATCCACCCCGGACACGGTGAGCCCGGGCAGCTCCAGCGTCGAGGACGCCAGGTTCTGGAACGACAGACCCACCTGGAACAGCGGATGCCGCGCGGTGGAGCGGACCGGGTTGAGCACCTCGACCAGTCGCTCGAACGGCACGTCGGCGTTGGCGAACGCCTGGATATCCTTCTCCCGCTGCCGCGCCAGCAGCTCGGTGAACGGCTGTCCGCCGTCGACCCGGGTGCGGAACACCACGGTATTGACGAACATGCCGATCAGATCGTCGAGCGCGGCCTCGCCGCGGCCCGCCAGCGGCGTACCGATCGCGATATCGTCGGTGCCGGAAAGCCGTGCCAGCAGCACCGCGAACGCGGAATGCACGACCATGAACAGGGTGGCGTGCTCATCGCGCGCCACTTCCAGCAGCGCCCGGTGGATCGCGGCGTCGATCCGGACCTCGACCCGGCCGCCGGTGTAGGACTGCACCGCGGGCCGCGGCCGGTCCGCCGGCAGATCCAGCTGGTCGGGCAGATCGGCCAGCGCCGACCGCCAGTACGCGACCTGCTTGTGCGCCAGCGATTCCGGATCGTCCTCGGCACCGAGGACGATCCGCTGCCAGATGCTGTAGTCGGCGTACTGCACCGGCAGCGGCGCCCAGCCCGGCGTCTCACCGGCGGCGCGCGCCGCGTAGGCGATCATCAGATCGCGGGTCAGCGGACCCACCGAGGAACCGTCACCGGAGATGTGGTGGACGACCATCGCCAGCACGTATTCGTCGGTCGCGCCCTCGATCTCGAACAGCGCCACCCGCAACGGCACCTCATCGGTGACATCGAAAACGGTCGAGACGAGTTCGAGGACCGCGCCCTGCACCGCGTCGGCGGCCACCGTGCGGACCGCGAGTTCTGGAACCGCGCCGGCCACCGGCAGCACCACCTGCACCGGGCCCTGGTCGGTATCCGGGTACACCGTGCGCAGTACCTCGTGCCGACTCACCAGATCGCCGATCGCGGCGCGCAGCGCGTCCACTTCCAGGCGACCGGTCAACCGGACGGCCATCGGTACGTGGTAGGCCGCGGACTGGTTGTCGAACCGGTTGAGGAACCACATCCGCTGCTGTGCCAGCGACAGCGGCACCCGCTCCGGGCGCGGTCCGGCGACCAGCGCCTGCCGCGCCCCGCCGCCGGCCTGCTCCACCCGGGTCGCCAGACCCACCACGGTGGACGCCTCGAACAGCATCCGCACCGGCACTTCGGTTTCCAGCGCGGCACCGAGCCGGGCGGCGACCCGGGTCGCGATCAGCGAGTTGCCGCCGAGTTCGAAGAAATCGTCGTCCAGACCGACCCGGCGATCCGCGGGCACGCCCAGGACCTCGGCGAACACGTTCGCCACGATCTCCTCGACCGGGGTGCCCGGCGCGCGGAACTCCCGCGCCGCGAACACCGGTTCCGGCAGGGCGCGGCGGTCCAGTTTGCCGCTGGCGTTCAGCGGCAGCGCGTCGAGCACCATGAACGCGGCGGGCACCATATAGCTCGGCAGCCGGTCGGCCAGATGATCGCGCAGCGTATCGACGTCCACGACCGCGCCCGCCGCGGGCACCACGTACCCGACCAGGCGGTCGCCGGTATGGGCGTCCGAAAGCACCAGTACCACCGACTGCGCGACCGATTCGTGCTCGGCCAGCGCCGACTCGATCTCGCCCAGTTCGATACGCAGACCGCGCAGCTTCACCTGGAAATCGGTGCGGCCCCGGTAGACCAGCGCACCCGATTTGTCGCGGGCCACCAGATCGCCGGTGCGGTACATCCGCGAACCGCCGGGCCCGAACGGGTTGGGCAGGAACCGGTCGGCGGTCAGCGCCGCCCGGCCGAAGTAGCCGCGCGCCAGCTGCGGCCCCGCCAGATACAGCTCACCCGCGGCGCCCGGGGGCACCGGATGCAGCCGGGCGTCGAGCACATAGGCCTGGGTGTTCCAGACCGGGTAGCCGATCGGCACCGTCGCGGAGACGGAATCCGGCACCACCGCGTAGGTGGAGTTGACCGTGACCTCCGTCGGTCCGTACAGGTTGACCAGTGCCACGTTCGGTACCCCGAGCCGCCGGAACGCCAGCACCGACTCCCGGGTGAAGGCCTCACCGCCGACCAGCAGCGCCCGCAGCGTGCCGAGCGCGGCCGGATCGGTGGTGGTGGCGAAAATGCTCAGCAGGGACGGAACGAACGAGGCCAGGGTGACCCGTTCCTCGGCGATCGTCCGGGACAGGTACCCGGTATCGCGATGCCCGTCCGGGGTGGCGACCACGGTCCGCGCGCCGCTCAGCAGCGGGGCCAGCGGCTCCCAGACCGAGGCGTCGAAGGTGGCCGGGGTCTTGTACAGCACCACATCGTCGGCGGAGAGCCCGAATTCGGTGACCAGCCAGCGCATCTGATGATGCAGCGCGGCATGGGTCACTCCGACGCCCTTCGGGCGGCCGGTGGATCCGGACGTGAAGATCACGTACGCCAGCTGGTCCGGGCGCAGCGGGAGCAGCCGCTCGGCGTCGGTTACCGGGGTGTCGGCGTAACCGGAGAGATCCAGCTCGTCGAGCACCAGGCGCGGCAGGCCGGCGGGCGCGAAATCGTCCCGGCCGGTGGTCAGCACACAGACCGGTGCCGCGGTATCGAGCACATAGGTCAGGCGTTCGGACGGCTGGTCCAGATCCAGCGGCACGTAGGCGGCACCGGCCTGCAGCACCGCGTGGATGGCAACGGCCAGATCCAGCGACCGGCGCATACCCAGCGCGACCCGGGTATCGGGTCCGGCGCCCGCCTCGATCAGCCGCCGCGCCAGCCGGGCGACCCGCCCGGCGAATTCGGCGTAGGTGAGCGTTTCGCCGGGTTCGGCGCCCGACCGGTCGACCACGGCGACCGCCTCGGGGGTCGCGGCGGCCTGTTCGGTGAACCAGTCGACGACCGTGCCCGCCGGGTCCACCGGACGGCCCACGCCGTGCCAGCCGCGCAGTTCCTGCGCGGCCTCGGCCGGTTCCAGCATCGGCAGATCGCCGAGCGGCCGCTCCGGCGTCTTGGTGAGGGTTTTGAGCAGCCGCAGGAAACGGCGGCCGAAGGTCGCCACGGTATCGGCGTCGAACAGATCGGTGGCGTACACGAACTTGGCCGTGATACCCGCCGCGGTTCCGGCCTGCTCACCGATCCGCTCGGTGAGTTCCAGGGCCAGATCGAATTTGGCGGTTTCGATGGGCAGTTCGACCCCGCCGATGGTGAGGCCGGGCAGCTCCATACTGACCTGCCGGGTGTTCTGCAGCGACAGCATCACCTGGAACAGCGGGTTGCGGGCCTGCGACCGCGCCGGGTTCAGGATCTCCACCAACCGCTCGAACGGCAGATCCGCATGCCCGAACGCGGCGATATCGGTGGCACGCACCGCCCCGAGCAGTTCGTCGAAACCGGCCGCGGAATCGACCTCGGTGCGCAGTACCAGGGTGTTGACGAACATACCGATCAGATCGTCGAGCGCGCGTTCGCCGCGGCCCGCGACCGGGGTGCCGATGGCGATATCGGATTCACCGGACAACCGGGACAGCAGTACCGCGAACGCCGCGTGCACCACCATGAACAGCGTCGCGCCCCGGCCCCGCGCCAGTTCGCCCAGCGCGGCATGGGTATCGGCGTCGATTTCGAACAGATGGGTGGCGCCGCGGCCCGAGGCGATCGCCGGACGCGGGCGGTCGGCGGGCAGATCCAGCTGTTCCGGGATACCGGCCAGCGAATCGGTCCAGTAGGAGATCTGCTCGGAGATCACCGATTCCGGATCGTCCTCGGACCCCAGCACCTGGCGCTGCCACAGCGCGTAATCGGCGTACTGGACCTCCAGCGGACGCCAGCCCGGCTCCCCGCCCTCGATCCGGGCGGCGTACGCGGTGACCACATCGCGGAAGAACGGCGCCATCGAGAAGCCGTCACCGGAGATGTGGTGCACCACGAACCCGAGAACGTGCTCGGTCGGGCTGATCTCGAACAGCCGGGCGCGGAACGGCACCGTGGTGGTCACGTCGAAACCGGCCAGCACGACCTCGGAGAGGCGACGCGGCAGGTCGGTCTCGCCGACGTCGATCGGCGTCAGATCGGGGATCACCTGCGCGGTCGGGACCACCTGCTGATAGGCGGTGCCGTCCACCTCCGGATAGAAGGTGCGCAGCGATTCGTGCCGGGCCAGCACATCGGCGACCGCCACCTGCAGCGCCTGCCGGTCCAGCAGGCCCGACATCCGGACCGCGACGGTGATGTTGTCCACCGCGGATTCGGGGTCGAACCGGTTCAGGAACCACATCCGCTGCTGGGCCAGCGACAGCGGCACCCGTTCCACGACCTCACCGGAGGGCAGGGTCTGGGTCGGGCGCGGCTGCGGCACCAGCGCGGCGTGCGATCCGGCACCGGCCCGGCTCTCCGCCCGCGCGGCCAGCGCCGCCACGGTGGAGGCCTCGAACAGTTCGCGTACCGCCAGTTCGGTATCCAGTGCGGCCGACAGCCGGGCCGCGACCTGGGTGGCGCTGAGCGAGTTACCGCCGAGGGCGAAGAAATCATCGTCCAGGCCGGCCCGCTCCACCCCGAGCACCTCGGCGAAGGTGCGGGCCACGATCTCCTCCACCGGTGTGGTGGGGGCCCGGAACACCGCCGCCTCGAATACCGGGGCGGGTAGTGCCTTGCGGTCCAGTTTGCCGGAGGCGTTGAGCGGGAAGACGTCCAGCGCCATGATCGTGGCGGGCACCATATAGGCCGGTACCTGCGCGGACAGATCCTCGCGGACGGTTTCGATATCGAGCTGCGCGCCCGCCGCGGCCACCACGTAGCCGACCAGCTGATCGCCGGTATGCGGATCGCTGCGCAGCACCACCACGGCCTGATCGACCTCGTCGATGCCGGTGAGCGCGGATTCGATCTCGCCCAGCTCGATTCGCAGACCGCGCAGTTTCACCTGGAAGTCGGTGCGGCCCAGATAATCCAGTTCCCCGGCCGGGGTCCAGGACACCAGGTCGCCGGTGCGGTACATCCGCCGACCGGTATCGAAGGGATCGGCCACGAACCGGTCCGCGGACAGATCCGGGCGGGCCACATAACCACGCGCCAGCTGGGCGCCCGCGAGATACAGCTCGCCCGCGACACCCACCGGAACGGGTCGCAGCCGCTCGTCGAGGACGTACAGCCGGGTGTTGTAGACCGGCGCGCCGATCGGCACCGAAACCGTATCGGCGTCGGTGACCTCGTGGAAGGTCACGTCGACCGCGGCCTCGGTCGGGCCGTAGAGGTTGTGCAGTGCGGTGCCCGTCAGTTCCCGCAACCGCTGCGCGGGTTTCGGCGACAGCGCCTCACCGGAGGAGAACACCATCCGCAGCGAATCACAGCGGGTGGCCACGCCCGATTCGGCGAGCGCCCCGACGAAAACGGTGAGCATGGACGGAACGAAATGCGCCACCGTGATCCGCTCGGCCTCGATGATCTCGGCCAGGTAGGCGGGATCGCGATGCCCATCGGGTTTGGCGACGACCAGTCGCGCACCGACCTGCAGCGGCCAGAAGAACTCCCAGACCGACACGTCGAAGGTCGACGGCGTCTTCTGCAGTACCGCGTCCTCGGGGGTCATCCCGTAGTGGTCCTGCATCCACACCAGCCGGTTCACGATCGCCGCGTGCGATACCGCGACCCCCTTGGGCCGGCCGGTGGAACCCGACGTGAAGATGACGTAGGCGGTGCCGGCCGGGAAAACCGGGGCCCAGCGGTCGCGGTCGGTGACCTCGTCCTCGCGGTAGCCCGACAGATCCAGCAGATCCATCCGCACCTGCGCGGTATCGATGGCCAGATCGGCGCCGGAGGTCAGCACACACACCGGGTCGGCGGTCTTCAGGATGTATTCGGTGCGCTCGGCCGGATGATCCGGGTCCAGCGGGACGTACGCGCCGCCGGCCACGGCGACCGCGTACATCCCGACCACCAGGTCGATGGAACGCCGCATACCCAGCGCCACATACGATTCCGGCCCCACACCGCGATCGATGAGCCAGCGCGCCAGCGGATTCACCCGCGCGGCGAACTCGGCATAGGACAGCGTCGTCCCGTCGAAGGTGAGCGCGGGCGCGTCCGGGGTCCGCGCGACCTGCGCGGTGAACATCGAGACCAGGGTGGCCGCGGCGTCCACGGTGTGGTCGGTCGCGTTCCACCGCGACACCACGAGTTCGCGCTCCCCCGCGCCCAGCAGGTCGATCTCGCTGATCGCGCGGGCCGGATCGGTGGTGATCGCGGTCAGCACCCACACCAGGCGGTCCGCGATCCGGCGGACGGTCTGTTCGTCGAACATCTCGCGCAGGTAGCCCGCGCGGATCCGCAGCTCCGAATGCATCGCCGCGACCAGGGTCAGCGGGTAGTGGGTGGCGTCGGCCGCGTCCAGGCCGGTCACCGTCATCCCGTCGATATCGGTGGCCTGCGCCTGGATACCTTCCGCGTCCACCGGATAGGACTCGAACACCAAGAGCGTGTCGAAGAGCGTGGCCATACCGGCGGCGCTCTGGATATCGGAGAGGCCGACATAGTGGTGGTCGAGCAGATCGGCCTGTTCGGACTGGGTGCGGACCAGTACCTCGCGCGCCGATTCGGACTGATCGAAGCGCACCCGCACCGGAACGGTGTTGATGAACAGGCCGACCATGGTCTCCACCCCGGACAGCTGCGCCGGGCGGCCGGAGACGGTGGCGCCGAACAACACATCGTCACGGCTGGTCATCCGGCCCATCAGAATCGCCCAGGCCACCTGCAGCACGGTGTTGGCGGTGACCCCGAGTTCCGCGGCCAGCGCGGTGAGCCGGGCGGTCCCGGCCGCGTCCAGGCCGAACTCGTATTCGCCGGAGAGCGCGTTGATCTCGTGCGAGGAGGCGCCACCGCTGTCCGGGCGGGTCAGCAGGGTGGGCTCGGTGATCCCGGACAACGCGTCCGCCCACACCGAGACCGACGCGGCGTGGTCCTGGCGGCCGAGCCAGTCCAGGAAGTGGCGGTAGGAACGGGCCACCGGCAGCGCGCTGCTGTCGGCGTGCGCCGCGTACAGCACCAGCAGATCCCGCATGAGCAGCGGCATCGACCAGCCGTCGAGCAGGATGTGATGGTTGGACACCACGAACTGCCATTCGGCCGCACCGACCTGGATCAGGGTGAACCGGATCAGCGGCGGTTCGGTGAGGTCGAAGCGCCGCAACCGGTCGGCTTCGATGAGTTCGGTCGCGTCACCGGTGGCGGCGCGATCGTATTCGGCCCAGTCGACCCGGACACTGTCGAGCACCACCTGGACCGGGTTACCGGCGGAATCGGTGACGAACGCGGTGCGCAGGTTCTCGTACCGGTCCACCAGTGCCTGGGCCGCGGCCCGCAGCCGGGTCGCGTCGACGCGTCCGGTGAGGGTGAGCACCGCCTGCGCGGTGTACACATCGACCGACTGCGCGGCGAGGCGGGCGTGGAAGAGCAGACCGGCCTGCAGCGACGACAGCGGCCACACATCGGCCACCGGTCCGGCGAACTGCCGTTCGAACCCGTCGATATCGCGCTGCGCCAACCGGACCAGCGCGAAATCCGACGGCGTATGCCCGCCGGCCCCGGCCGAATCGGCATGCCGGGCCACCGCTTCCAGCGCCTGCACCCAGAGGTCGCCGAACTCCCGTACCTCCTCGGGCGACAGCAGCGTGGAGGGATAGCCGATCCGGGCGGTGAGCGCCTCGCCGACCACGATGGCGTTGATATCCAGCGGCGCCATCGCGGGCATATCGGCGTCGTAGGCGCCGCCGAGGGCACCGAGTTCCGGAGCCGGGATCCAGCCGAATCCGCGCAGCGCGTCCGGGATCTCGCTCTCCGCGACGCGGCCCAGATAGTTGAAGCTCACCTGGCCCGGCAGTTCCGCGGGCAGCTCACCGGCGGTTTCGGGGTTCATATAGCGCAGCAGGCCGTAACCGATGCCCTTGTCCGGCACCGACAGCAACTGTTCCTTCACGACCTTGAGCGCGGCGCCCAGTTCCGGGCCGCCGGTCAGCGCGGCCGTCACGTCGATCCCGCTCAGTTCGAACCGGACCGGGAAGATCGCGGTGAACCAGCCGACCGTACGCGACAGATCCGCGCCCGGGACGACCTCTTCCTCACGGCCGTGGCCCTCCAGCCGCAGTAGCAGGGCGTCGTCGGCGCGCACACCCGGTACGCGGCGCTTCCGCCAGACCGCGGTGGCCAGGGCCAGGGCGGTCAGCAGGCCGTCGTTGACACCGCCGTGGAAAAGCGCCGGGACCGTGGTGAGCAGGGTCCTGGTGACCTCCGGCGAGACCTCGACCCGGTGGATGTCGGTCATCGCGGAGGTGTCCACGGCCGGATCCATCCGGCGGTCGGTCAGCAGCGGGTCGGCGGTACCGGCGACGGTGCGCCAGTAGTCCAGCTCGGCCGACCGGGCCGTACCGCGGGCGTTCTCCTCCAGCGCATGCGCCCACGACCGCATGGAGGTGGCGGGTGCGGGCAGTTCCGGCGTCTGCCCGGCACTGTGCGCACCGGCCGACGCCACGAAATCGGGAACCAGGATGCGCCAGGAGACGCCGTCGACCACGAGGTGATGGGCGATCACGATCAACCGGCCCGCACGGGCGGCGGAATCGGGTTCGAGCCAGACGAACCGCACCACGACACCGGCGGCCGGGTCCATGCGGTCCAGCGCCGCGTCCACCGCGGCCGACGCGATCTCGAACAGCCGTTCGTCGTCGGCGGCCGCGTCGAACACGGTGTGGTCGATCAGGGCGGCCACGTCGACGGTGCCGGGTTCGGCGGTCTCCACCACCCAATCGCCGCCCTCGCGGTAGAGGCGGGCGCGCAACATATCGTGGCGGTCCAGCACCGGCGTGACCACGGCCTCGATGGTCGCGATATCCACGCCCAGCGGCAGTTCCAGCGCCATCAGCTGGTGGAACCGGCCGAACGAACCGGCCCGCTCGGCCATGAATCGCACCACCGGCGTCGGCGGCATGGTGCCGACCCCGGCGCCCGGCAGTTCGGCGAACACGGGCGCGGCGCTGTCCCCGGCCGCGGCGGTCTCGGCGACCGTCGCCAATCCGGCCACGGTGCGCTGCTCGAACACATGCCGCGGGGTGAAGACCACACCGCGGGCCTTGGCCCGCGATACCAGCTGGATCGAGACGATGCTGTCACCGCCGAGGGCGAAGAACGAATCGTCCACACCCACCCGGTCCACGCCGAGCACCTCGGCGAAGATATCCGCGATGGTCTGCTCCAGCGGGGTGCGCGGGGCCCGGAACGCGGTGTCGGTGGCGAAAACCGGTTCCGGCAGCGCGCGCCGGTCGAGTTTGCCGACCGGGGTCAGCGGGATGCGGTCCAGCACCATGATCGACGACGGCACCATATAGGCGGGCAGCCGTTCCTCGATATGCGCGGTCAGCGCCGCGATATCGATCGAATGACCGGGCCCCGCCACCACATACGACACCAGCGATACCGCACCCGCGGCGCTGGTGTGGCCGAGGGTGACCGCGAAGTCGACGGTCTCGTCGGCGGTGAGGGCGTTGTCGATCTCGCCGAGTTCGATACGGAACCCGCGGATCTTGACCTGGAAGTCGGAGCGGCCCACGTATTCGAGCCGATACTCGGTCTCGCCGTCGTCGAGTTCCCGGGCCGCCCAGCGCACCACATCGCCGGTGCGGTACATCCGCTCCCCGGGTGCGTACGGGTCGGCGACGAAACGTTCGGCGCTCAGCCCGGCCCGGCCCAGGTAGCCCCGGGTCACCTGGATACCGGAGACGTACAGTTCGCCGGCCACCCCGTCGGGCACCGGCCGCAGCCGGTCGTCGAGCACCATCGACCGGATACCGCGGTTCGGACCGCCGATGGTGAGCGCGTCGCCGGGCCGCAGCGGTGCACCGATATTGACCACGATGGTGGTCTCGGTCGGGCCGTAGACATTGTGGAAGGCGCGCAGCGGCCGCTCCGGCAGACCCGGATCGCCCAGCGGCACCGCCCATTTCGCGAGCAGTTCCGGCGAGTACGCCTCGCCGCCCACCGCCAGCACGCGCAGACTGTCCAGCCCCGCGGGATCGAGGGTGGCCAGCGCGGCCGGGGTGATGAACAGATGGGTGACCTGTTCGGCGCGGATGAGTTCGTACAGCTCCTCACCGCCGTAGACCCCGGTCGGCACGATCACCAGAGCGCCGCCGGGCCCGATCGCGAGCAGCAACTCCATCAGGGAGGCGTCGAAACTGGGCGAGGAGAAGTGCAGGGTCCGGGAGCCCGAATCCATCCGGTACCGCTGCACCTGTTCGGCGGCGAAGTTCGCCAGACCGGCATGCGGTACCGAAACACCCTTGGGCACACCGGTGGAACCGGAGGTGTAGATGATGTAGGCGGTATTCGCCGGCCGCAGCGGGCGCACCCGGTCGGCGTCGGTGACCGGGGCGGCGTCGAAGCCGTCGAGGTCGAGCTCGTCGAGTACCAGCCATTCCACCGTCTCCGGCAGCCCGTCGCGCATCGACGACACGGTGAGGCCCACGGGCGTCCCGGAATCGGTGAGCATATGGGCGATCCGGTCGGCCGGATAGGTCGGATCGATGGGGACGAAGGCGGCACCGGATTTGGTGACACCCCATTCGGCGAAATAGGAGTCCATCGATCGCGGTACCGCGATCGCCACCAGATCCTCGGTGCCGAGTCCGCGCCCGATCAGCAGCCGGGCCAGCCGGTTGGCGCGGGCGTCGAGTTCGCCGTAGGTGAGCCGCTCGTCCCGGAACACCGCGGCCAGGGCCGAGGGATCCTTCGCGACCGCTTCCGCGAGCAGTTCGGGCAGGGTGCGCCCGGGCAGCCCGGGGCCGCCGGTGCGGGCCACGATCTCGGCGCGTTCGGCGGCGTCGAGGATCTCGATCTCACCGAGTACCGCCGCCGGATCGGCCGCGACCGCGGCCAGCAGGCGCTGCCAGCGGGTCACGAAGGAGCGCGCGGTGGATTCGTCGAACAGTTCGGTGGCGTAGGTCAGCGCCAGATCCATACCGGCCGACGCGTTCTCGCCCAGGGTGAACTGCATATCGAACCGGGAGACGTTCTCCTCGAGATCGAGCGCCGAAACACCGAGACCGGCCAGATCCAGCACCGGGCGTTCGTTGTTCTGCAGCGACAACGCCACCTGGAACAGCGGGTTGCGGGCCTGCGACCGCTCCGGCGCCAGGAGTTCCACCAGCCGCTCGAACGGGACGTCGGCATTGCCGAAGGCATCCAGATCGGCCTGTTTGGCCCGGCCCAGCAGTTCGGTGAAGGATTCACCGGAATGCACGGCGGTCCGCAGCACCAGGGTGTTGACGAACATGCCCACCAGATCGTCGAGGGCCTGTTCACCGCGTCCCGCGATCGGGGTGCCGACGGCGATATCCGGGCTACCGGACAGCCGGGCCAGCAGCGCCGCCAGTGCCGCGTGCAGCACCATGAACAGCGAGGCCCCGTTCTCCCGGGCCAGTTCGTCGAGCCGGGCCACCAGCTCGGCCGGCAGGCTCGCGCGTACGGTGGCGCCGCGCAACGACGCGACGGCCGGGCGCGGCCGGTCCAGCGGCAGCGTGAGTTCGTCGGGCAGATCGTCGAGAGCGCGCTGCCAGTACCCGACCTGGCGGGCCATCGGCGATTCGGGATCGTCCTCGCTGCCGAGCACCTCGCGCTGCCAGAGCGCGAAATCCGCGTACTGCACGGCCAGCGGCTGCCAGCCGGGGGCGCTGCCCTGGGCGCGGGCCGTGTAGGCCACCATCACGTCACGGGTCAGCGGGGCGGCGGAGAACCCGTCGCCGGCGATATGGTGCACCACGACGACCAGGACGAATTCCCCGGGCGCGGTGGTGAACAGCCGGAATCGCAGCGGGACCTCGTGCGCCACATCGAAACCGGCACCGGCGAACGCGGTGACGGCGGCGATGAGCTCGTCGGCGGGCACACCGACCGGCCGCAGATCCACCGCGACCTCTTCGGCCGCCACGATCTGCTGCATCGGCGTGCCGCCGTGGTCGGGGTAGCGGGTCCGCAGCGATTCGTGCCGGCGGATCACATCGGCGACGGCCAGCCGCAGCGCGTCGATATCCAGATCGCCGGTCAGGCGGATCGCCATCGGCAGGTTGTAGGCGGCCGACGAGGTGTCGTACTGGTTGAGGAACCACATCCGCTGCTGCGCGTACGACAGCGGTACCGCGTCACCGGTCTCCCGCTGCCGCGGCAGCAGGGCCGCGCGGGCGGCGGCGCCGGTGCGCGATTCCACCCGGGCCGCGAGCATCTCCACCGTGGGGGCCTCGAACAGGGCCCGCACCGGCACCTCGGTACCCAGCGCGGCGGCGATCCGGGCGGCGACCCGGGTCGCGATCAGCGAGTTGCCGCCCAGATCGAAGAAGTCGTCGTCGGCGCCGACCCGCTCGATCCCGAGCACATCGGCGAACACTCCGGCGACAGTTTCCTCGATCGGAGTGGCCGGGGCGCGGAATCCGCGGGCGCGGGCGGCCGGGGCGGGCAGGGCCCGGCGGTCCAGCTTCCCGTTGACGGTCAGCGGGATGGCGTCCAGCTGCACCAGCGCGGCCGGGACCATATAGGCGGGCAGCCGCTCCGCGGCGCCGTCGCGCACCGCGTCCAGATCGGGCGCGGATTCGGAATCGGCGACCACGTAGGCCACGATCCGCTGGTCACCCGGGGTGTCCTCACGGACGACGACCGCGGTCTGCGCGATACCCGGCTGGGCCAGGACCGCCGCCTCGATCTCGCCGAGTTCGATGCGGAAACCACGGACCTTCACCTGATCGTCGGCGCGGCCCAGGTATTCGAGTTCCCCGGCGCGGTTCCAGCGCGCGAGATCGCCGGACCGGTACAGGCGGGCGCCCACGGCACCGGGTTCGGCGAACGGATCGGCGACGAAGCGGGCCGCCGTGAGATCCGGGCGGCCGAGGTAGCCGCGCGAGAGCTGCCGGCCGGCCACGTACAGTTCGCCCGCGACGCCCACCGGCGCCGGCCGCAACCGGCTGTCCAGCACGTAGACCTTCAGCCCGGCCAGCGCCCGGCCGACCACGCTGCCCGCCGCACCCGCGATGGTGGCGGCATCCAGCGCGCGGTAGGACACGTGCACGGTGGTCTCGGTGATGCCGTACATGTTCACCAGCAGCGGTGACGCGGTCTCCCGATCGCCGACCACGTGGGTGCGCCCGGCGGTGCCGTCGCCGTGCCGCGCCACCCAGTCGGTGAGCCGGCGCAGTTCCAGCGCCTCGCCGCCGAATACGACGTAACGCAGTGCCAGCGGACGTTCGGCGCGCGCGGTCCGATCGGCCTCGGCCAGCTGGTAGAACGCCGACGGGGTCTGGTTGAGCACCGTGACCCGTTCGGTGCGCAGCAGTTCCAGGAACTGCTCGGGCGACCGGGAGGTGTAGTAGTCGACCACCACCAGGGTGCCGCCGTACAGCAGCGGTCCCCACAGTTCCCACACCGAGAAGTCGAAGGCGTAGGAGTGGAACAGCGTCCACACGTCCTCGGGGCCGAAGCCGAAATCACGGTCGGTGTTGGCGAACAGCCGCACCACATTGCGGTGCGCCACCGCGACGCCCTTGGGGCGGCCGGTGGAACCGGAGGTGTAGATGACGTAGGCGGTGTTGTCCGGGCGCAGCGGGGCGAGCCGGTCGGCGTCGGTGATCGGGCCGTCGTCGGCGTCCTCGATATCGCCTGCCTCGACCGCGAATCCGTCCACGACCACCCGCGACAGGCCGGTGGGCAGGTCCACCTGCACGCTGGAGTCCAGCACCACCACGGCCGGGGCCGAATCCTCCAGGACATAGGCGATGCGCTCGGCCGGATAGCTCGGATCCACCGGTACGTATCCCGCACCGGACTTGATCACCGCCAGCAGCGCTACCACCAGATCCAGTGACCGGGGCAGCAGGACGGCCACCAGGGTTTCCGGTCCCGCACCGTCCTGGATGAGCCGGCGGGCCAGCACATTCGCCCGGCGGTCCAGTTCGGCGTAACTCAGCCGGTCGGCACCGGACCGCGCGGCGGGCCGGTTCGGATATTCGCTCGCCGCGGCGTCGAAAAGACTGGCCAGAGTGGCTGTTTCCGGCAGGTCGACCGCCCCGCCCGCGACGGTGAACACACCCGGCGCGGCGTCCGCGCCGGAACTCACCCAGCGCCGCGCCACGTCCAGATGCTCGGATTCGCCGAGCAGATCGATATCGCCGACCGCCAGACCGGGTTCCTCGGCGATGCTGCGCAGCACCCGCAGCAGCCGGTCGGCGAAGGCCGCGACGGTCTCGGGATCGAACAGATCGGTGGCGTAGGCCCATTGCATCCGCAGACCGCCGTCGGCCGCACCCGCGGTGCCGACGGTCAGCTGGATATCGAATTTGGCGGTGCCCGGGTCGAAATCGACCGCGGACAGTTCCACATCGGGCAGGGTCACGGTGCCGATATCGGCGGCGGAGGCCGCCTCGAAGGTCAGCGCGACCTGGAACAGCGGGTGGTGCGCCTGAGAACGCACCGGGCTGATGATGTCGACCAGCCGCTCGAACGGCACATCGGCGTGCGCGAAGGCCGCCAGATCGGCGCGCCGGACCTGGGCCAGCAGATCGGCGAACGTGGCCGCCGGATCGACCTCGGTGCGGAGCACCAGGGTGTTGACGAACATACCGACGAGATCGTCGAGGGCCTGCTCGCCACGTCCCGCGATGGGAGTGCCGATGGCGATATCGGTACTACCGGCCAACCGGGCGGTCCAGGTGGCCAGCGCGGCGTGCATCACCATGAACAGCGTGGTGCCGTGGGCGAGTGCCAGCTCCTCGAGCGTGGCGCGCAGGTCGGCGTCCACCGTGAACTCGTGGGTGGCGCCGCGGGCCGAGGCGATCTCCGGGCGCGGCCGGTCGGACGGGAGCTCCACCTGGTCGGGGAGATCGCGCAGCCGCTCGGTCCAGTAGCCGATCTGCTTGGCGGCCACCGAGTCCGGGTCGTCCTCCGAGCCCAGCACCGCGCGCTGCCACAGCGTGTAGTCGGCGTACTGCACGGCCAGCGGCTCCCACGCGGGAGCGATACCGCGGTGCCGATCGGTGTAGGCGACGACGAGGTCGCGCAGCAGCGGCCGCAACGAGAATCCGTCGGCGCTGATGTGGTGGGCGACCAGCACGACGATATGGGTGCGGTCGTCCAGGCGCAGCAGACTCGCCCGGAACGGGGGTTCGGCGGTGACGTCGAAGAACACCGCCGCCAGCTCCAGGACGCGGTCGGCGAGCCCGGCCGCGGTGACCTGTTCCGGTTCGATCGCGAGATCGATCTCGGCGGGCGCGAGCACGCGCTGCTGCCCGATTCCGTCGACCTCCGGGTAGACGGTCCGCAGCACTTCGTGCCGCTCCACCACATCGGACAGCGCGGCGCGCAGCGCGCCGAGATCCAGGGTCCCGGTGAGACGTACGGCGACGGGGATGTTGTTCACCGCGGTGCGGCTGTCGAAGCGGTTCAGGAACCACATCCGCTGCTGGGCGAGCGAGAGCGGCACCAGGTCGCCGCGCTCCTGCGGCACCAGCGGCGTGCGGCCACCCGCACCCGCCGAGGTCTCCAGCCGGGCGGCCAGCGCCGCCACGGTCGGCGCCTCGAACAGCACCCGGACCCCGACCTCGGTGTCCAGCGCCGTGCCGAGCCGCGCCGCGACCTGGGTGGCGACCAGCGAGTTACCGCCGAGGGCGAAGAAATCATCGTCCAGACCCACGCGCTGGGTGCCCAGCACATCGGCGTAGGTGGCGGCCACGATCTGCTCGATCGGCGTCGCGGGGGCACGGAACACCGCCGCGGTGAAGGTCGGCTCCGGCAGCGCTCGCCGGTCCAGCTTGCCGGAGGCGTTCAGCGGGAAGGCGTCCAGCACGAGGTAGGCGGCGGGCACCATATACGCCGGCAGGGACCGGCCGAGTTCGGCCGCGATGGCGGCGGTGTCGATGCTACGACCGGGTTCGGCGACCAGATAGGCCACCAGCGCCTCGCCGGTACGGGCGTCGGTGTGCACCACCACGACCGCCTGCGCGACCGTGTCCAGCCCGGTCAGGTGGGCCTCGATCTCACCGAGTTCGATACGCAGACCGCGCAGTTTCACCTGGAAGTCGGTGCGGCCCAGGTAGTCCAGTTCGCCGGCCGCGTTCCAGGACACCAGGTCGCCGGTGCGGTACATCCGGTCACCGGAACCGAACGGGTCGGCGAGGAAACGGTCGGTGGTGAGGTCGGGACGGCCGACGTAGCCGTGCGCCAGCTGCGCGCCCGCCAGATACAGCTCACCCGGGACACCCACCGGCACCGGCCGCAGCCGCGAATCCAGCACGTAGAGCCGGGTGTTGAAGACCGGCGCGCCGATCGGCACCGACGCGGTGTCGGCATCGGTGACCTCGTGGAAGGTGACATCGACCGCGGCCTCGGTCGGCCCGTAGAGGTTGTGCAGCCGGGCGCCGGTGAGCTCGCGCATGCGCTGCGCGGTCGCGGCGGGCAGCGCCTCACCGGAGGCGAAGACGTTGCGCAGGCTCGCGCAGACGAGTTCACCGGGTTCGGACTGCGCGGCGACCGCGCCCACGAACACCGACAGCATGGACGGTACGAAGTGGACGGTGGTCACCCGCTCGGTGTCGATGAGCCGGGCCAGATACACCGGGTCGCGGTGCCCATCGGGTTTGGCGACCACCAGGCGGGCGCCGACCTGCAACGGCCAGAAGAACTCCCAGACCGACACGTCGAAGGTCGCCGGGGTCTTCTGCAGCACCACATCGTCGGCGGCCAGACCGTATTCGGCGTGCATCCACACCAGCCGGTTCACGATCGCGGCATGCGAAACCGCCACGCCCTTGGGCCGGCCGGTGGAACCGGAGGTGAAGATGACGTAGGCGGTGTTGTCCGGACGCAGCGGGCGGAAGCGGTCGGCGTCGGTCAGCGGTTCGCCGGAGAACTCGCTCAGATCCAGGGTGTCGATACGCAGTTGCCGCGCCGAGGTGGTCTCCAGGTCGTCACCCGAGGTGAGGACGCAGACCGGGCGTGCGGTCTCCAGGATGTGCTCGATGCGCTCGGCCGGATGATCGGGGTCCAGCGGCACGTAGGCACCGCCCGCGGCCTGCACCGCGTACATACCGGCCACCAGATCGATCGAGCGCCGCATCCCCAGCGCCACATACGATTCCGGCCCCACGCCGTCCTGTATCAGCCGGCGCGCCAGGCGGTGGACCCGGTCGGCGAACTCGGCGTAGGACAGACTCGTCCCCTCGAAGCTCACCGCCACGGAGTCGGGGGTGCGGGCGGCCTGCGCCTCGAACACCGCGACCAGGGTGGCGGCGGCATCGCCGGCGGGGGTGGTCAGGGCCGCGTCGACCGGGAACTCGGTGGCGTTCCACCGGTCCAGGATGCGCAGCCGCTCGGTCTGCTCGAGCAGTTCGATATCGCCGACCGGGGCGTGCGGCGCCGCGGCGATCGCGCGCAGGATCCGGCCGAAGCGCAGGGCGAAGGCCCGCGCGAAATCGGCGTCGAACAGATCGGTGGTGTAGACGAGTTCGGCGTCCATCTCGGTGGACGGGTCCGGCTGCTCGCTCAGGGTGAGCTGCAGATCGAATTTCGCGGTGGGCGATTCGATCGCGAGTTCGGTGACCGTCAGACCGGGCAGTTCCAGCGAGGCGCGGCCCAGGTTCTGGAACGACAGCATCACCTGGAACAGCGGATGCCGGGCCTGCGACCGCACCGGGTTGAGCACCTCGACCAGCCGCTCGAACGGCACGCCGGCATGCGCGAAGGCCGCCAGATCGTGTTCCCGGACCTGGCCGAGGAGTTCGGCGAACGTCATCGCCGGATCCACCCGGGTGCGCAGCACCAGGGTGTTGACGACCATACCGACCAGATCGTCGAGTGCCTGTTCACCGCGGCCGGCGACCGGGATGCCCACGGCGATATCGCCGGTACCGCTGAGCCGGGCCAGCAGCGCCGCGTAGGCGCCGTGCACCACCATGAACAGGGTGGTGCCGTTGGCCCGGGCGACCTCGTTGAGCGAGTCGACCAGGTGGCCCGGAAGCTGGAACCGATGGGTCCCGGCGAGGTTGGCCGGTTCGGCGGGCCGCGGTTTCGGAGTGAGCCGCAGCTCCTCGGGCAGACCCGCCAATTCGGTACGCCAGTAGTCGAGTTCCCGCGAGATGAGGGACCGGCGGTCTTCCTCGGACCCCAGGGTTTCGCGCTGCCACAGCGCGTAGTCCACGTACTGCACGGTCAGCGGCGTCCACGCCGGGACCTCACCGGCCGTCCGCGACATATAGGCGGTGACCAGATCCCGCACCAGCGGCCGCATGGAGAAACCGTCCGCGGCGATATGGTGCGCGACCACGACGAGGACATGTTCGCCGGGCCCGCGCCGGTACACCCGCATCCGGACCGGCGGCGCCGCGGTCACATCGAAACCGCGCGAAGCGAATTCGGTGAGCGCGGCGACGAGTTCACCGGTCTGCGCGAACGTTTCGTCGCCGGCCGCGGCGATATCGACGACGTCGATATCCGGGACGGCCTGCCCGACGGGCAGCACCTGCTGATACCCGACGCCCTCGTGCGAGGGGTAGACCGTGCGCAGCGATTCGTGCCGGGCCACCACATCGGAGACCGCGCCGCGCAGCGCGGCGAGGTCGAGTTCGCCGCTCAACTGCACCGCGGCGGGGATGTTGTTGGCCGCCGAACCCGTATCGAAGCGGTTGAGGAACCACATCCGCTGCTGCGCCAGCGACAGCGGCGGCCGCTGCGGGCGGGGCCGCGGGCCGAGCAGCGCCGGCCGCAGCGACGTCCCGGCGTGCGAGCTGACCCGCGCGGCCAGACCGGCCACCGTGGGCGCCTCGAACAGGGTCCGGACACCGACCTCCGCGTCGAGGGCGGCGGCCAGGCGCGCGGTGGCCTGGGTGGCGATCAGCGAGTTGCCGCCCAGGTCGAAGAAGTCGTCGTCGGCGCCGACCCGGTCGACACCGAGCAGTTCGCCGTAGATACCGGCGACCAGTTCCTCGACCGGGGTCTGCGGCGCGCGGAATTCGCGGGCGACGAGTTCGGGGGCGGGCAGCGCGCGGCGGTCGAGTTTGCCCGCGGGGGTCAGCGGGATCTCGGCCAGCACCATGATCGCGGTGGGCACCATGTACGCGGGCAGCCGGTCGGCGGCATGCGCGGTCAGCGCGGCGATATCGACCGTATGTCCGGGCACCGGCCGCACATAGGACACCAGCACCGTGGAACCGGTTTCCATCCGGTGCCCGACGGTCACCGCGAAATCGACATCGGCGTGGGAGCCGAGGGTGGCGTCGATCTCGCCGAGTTCGATACGGAAACCGCGGATCTTGACCTGGAAGTCGTTGCGGCCCACGTACTCCACCACGGGACGGCCGACGCCGTCCCGTCGCCAGCGCACCACATCACCGGTGCGGTAGAGGCGGTCGCCCGCGTCACCGTGGGGGTCGGCGACGAACCGGGCGGCGGTCAGCCCGGGCCGGGCCAGGTAGCCGCGGGCCAGCTGGATTCCGCCCACGTACAGTTCCCCGGCCACGCCCTCGGGCACCGGGTTCAGATGATCGTCGAGCACCAGGGCGCGCATACCGCGCACCGGGCCGCCGATGGTGACCGGGTCGCCGGGCAGCAGCCGGTCGCTGATATTGGTGGCGACGGTCGCCTCGGTCGGACCGTAGGCGTTGTGGAAACGCCGTCCGGTGGCCTGGTTCTGGGAGACCGACCATTTGGCCACCAGATCCGCCGAAACCGCTTCACCACCGGCGATGATGACCCGCATACCGGACAGATCGGCGGGGTCCAGCGACGCCAGCACCGACGGCGTGATCAGCCCCACGCTGACCCGCTCCCGCGCGATCAGCTCGCCGAGTTCCTCACCGCCGTAGGTGCCCGGGGGCACCACGACCAGCGCGCCCGCGCTACCGACCGCCAGCAGCAGTTCCAGTATCGAGGCGTCGAAGGACGGGGACGCGAAGGCCAGCGCCCGCGTCTCCGAGGTGAGGCCGTAGCGCTGCACCTGTTCGGCGCCGAAGTTCGCCAGACCGCGGTGGCTCACCGCGACGCCCTTGGGCAGACCGGTGGACCCGGACGTGTAGATCACATAGGCCAGCTGGTCGGCGCGCAACGGCGCGAGCCGGTCGGCGTCGGTCACCGGCCGCGTGGCGGCCGCCGTGATCTCGTCGGCCACGGCCGGATCGTCGAGCACCAGCCATTCGCCCCCGCCGATCGGCGGCAGGGCGTGCACCTCGGCGTCCAGCGTGATACCCAGGTGCGCACCGGAATCGGAGATCATATGGGCGATCCGGTCGGCCGGATAGGCCGGGTCCACGGGCAGGAACGCGGCGCCGGTACGCGCCACGGCCCATACCGCGAGTACCGATTCGATCGACCGCGGCACCGCGACGGCCACCAGTGTCTCCGGACCCGCTCCGCGCGCGATGAGCACGCGCGCCAGCCGGGTGGCGGCGGTATCGATCTCGTCGTAGGTCAGCGACCGGTCGCCGGCGACAACCGCCTGGCCGTACGGGTTCGCCGCCGCGGCCTCGCTCATCAGATCGGCCAGCGTTCGCGGCGGCTGCGCGGGACCGCCGGTACGTGCCAGCAGATCGGCTCGTTCGGGGGCGTCCAGCAGTTCGAGTTCGGCGACGGGACGCCGCGGATGGTCGAGGATCTGCTCGAGCACCCGCACGAAACGCTCGGCCAGGGAGTGGATCGTCGCGTCGTCGAAGAGATCGCGGGCGAAGGAGAATTCGCCGAGCATCCCGGAGTCGGAGCCGCCGGCATCGCGCAGCGTCAGCGCGAGATCGAATTTGGCGAGATCGATATCGAAATCGACCGGCGCCACCCGCAACCCGGGCAGTTCGAAATTGCGGTCGGGCAGATTCTCGAACGACAGCGCCACCTGGAACAGCGGATGCCGGGCCTGCGAACGCGCCGGGTTCAGCACCTCCACGAGCCGTTCGAAGGGCACATCGGCATGCGCGAACGCCTGGAGATCGGCGTTGCGGGCCCGGCTCAGCAGCTCGGAGAAGGACATCGCGCCCTCGACCTCGGTCCGCAGGACCAGGGTGTTGACGAACATGCCGATGAGATCGTCGAGGGCGGCCTCACCGCGCCCCGCCACCGGCGTACCGATGGCGATATCCGACATTCCGGACAGCCGTGCCAGCAGGACCGCCAGCGCGCTGTGCACCACCATGAACGGCGACGCGTTGTGGCCGCGGCCCAGTTCCACCAGGCGGCGCTGGATATCGGGCGCGATCACGAAGGTATGCGTCCCACCGCGGAAGGACGATACGGCCGGCCGGGGCCGGTCGGCGGGCAGCATCAGTTCGTCCGGCAGATCGGCCAGTTCCCGTTTCCAGTACCGGATCTGCTTGGCGATCAGCGAATTCGGGTCGTCCTCCGACCCCAGCACCTCACGCTGCCAGAGCGCGTAATCGGCGTACTGCACCGGCAGTTCGGCCCAGGCCGGCTGCTCCCAGCTGGTCCGGGCCGCGTACGCGACCATCACATCGCGCGCCAGCGGTCCCATCGACCAGCCGTCGGCCGAGATATGGTGCACCACCATACCGAGCACGAATTCGGTCTCGCTGATCTCGAACAGCCGGGCGTGCAGCGGGACCTCGGTGGTCACGTCGAAGGCCATGGTCGCCAGTTCGATCAGATGATCGAGCAGATTGTGCTCGGTGACCGGGACCGGGGTCAGGTCGGGCACGATCTGCGCGGCGTCCAGGATCACCTGCACCGGGGCACTGCCGGTCTCGGGGAACACCGTGCGCAGCGATTCGTGGCGGTCGATGACATCGATGACGGCGACCTGCAACGCCGCCACATCCAGTTCCCCGGACAGCCGGATCGCGACCGGGATGTTGTTGACCGCGGATTCGGTGTCGTAGCGGTTGAGGAACCACATCCGCTGCTGGGCGAGCGAGAGCGGCACCTGGTCGGGGCGGGTACGCGCGACCAGGGCCTGGAACGCGCCGTCACCGGTATGGGATTCCACCCGGCCGGCCAGCGCGGCGACCGTGGGCGCCTCGAAGAGCATCCGGACCGGAACCCGGGTGTCCAGCGCGATACCGAGCCGGGACACCACCTGGGTGGCGATCAGCGAGTTGCCGCCGAGATCGAAGAAATCGTCATCGGCGCCGACCCGGGGCAATCCCAGTACGTCACCGAAGATCTGGGCGACGATCTCCTCGATCGGCGTGGTGGGCGCGCGGAATTCGCGCACCTCGAACAGCGGGGTGGGCAGCGCGGCCCGGTCCAGCTTGCCGGAGGCGTTGAGCGGGAATTCCTCCAGCGTCACGATCACCGACGGCACCATGTACTCGGGCAACCGGCGGCGCAGCGCGTCCTTGAGGTCTTCGCCGGTGGCGTCGGCGACCACATAGCCGGCCAGCTGATCACCGGCCACGGTATCGATCACCAGGACGGCGGCCTGCCGGACGGCCGGAGTGTCCAGCAGCGCGGCCTCGATCTCACCGAGTTCGATGCGCTGACCGCGGAATTTCACCTGGAAGTCGGTGCGGCCGATGTATTCGAGCACGCCCGGCCCGCCGTCACCGGCGGGGGCCCAGCGCACCAGATCGCCGGTGCGGTAGAGGCGGTCGCCGGGGGCGCCGAAGGGATCGGCGACGAAACGTTCCGCGGTGAGTTCGGCGCGGCCCTGATAGCCGCGCGCCATCTGGACGCCGCCCAGATACAGCTCACCCGCGACGCCCACCGGTACCGGCAGCAGCGCCGAATCCAGCACGTAGGCACGGGTATTCCAGACCGGGCGGCCGATCGGCACCGAGTCCGGCTCGCCACCGGGAACCGTCCAGGCGGTGGAGTTGACGGTGAACTCGGTCGGGCCGTAGAGGTTGACCACCTCGGCCTGCCCGAACCGGCGGAACTGGGTCACCGTACCGGGGGCGAGCGCCTCACCGCCGACGAAGATCTTGCGCAGCGAGGTGCATTCGGCCGCGGGGGCGGTCGCGGTGAACACCGACAGCAGCGAGGGCACGAACGAGGTCATGGTGACCTGGTGCCGCCAGATGACCTCGGACTGGTACAGCGGGTCGCGATGCCCGTCGGGGACCGCGACGATCACCCGGGCCCCGACGATCAGGCCCGCGTAGACCTCCCACAGCGAGGCGTCGAAGGTGACCGGGGTCTTGTGCAGGACGACGTCCTCGGCGCCGATCCCGCTGTATTCGATCTTCCACGAGATCTGGTTCACCATCGCGGCATGGCTCACCGCCACGCCCTTGGGGCGGCCGGTGGAACCGGAGGTGTACAGCACATAGGCCGTGTTGTCCGGACGTACGGTCCCGCGCCGGTCGGCGGCGGTGAGTTCGGTGTCCGGATAGGACGTCAGGTCGAGTTCGTCCACCAGCAGCGCCGGCCGGTCCCCCGCGACCTCGGCATCGGCGGCGGTGGTGAGCACGACCACCGGATCCGAACTCGCCAGCACGTATTCGGTGCGTTCGACCGGATGGTCGGGGTCGATCGGCACATACCCGCCGCCCGCGGCCAGCACCGCGTAGAGGGAGACGAACATATCGAGCGACCGGCGGATACCGACCGCCACCAGGGTCTCCGGTCCGACACCCGCGTCGGCGAGCCGACGCGCCAGCCGGTTCACCCGGCCGGCGAACTCGGCGTAGGTCAGTTCGGCGGGGTCGCCGAACTCCCCGTCCGATTCCTCGCCCGGGTCGTAGCTCAGCGCCGTGGCGTCCGGGTTGCGGCGCACCCGGTCGTAGAACAGATCCAGCACCGTGGTGGCCTCGGCCACCGGATGCGCGGTGGCGTTCCAATGGTCGAGCACCGTGGCCCGTTCGCCGGGCTCCAGGATCTCGATCTCGCGCAACGGGATACCGGGGCGGCCCACGATCTCACGCAGCACCCGCTCGTAACGCCGGTTGAATTCGATGGCCGTGGCCTGGTCGAACAGATCGGTGGCATACGACAGCGCCGCCGCGAGCCCGGCCGGTTCGCCCTGGGCGTCGCGCTGTTCGGTGAGGGTCCAGAGCAGATCGAATTTGGCGATCGGCACCTCGAGTTCGGCGGCGCTCACCGACAGACCCGGCAGTTCCAGCGTCCCGTAGGCCATATCCTGCATCGACAGCATGACCTGGAACAGCGGATGCCGCGCCTGCGAGCGCGCCGGGTTCAGCACCTCCACCAAGCGCTCGAACGGCACATCGGCGTGCGCGAACGCCGACAGATCGGTTTCCCGGGTGTCGCCGAGGAAATCGGCGAACCCACGGGCGCCGTCGAGCTCCGACCGCAGCACCAGGGTGTTGACGAACATCCCGATCAGATCGTCGAGCGCCTGCTCACCGCGACCGGCCACCGGAGTACCGATCGCGATATCGGAGGTACCCGACAGTCGCGACAGCAGCACCGCCAGCGCGGCGTGCAGCACCATGAACAGGGTGGAACCGTTCTGCCGGGCCAGCGCCGAGAGCTGCGCGTGCAGTTCCGCGTCGATGGTGAACCGCTGCTGCGCACCGCGATAGCTCTGCACCGCCGGGCGCGGCCGGTCGGCCGGGAGGTCGAGTTGGTCCGGCAGACCGACCAGGGCCTCCCGCCAGTACGCGATCTGGCGGGCGGCCATGGAATCCGGATCGTCCTCCGAACCCAGCAGTTCCCGTTGCCAGATGCTGTAGTCCTGGTACTGCACCGGCAGCGGCGCCCAGCCGGGCGCGTCGCCGGCCGCGCGCGCCACATACGCCGCCGCGACATCGCGGGCCAGCGGGCCGAAGGAGAAACCGTCGGCCGAGATGTGGTGTACGACGAAGGCGACCGCGTGTTCGGGGGTGCCGTTGGACCGGCCGCCGGTCACCTCGTAGACGCGCACCCGGATCGGGAGCTCCCGGGTGACGTCGAAACCGGTGGCCGCGAATTCGCCCAGGACGACGGCCAGTTCGGAGTCGTCGATCGGCTGGACCTCGATATCGAGCGCGACCTGCGAGATCGGCAGCACCGACTGGTATCCGCCGTCCCCGGATTCCGGGAACACGGTCCGCAGCGACTGCTGCCGCTCCATCACGTCCATCAGCGCGGCCTGCAGCGCCGCGATATCGGCGTGCCCGCGCAGATGGATCACGAACGGCAGGTTGTAGGTGGGTGCCGCGGGATCGAACTGGTTGATGAACCACATCCGCTGCTGTGCCAGCGACAGCGGCACCCGTTCGGGGAGCCGCTGGGCCACCAGCGGCGGGCGGGCCTGCGCCGGCCCACCGGATTCGCTGCTCTCGGCCCGGGCCGCCAGCCCGGCCACCGTCGGGGTCTCGAACAGTGTCCGCACCCCGAGCCGGATCCCGAACGCCGTACTGATCCGGGAGACCACCTGGGTGGCGACCAGCGAGTTACCGCCGAGATCGAAGAAGTTGTCGTCCACACCGACCTGGCGCTGTCCCAGCACATCGGCGAAGATCGCCGCCACGACCTGTTCGGCCTGGGTGCGCGGCGCCCGGAAGGCCGCCGCGTCGGCCGCGAACACCGGTTCGGGCAGCGCTTTACGATCCAGTTTGCCGCTGGTGTTGAGCGGCAGCGCCGCGAGCACCAGCAGTGAGGCGGGCACCATATAGGCGGGCAGTTTCTCCCCGAGGAACCGGATCAGTTCGGCGGGTTCGACGCCGTGTCCCGGCGCCGGCACCACATAACCGGCGAGCTGCTGACCGGTGGCGGTATCCACCACCAGTACCACGGCCTGGCTCACCGCGGGATGCGCCAGCAGATCGGTTTCGATCTCACCGAGTTCGATGCGCTGGCCGCGGAACTTCACCTGGAAATCGGTGCGGCCGATGTATTCCAGCAGCCCGTCGGCACTCCAGCGCACCAGGTCGCCGGTGCGGTACATCCGCTCGCCGGTCTCCCCGGAGGGGTCGGCGACGAAACGGTCGGAGGTGAGATCCGGTCGGCCCACATATCCGCGGGCCAGCTGCCGGCCCGACAGATACAGCTCACCCGGGGCGCCGATGGCGGCGGGCCGCAACCGCGCGTCCAGGACCTGGACGCCGACATTCCATTCCGGGATACCGATGGGCACCGAACCCGTTTCCGCGCCGGTGGCCTCCCAGTAGGTCACCGAGACAGCGGCCTCGGTCGGGCCGTAGAGGTTGTGGATACCGGCGTCGGTGATCGTCTTCATCGCGACGACGGTTTCCGGGGGCAGCGCCTCACCGATCACGAACACCGTGCGAAGCGAGGCGCACTGTTCGGGGGTGGCGTGCCCGGCGAACACCGTCAGCATCGACGGGACGAAATCGGTGATCGTCACCCCGTGCCGGGCGATGGTCTCGGCGACGTAGACCGGGTCCCGATGCCCGTCGGGGGTGGCCAGCACCAGTTCACCGCCCGACATCAGCGGCAGGAAGTAACCCCACAGCGAGACGTCGAAGGTGGTGGCGGTTTTCTGCAGGTAGACGTCGTCGGCGGTGAAACCGTACTCATCGAGCATCCACAGCTGCTGGTTGACGATGGCGTGATGGGTCACCGCCACGCCCTTGGGCCGGCCGGTGGAGCCGGAGGTGTAGATCACGTAGGCCGTGTTGTCGGGGCGCAGTGGCGCGCGCCGCTCGGCGTCGGTGATCGGGGTATCGGCGAACTCGTCGAGGTCGAGGGTGTCCACCGCCAGCACCCGCACCGAATCGGGCAGCTCGAATCCATCGGCGGTGTGGGTGAGCACACAGACCGGATCGGCGCTGTCGAGGATGTAGGCGGTGCGCTCGGCCGGGTGGTCGGGGTCGATCGGCACATAGGCGCCACCCGCCCGCAGTACCGCGTGCATGGCCACGACCAGCTCCGGCGACCGGCGCATGCCCAACGCCACCAGCGATTCCGGGCCCACGCCCTCGGCGATGAGCTTGCGCGCCAGCCTGTTCACCCGGGCGCCGAACCCGGCGTAGGACAGACTCGTCCCCTCGTAGGTGAGCGCGGTTCGGTCCGGTGTCCGCGCCAGCTGGGCGTCCAGCAGCGCGGGGAGTGTGGTCACCGGGACCTCGTGGGCCCCGTCGTTCCACTCCCGGGTCGTCTGCTCGAGTTCGGCGGCGGTGGTGATATCCAGCCGCCACAGCCGCTCCTCGGCGTCGGCGGCCAGGTACCGGTCGAAGAATTCCAGGAACCGCAGGTGGTGGCGGCGGGCCTCGTCCTCGGAGTACAGGTTCGGGTTGGTCTCGAAGTCGATATGCGAGCGGGTGCCGCCGACCGACTGATAGAAGTTGACGCCCAGATCCTCGATACTGCCGGTCGACAGCACCTGGATGCTGCCGACCACCTCACCCAGCCGGATCTCGTCCTGGAACAGCATGATGTTCACCCACGGACCGAAGAACTCCGTGGTCACCACACCCGCGCCAGCGCTGTCGCGGCGGATGTCCTCATGCCGGTAGCGCTGATGGCGCAGCGCCCCCGATACCGCCAGCTGGACCTGTTTACGCAGGTCGGCGATGGTGGTTTCGGGTCCGACGTGCAGCCGCAGCGGCACGATGTTCGACGACACACCACCGGAGCGGCGCATCAGCGCGGTGGTGCGCGCGGTCACCGGCAGGCTCAGGATCACATCCGAGACGCCGTTCCACTGCGCCAGATAGGCCGCGAACGCCGCCAGCAGTTCCTGGGCGGGCGAGGATTCGTAGCGCTGCACCGCCGCGGTGAGCAGGGCGTTCTGTTCGTCGCCGAGGGCGGCGTGCGAGATACCGTTACGGGCCGCGGGAGCGGCCGAACGCCCCGCCAGGCTGGTGCCTTCCTCCAGTCCGGCGACCCGCTCGGACCAGTACTGCTTATCCGATTCGAACCGGGTGCTGTCGCGGTAGGCGATCTCCTGGTCGTACAGGGTGCGCAGATCCGCCGCCTTGGCCGGCGTCGCCTCCGTCCGGAGCATGTAGGCCGTGTACAGCTCGGCGATCCGGTTCATATTGTTCATCGCGCCGTAGCCGTCGAGCGCGATGTGATGGGCGCGCGAGTACCAGTACCAGTGGTCCTCGCCCAGGTGCAGCACGGCGGAGCGGACGAGACGGTCCTCTGTCAGCTCCAGCGGACTGCTGTATTCGGCGCGCATCCATTCCTGCGCCGCCGCCACCGGATCGGCGGCGTCGCGCAGGTCCACATAGGAGACCAGGTCGTATTCGGCGATGCCGTGATCGATGAACTGCAGTGGTTCGCCGTCGCGTTCCACGATCCGCAGGAACCCGGAGCCCAGTTCATGGGAGGCATCCAGGCTCGCCCTGCTCAGGGTGTCGACATCCAGTTCGCCGTGCAGCTCCACGTACTGGGCGATGGTCACCGGCACCTGCGGGTCCACGTGCTGGGCGTACCAGATGCCCAGCTGCGCGGGCGACAGGGGGAACAGGCTCCCTTCGGCGGCGGCAGTGCCGCGTTCCGTACCGTTCCCGCCGTTGTCCAGCCGGTCCAACCGTAACCTCGCTTCCGGAACGCGCAGGCGCGCTCCCCCGACGACACCCGGGTGCGACGCGCACGCTCATACCATGGCGTCTGCGGCTCCGGGCCCAGTGCTCGTATCGATCAGGCAAAAATGTCCATCGGACTTATCCGTTTGTCGGGCCGGAGGTGTTACATCGGGTACCGGCCACACGACGCCGTGCCACGCGGGTTACCGAACTCCTGACCACCGATCCAATCTACCGTCGCCGCGCGTGGTCACCAACCGGCCGCTACGCGGGCCCCGAGCGGACGGACCCGCCCCGGCAACCTGCCCGCACACCCATACCAGAGCACACCGACAGGCACCGCGCGCCGTTCCCGGTCCAAAGTTAGGAGCCCAGGTGTGCCCGATCACGCGCCGGGTCGTACAGGTGCGATTGCGCACAGTCGGCTCCCGGCGCCAGCGCCCGCCCGACCATGATCACCGCGGCCTGCCGCAACCCCGCCGATTCGACCCGCTCACCGATATCGCCCAAAGTCCCGCGCAGCACCAGCTGCTCGGGCTGACTCGCCCGGTAGACCACCGCGACCGGGCAGTCTGCTCCGTAGTGCTCCGACAGTTCGGCGGCCAGCTCCCCGGCCCGGGTGACCGCCAGATGCAGCACCAGGGTGGCCCGGGTCCGCGCGAACTCCGCCAGTGCCTCGGTGTCCGGCATCGCCGTCGAGCGCAGCTGTGTGCGAGTGAGCACCACCGACTGCACCACTTCCGGAACGGTGAGCTCGGCCCCCAGCAATGCCGCCGCGGCCGCATAGGCCGGAACCCCCGGGGTGACGTCCCATGGGACACCCGCCGCGTCGAGGCGGCGGGTCTGCTCGGTGAGCGCGGAATATACGGAGGGGTCGCCCGAGCACAGCCGCGCCACATCGCGCCCGGCGCGATGAGCGGCCACCAGATGTTCGGTGATCCGGTCGAGGTCCAGGCGCTGGGTGTCGATCAGCTCGGTCTCCGGCGCGCAGTGCCGCAGCACCTCACGATCCAGATAGGTCCCCGGATACAGGCAGACCGCGCACCGGCCCAGCAGCTCGACCGCGCGCACGGTCAGCAGGTCGGCGGCGCCGGGCCCGGCCCCGATGAAGTGCACCGTCATGCCGCGAGTTTAGAGGGATCGTTGCGAGGCACCTCGACGCCCGGCCCGTTTGCAGGCAGAAGCATCAGCGACACCTTCATCAGCCAGTCTGTCCAGGCGCGTTCAGAATTCTCCTTCCCGCCGCAAGGTAGGCGTGTATCGCCGGAGCGGTAACAGGAACTGAGCCCTCACCTCGTCGCCTGACAATGGAAATGAAGGCGCCCTCGTACGCCCCGTCGACAATGGCGCCCTGAACCAGGAAAGGCTTAAGGTCCTCACACTGGGCTGGGATCGAGATGGCCAGGATCGACCGCCCTTCGGTGACGATAAACTGTTCCAATTTCAGCCCATCCACAAGCGGATAGACTCTACTGTCGATAATTTTCCGGTAGCGCTCCGCCGCATCTGACTCCAGCTCAATCGGCGACAATTTGCTGATGGTCTCCGTTGAAATAGATCTCTTGGTCCTGAATCCGATAATCAGGATTCCATCGACCTCTGCGTTTGCGAATCGAGCAACATCTTGCGCCAGCTCAATCTTTCCTGCCCATTTCGATAAGTCATACGGAGCCGACTTCACTTCTAACCAGGACGATTCTTCTTCGCCAACCAGCCACTCAAACTGGCCCGCCCGGAGCAGACCTCTGGTCATTTCAAGATCGATCGATGCACGCTGAGCCGACTGCGTCCACGGAAGGCGGAGAATAGACTGAGTTAATCTCGCGAGTTGAACCAAATCGCCGACCGAACGCTCGGATACGACTTCCAATGCCAGCTCGACTTCCCACCCCAACGGGAGCTCCCTCGGCGAAACTCCATCGTTCCAAGTATGCGAAAGGCGCTCAATTCGACATGTTATCGATTTCCATATTCTATCGATTAGCGCAAGGACATTTTCCTCTACCCAAGAAAACTCTAAGCTTCGCAATCCCATTACGAATCTCAGCGCGGCATCGGACTCATCGATCTCAAACAAAAACCACGGCTCGTTCTGACTACCAAATTCTCCGAAACTTACCGCAAATGACTTGCCCGAAGTCCTGTCTGGATGTTTTTCCTTCAATTTCTTATCGCGCCATCTTGCAGCTTCGCCCAGCGCCGCAGCCAACACATCGAGCTTCACTTCTTCTATATCAGCAAAACTCACCGAGATCTCGTCGCGGAACCGCTCGTCCAGTTCCCCAACGGCAACACCACCCGTAATCAAGAACGCTTGATGTTGATCAGACCACTTGAACTGAGACACGAACCAAGGATGCCACGGCTATGGCCTGAGCAGCCGCGCAATATCGATCATGGGTTCCAAATATCCAGTTCCCCAGCGAAGCAGGCGCCGAGGAAGGGGCCGCGTGAGGTGATGGGTCTACATCTTACGGATCGCGGACCATGTGTGATTGCCGACGTCCTCCGTGTTTGCTAGCCCGGTTCACGTACCACGATGGGACCGTGTAACTCGGGCCGGCGATCGGCGGGTTTGCTGGAACGCCGGCGACCAGGTAGCCCGCCGCCGGATAGACCGCGCTCAGCCCACGGCGTCGAAGAACGCGATCACCTTCTGCGGTTTCACCCGCACCAGCAACTCCCCGGGCACCCCGTTGCGGCGCCCGAATTCTTCCGCGCGAGCAGTACCCATATACCGCCCACCGATCGCGGTGGCCGTGCGCAGCAGTTCGGCGGGGTCCTCGGACAGGGTCACGGTCCCCTGCACCTGTACCGCGCCGTACGGCGGCTCCTCCAGGTCGACGACCATCGCGATCCGCGGATCACGCTGTAGCGCCTTCCCCTTCGCGGTGTCCTTCCCGGTGTTGAAAACCAGCTCGTCACCATCGAGCAGGAACCACACCGGAGTCACTACCGGACGCCCGTCGGCAGCGGTGAAAGCCACTTTGGCGGTGCGGGTTCCGTAGCTGAGGAAATCACGGACCGCGGGATCGGAAAGTGAGGCCATAACGCATACCCTAGGGCGGGCCCAGCGACAGACGGCGGAGTTCCCCGGCGCGTCGGGTGGGGTGGGCGCGTCGGGCGGCAAAATGCTGCTGCGGTCTAGAACAGGCGAGTGGAGCGGGCACCCTTGATCAGGACGACCTCACGTCCGCCCCAGCGACTGTTCAGCAGCGCCAGAGCTGCGACTGTAACGTGTTGCACTCCTGAGGTTTCGAATCGCGAAGGGGGCTCGACGCGCGTGGTGAGTTTCTTCGACAGACAGGGTGATCGGCTCGTCGCCGGGAAGCTGGCGATCAGCCCGTGGGCACCGGCGAATCTCAGCGGCACGGGGGTATGCGGGCTGCTGGCCCGGGAGCTGGAGACCCGATGTCCGGACGGCTTCGTCCCGGCCCGGCTCACCGTGGACCTCTACCGTCCGGTGGCCGACGCGCCGTTCGAACTACGCGCCGAAGTGGTTCGCAGCGGTTCACGGATCACCGTTGCCGACGCCGCACTCGTACAGGATGGCGAGGACCGGGTCCGCGCCTCGGCCGTATTCCTGACCACGGGTGCCGAACCGCCGGGCCGGGTGTGGAGTCCGGCCGACGACCTGCCCGCGCCCCCGGCGGGTTGCACGTCCCCCGAAGGATCGCCGCCGCTGTTCAAAAGCGGTGACCGCGACTGGACCCCGGATTTCGGGGCCAACCAGAACGCCGACCGCAAGATCTTCTGGCAGAGCCTGCCGCCCCTGATCACCGGTGAACCGATCACCCCGTTCCAGCGCGCCGCGGTCATGGGCGACGCCACCAACCATGTGTGCCATTGGGGGTCCGAGGGCGCCGGCTATATCAACGCCGATGTGACCGTCACGCTGTCCCGGCTCCCCGCCGGTTACGAACTCGGTCTCCGAGCCGACAACACCATCGCGGCGGCCGGGATCTCCATCGGCACCGCCACCCTCTACGACCGCACCGGCCCGGTCGGCACCTGTGTGGTCACCACCCTGTCCAATGCCCGCCGCCAGATCGACTTCTCGGCCAACCCCCTCGCCTGAAGTCCCGGCACGGTCGCCTACTCTCGCGACCGGCCGACGCCGGTCGGCATTCCTCGGCGAGCCCTGCGTGGCCCGGGATCCGCGTCGGGCGGAACGCGCGGGCCGTCGGCGTACAACGCGCGGTTGTGCCCGCCCCCGAATCGGTTGTTTGACCCTGCCTCCGCGCTCTTGTTTCGATCTCGGCGATCGACAGCGACGGGCTGCCGAACCGGAGGTAGGAGCTTTGTGGCCGGACGATCCCTGGGCCGGCCGTTCGGATGGCTGTGGATGTCGTACGCGGTCAGCGCCTACGGTTCCGGGCTGGGGTTCGGGGCGTTACCGCTGATCGCCGTGCTGGTACTGGACGCCACTCCGGTTCAGGTGTCCGTGTTGTCGGCGGTGGGGCCCGCGGTGGGCGCGCTGATCGCGGTACCGCTCGGGCCGTGGGTGGAGTTCCGCCGGAAGCGATCGGTGATGATCACCATGGACCTGGCGCGGTTCGCGGTGCTGCTGTCCATTCCGGTCGCCTATGCCGTCGGCGGACTGAGTTTCGTCCAGTTGATCGTGGTGTCGGCGGTGGTGGCCGCGGCGAAGATCGCGTTCAACGCGGCGAGCGGCGCCTACCTCAGAGCTGTGGTGCGGCCGGCGGATCTGCTCGTGGCCAACGCACGGTTCGAGTCGACGAATTGGAGCTCCATCGCGATCGGGCCACCGCTGGGCGGCGCGGCGATCGGCGTATTCGGGCCGATCATCACCGTGGCGGCCGACGCACTGAGCTACCTGCTCTCGGCGCTGGGGGTGATCGCGATCCGCGACCGGGAACAGCCCCCGCCGCGCAGTGGCCCGCACCGGGCCCGGGTGGGTGATCCGACCGACGGCTGGCGGCATATCCTGACCCATCCCGGCCTCCGGGCGCTCTACCTCAACCACCTGGTGGTCAGCGGACTGATCATGGCCACCGAGCCGCTGCTGGCGGTACTGCTGCTCCGCGAACTCGGTTTCCCGCCCTGGCAATACGGTCTGGCCTTCGCGGCCCCCTGCCTGGGCGGGCTGATCGGCTCACGCCTGGCCGGCCGGGCGGTGGCTCGGTACGGCCGGCACCGGATCCTCCGGACGGTCGGCACGCTGCGGGCGGTCTGGCTGATCGGTCTCGCCGTGGTCCGGCCCGGTATCGCGGGTCTCGCGACGGTGATGGCCGTCGAGCTGGCGATCATCATCAGCATGAGCCTCTACAACCCCGTACTCGCCACCTATCGGCTCGAGCAGACCCCGCAGGACCGTATCGCCCGGGTGCTGACGGCCTGGTCTATCGGCAGCGCCGCCGCCATCGCCGTGCTCACCGCGCTCGGCGGGTTACTCGCCGGCGCCACCAGCACCCGCACCGCACTGGTCGTCGCGGGGCTGCTGATCCTCGCGAGCCCGCTGCTCCTGCCCCGGCACCTCGACCACCGGCCCGGACCGGCGACCATCACACCACACGTTCCACCGGCGCCGATCCGCCGATGAACGAGGCCACCCGACGCCGGTGTGCCATCGGAGCGCTCGAAGCACCCGCGGCACGCCTACCGGTGAGCCTCGGGATATGCGGGCAGCATTCGCCGAAAGCCACCGGCCGGCAACAGCCGGAATCAGGCGGTCGTATGCCGGCGCACCGCAGCAGCAGGCAGCCGGGCCGGTACCGGCATCATCCGGCTGTATGCGCGAGGACGGCGGTGGCCAGTTCCTCGTGGACCTCCGGCGGCAGGGTATGACCCATCCCCGCCACGGTCAGCAACCGTGCCCCGGGGATCCGGTCGGCGATGAGCGCACCGTGGCCCGGTTTGGCCGGTTCGTGGCTGCCCTCGACCACCAGCGTGGGCGCTTTCACCTGGTGGAGCACACCGACCGGCTCGAAATCCGGATCGGCCGCCCCGGCCAGCCGGTGGTTGGCCACCGCCGACAGGTCGCGGGCCCGGTCGTGGATCCGTTCCTGGAGTTCACGTGCCGCGTCCTCGTCGAAGGGCAGACCGGTTCCGTGCAGTACGCGCTGTTCGGCGATCATGGCGTCGATCCGGTCGGCGCGGTTGTCCGGCGGCGGGGCGGATATCAGCGTGCGGTAGAAGGCCACGAACTCCGGAGTCGGCTCCGGCAGGCTGCCCTCGGGTTGCGGTTGTCCCAGCAGGGCCCGCATCAGCACCTGGCCTTCGGCCCCGCCGAGCGGTGAGGAGCCGATAACGGTCAGCGAGCGCACCCGGTCCGGTCGCTCCACCGCGAGGTACTGGCCGAGCAGCCCACCCGCCGAATGACCGACCAGATGGGCGCTGTCCAGGCCGTGGGCGTCCAGTACGCGGTAGACGTCGTTCTTGATGTCGTGCCAGGTGTAGGGCCGGGCCGCGAAGTCGACGGTGTCCGATAGACCGGTGTCGCGGTGGTCGTACCGGATCACCCGGCGACCGCCGGTGACCAGGCGGGCGACGAATTCGTCCGGCCAGAGGATGCCCTGTGACATCGACCCCATGATCAGCAGAATCGGTGCGTCGGTCGCGGCGCCGAATTCTTCACTCCAGATATTCACGTCCTGCATGCCTGCGCAGGTCCTTTCTACTGTGGGTGGCCTCTACTCGAGCGAGTGCGCCGGCGGACTACGCGGGTCGCGGGTCGAACCAGCGCGACAGCGCCGCCCGCATGCCCGCGGCGGCAGCTTCGGCGGGTTCGTCGATCGGCGCGGCCCAGGCGATGTAGCCGTCCGGTCGGATCAGGAGGGCATCGGCCGGGCGGTTATCCGTTTTGCCCGGGTGGATTTCGACCGGCGGCACGTCCCGGGCGATTTCGCGCAATTCCGCACGGTCGGCGAGGTCGATCAGGAGCGGGCGCGCGGTATGCATGAGGTCGGCGACGGTGGTGGTGCCGGATTCGGTGTGCAGGGTGAGATCCGGGGCGAAGGTGCCGGTCAACTGGTGTTCGTTGGGGTTGGGCAGTGGGTAGCGGATATCGGTGCCGGCGATCAGGGCACCCATCCGCCGCAGGGGCTGATCGTCGGTGAGCAGCTCCTGGAACACCGTCCGCAACGCTTCGGCGGCCTGGTCGTGCCCGCGGCGCAGGGCCACCTGCGCCTGGGTGTGCAGCATGGTGCGGGCGGCGGCGTAGTGGCGTTCGTCGTGGTAGGTGTCCAGCAGACCCTCCGGCGCCCGGCCGTCTGTTCCGGCGGCCAATTTCCAGGCGAGATCGACCGCGTCGAGCAGGCCGGCGTTGAGCGCCACCCCGGTAGCGGGGAACAGATGCGCGGCATCACCGGCGACCAGGATCCGGCCCGCCCGGTAGCGGTCGGCCTGCCGGGCCTTGAAGGTGAACCGGGACATCCGATGCGTCTGCGCCACCGGAATATTCACGCCGAGCACGCGGTGGATACTGTCCTGCAGTTCCGGGACGGTCATCGGGGTGTCGTCGTCGTATTCGGTGCTCTCGTCCTCGATGGTGTAGACGGACAGGGAATCTCCGGTGGGCGCGGCGGCCAGGCCGAACAGCCCGCGTTCGGTCCGGGTGAAACCCGCCCGGGCCACCGCGCCCCCGGGGAGTTCGAGATCGCCGTTGCCGAGGACGGTCACCGAATCGGGAACGGTGATCTGGGCCAGCCGGTTGACCTCGGGATATACGGTGCCAAGAAAGGCGATCCCGGCCATATCCCGGACCCGGCTGCGGGCGCCGTCACAGCCCACCAGATACCGGGACCGCACCCGGTACTCACCCTCCGGACCCCGCACCCGCGCGGTGACCGTATCGGCATCCTGACTCACCTCCAGGACCTCGTGTCCCCGGCGGATTTCGGTACCGCGCTCGCCCGCGACTCCACCCAGCACCTCCTCGAGCCGGTGTTGCGGCAACGGCAGCGCATGCATCGGCGACTCCGCCAGCTGCGTGAGATCCACATGCACGCCGCCGAACGGGAACCGCGGTGCCGGAATCGGATCGGTGCAGGCGGCCTCGAACCGCTCCAGCAGCCCGCGGTAGCGCAGCAGTTCCAGGATCTGCCCGCCGAGCCCGCCGGCCTTCGGGGTGTCGCGGGGCCGCGGTTGCCGCTCCAGCACCAGCGGCCGCACTCCGGCGAGCCGCAATTCCGCGGCCAGCATCAGACCGGTGGGTCCGGCGCCCACAATGATCACGTCGGTATCCGTCACACCGTTCTCCTCACGGTTGTCCGCGCTACTCGTTCCGGTCGCCGGTTTCCCGCGCATTCCGCACTCCCTCTCGGGCCTTCGGGCCCTGTCGAAATTTTCCGGCTCAACCGATGGCCGGTCAGGATCTCCTGACCAACCGGGCTCTACCACCAACCGGGCGCTACCGGACGCCCCGCCTCATATGCCGCGAACCGTGGGTGCGCGGCGGGACCGGGCGGGCGACGAAACGCGGCTGGTCGCTGCGGGTGGGATAGGTGCTGTGCTGCTTTCGCATGGACGCCGCCTTTCGGGGTACGGAACCGGAACGATATCGATCCGGAGCTGCGAACCGGCCTCGGGTGAGACCGTCGCCGATTCGCATAAAACCACTTCGTTTGTAGTACTGTGTTCGAAGTGATTTGAACCGTAGTACTACAGATGGAGTGGTGTCAAGTGGTGCGCACGAATCCCGAACGCCGGCAGGCCCTGCTGGACGCGTCGATCGAGGTCCTGGCCCGGGACGGGGCACGCGGACTGACCTTCCGGGCGGTGGACAAGGAGGCCGCGGTACCCGCCGGAACCGCCTCCAACTACTTCACCAACCGCGACGATCTGCTGATCCAGGTAGGCCACCGGTACTACGAGCGGCTGATCCCCGACGAAGAGACCATGGCGAAGCTGCACGGGCTGCGCTCCCGCGAGACCGTCCACGAACTCATGATCGAGGTGGTCGGGCGGGTCACCCGCTTCCGCTCCGGCTACCTCGCGATTCTCGAGCTCCGGCTGGAGGCCACCCGCCGCCCCGAGCTCCAGGCCCTGCTCACCGAACGCGTGCGCGCCGATCTGGACTTCAATATCCGCAACCATCTCGACAACGGGATGCCGGGCGACGAGAACACCGTGATGCTGCTGTTCCTCGCGCTGAACTGGCTCACCCTCGAACGGCTCACCCTTCCCGGCGTCTTCAGCGAGGAACAGGCGAGCGAACTGGTCCGGATCGCCGTGGAGCGCGCGATTCCCGCCTCGGCCGGCGACAACGCGACCTAAGCGGCCATCTCCCGGGCCAGCGCGGCGACGAAGGCGTCCACATCGGCCTCGGTGGTGTCGAACGAGCACATCCAGCGCACCTCGCCGGTGCGCTCATCCCACGGGTAGAAACGGAACTGCCGCCGCAACCGCTCGGTGACGTCCCCGGGCAGCACGGCGAAAACGGCGTTGACCTCGACCGGCCGGACTATCCCGACGCCCGGCACCCGGGCCGCGGCCGTCGCCAGCCGGGCCGCCATCGCGTTGGCGTGCCGGGCATTACGCAACCACAGGTCGCCGTCCAGCAGCGCGACCAACTGCGCCGATACGTACCGCATCTTGGAGGACAGCTGGAGAGCCGCCTTGCGCAGGTACTCCACACCGCGCACCGCGCCGGGGTCGAGTACCACGATCGCCTCACCGAACATCAGGCCGTTCTTGGTGCCGCCGAACGACAACACGTCCACCCCGGCGTCGGTGGTGAACGCGCGCGGCGGCAGGCCGAGCGCCGCGGCCGCGTTGGCCAGCCGGGCGCCGTCCACATGCAGCAGCATGCCGCGCTCGTGCGCCAGTTCACCGATCGCCGCGATCTCACCGGGCGTGTAGAGGGTGCCGAGTTCGGTGCTCTGGGTGATGGAGACGACCCGGGGCTGGGCACGATGCGGATCGCCGAAGCCCGACGCGTACCGGTCGAGCAGTTCCGGGGTCATCTTGCCGTCCGGGGTGGGCACCGGAATCACTTTCAGTCCCGCCACCTTTTCGGGTGCGCCGCACTCGTCCTGGTTGATATGGGCCGACTCCGGGCAGATCACCGAACTCCACCGGTCGCACATCGCCTGCAACCCGACCACATTGGCGCCGCTGCCGTTGAACACCGGATAGATATCGGCGCGCTCACCGAAATGGCGTTTGCTCAGCCCACGCAACCGGTCGGTGTGGACGTCCCCGCCGTAGGCGGGCTGGTGCCCCACATTGGCGGCGGCCAGCGCCGCCATGACCTCGGGGTGAACAGAGGCGTTGTTATCGCTGGCGAACCCTCGCATCGGCGCACTCTCGTCGCTCACGGGTCTCCTCATATCGTCCTCGCACCGGTGCACCCGACGGTAACCGCGGCGGCGAGGGTCGCCGGCGTCGGCGTCCCTGGCACCCGGCCGGCCGGTGCGTTGCGGCCGCCGGGCGGATACGTCGCCGATCAGTTCGCCGCCCCGGCCTGCTCGCCGCCGAAGACCTCCCGGACGAGCAGCTGTATCGCCTGCTGGAATTCCACCGACAGGGAGAGCGCCGCGTCGTCCACATAGTTGAACCCGGCGGTCAGGGTCTTGGTCCCGTCCGGCGTGCTGAACATGAGGGCCCCGTGCCCCGCGGCGCCACCGTTGTGCGTGATGACGGTGCCGCCGTCGGTCTGCTGCACGAACACTCCCAGGCCGTAGTCCATTCCGGGGATGCCGGTCGGATGCGGCGTGCGCATCTCGGCGAGCAGTTCGGCCGGCAGGAGCTTGCCGCTGTTCAGGGCGGAGATGAAGATATGCAGGTCGCGGGTGGTCGAGATCATGTCACCGCCGCTGCTGATCCAGGACGGGTTCTGGCGGGTGACGTCGACCGTCTGCTCCACGCCGGCGTCGTCGTACCGGTAGTAGGCGTGCGCGTGCGGCTCGGGAACCTCCGTCTGGACGGTCGGCGCAATCGTGCCCGTCAGCCCCAGCGGTCCCAGGATCAGCCGCTGCATCTCCTCGGCCACCGAGCGGCCGGTGACCTTCTCGATCAACAGCCGGGCCACCACGTAGTTGGTGTTGGAGTAGCTCCAGCCGGTGCCCGGTTCGAACCGGGCGGGCTTGGAAAGCGCCAGTCGTACCAACTCTTCCGGCAGGTAGGTCGCGAACCGGTTGTCCACCCACTCCTTGCCGGAGATGGTGCACGTGATCCCCGGCACGACCGTGCCGTCCGGGAAGTACTCACCGGTGAAGTTGAAGATCCCGCTGGTGTGCCGCAGCACCATGCGCACGGTGATCCGTTCGTCGAATCCGAACTCGGGCAGCGTGTTCGCTACCGGGGCGTCCAACTCGAGTTTGCCTTCGGCCACCAGTTGCAGCACCACGGTCGCGGTGAAGGTCTTGGTATTGCTGCCGATCCGGATATGCCCGTCGACCGGCGGCTTCGCGGTACCGCCGAGTTCGCTGACACCGGCGGCGCCGGCCCACACGCCGCGCTCGTCGTGCACACGCAGGGTGAGCCCGGTGAATCCGGAGGCGACGATCTCCTCGATCGCCCGCTGGAGTTCCGGCCGGTCCGCGTGGGCGGCGGTTCCCTGGGTCGCTGCGTCCTGGCCGGTCGAGGTGATGGACATGATGTGCTCCTTCTGATGTCCGGTGGATTCTGTTGGGGCGCTCGGAGGGTTCTCCGTGCCGCTCGATGAAGACTGTCGCCGATCCGCCTGACACCGGACTGACGCCGGACTGACGCCCCCACTGACACGGCGGCCTCGACTCGCGAGACTCCGGACCCGTGGCAGTTGGCCGCCGCGAACAACTCGATCCCGCTGATCGGACCAGGACGACTCAACCTCGCCGAATCGCCTCTGACGGCCCGTGCCCGGGGTGATACTCGCTGTGGCCCCGGTCTCGGTGAGGGGCCGGAGCGTGTGAGGAGTAGGCGATGAGCGTGGACGGTTCGACCCGGGCAGCGGGGAACTCCGCTCCGGAGCGACGCGGATTGCGCCGGGTGGTCGCCGCATCCATGGCCGGGACCGTGGTGGAGTGGTACGAGTTCTTCCTGTACGGCACCGCGGCGACCCTGGTGTTCAGCAAGATCTTCTTCCCGGAATCCGACAGCGAACTCGACGCGATCCTGAAGGCCTTCCTCACCTATGCCGTCGGATTCGCGGCACGCCCCCTGGGCGGGCTGGTCTTCGGGCATTTCGGCGACAAGTACGGCCGCAAACGGCTACTGCAGTTCAGCCTCGTCCTGGTGGGGGCGTCGACATTCCTGATGGGCTGCCTGCCGACCTACGGCCAGATCGGTTACCTGGCGCCGGTACTACTGGTGGTGCTGCGATTCCTGCAAGGGTTCGCCGTCGGCGGCGAATGGGGCGGCGCGGTCCTGCTGGTGGCCGAGCACAGTCCGAACCGCAGCCGCGGATTCTGGGCGAGCTGGCCGCAGTCCGGGGTCCCGGGCGGCAACCTGCTCGCCACCCTGGTACTGCTCGCGCTCACCTCCACACTGTCCGACGACGCGTTCCTGTCGTGGGGCTGGCGGATCGCGTTCTGGCTGTCGGCGGTGGTGGTGCTCGTCGGGTACTACGTGCGCACCAAGGTCAGCGACGCACCGATCTTCACGGCCGCGCGGGAGGAAGCCGAACAGGTGGCGACCTCGTCGTTCAGCGCGGTGGAAGTGCTGAAGCGCTACCCGCGGGGCGTGTTCACCGCGATGGGACTGCGATTCGGCGAGAACATCATGTACTACCTGGTCGTCACCTTCACCATCACCTATCTGAAGGTGCAGCACGATATGAGCACCTCCGACATCCTCTGGTGGCTGCTCGCCGCACACGCCGTGCACTTCGTGGCGGTTCCGCTGGTGGGCGGGCTCACCGACCGGGTGGGCCGGCGGCCGGTCTACTTCGTCGGCGCCGTGGCGGCGGGGGGCTGGGGTTTCATCGCGTTCCCGATGATGGATACCGGCAACGGCTGGATCATCACCGCGGCGATCATGCTCGGGCTGGTCGCGCACGCGTTCATGTACGCGCCGCAACCGGCGATCATGGCCGAGATGTTCCCGACCCGGATGCGGTATTCGGGGGTCTCGCTGGGCTACCAGGTGACCTCCATCGTGGCGGGTTCGCTGGCACCGGTGATCGCGGTGAAACTGCTCGACGAATTCGATTCCGCGGTGCCGATCGCGGTGTATCTGGCAGCGGCGGCCGCGGTGACCGCGGTCGCGGTGCTGGTGGCGCGGGAGACCAAGGGCTTCGACCTGGCCGATATCGACCGCGCCGACGCGGCCCGCGAAAAAGCGGCAGCCGCGCGGGTCTGACCCACCCGCGGGTGCCCGTGGCGGCACGATGCGGGTGGGATCCGGGATTCAGCCGAGCAGTTCGTCCAGGGTGGTCGCGGTCAGCACCCGCGCTGTCCAGGTCCGGACTTGGTCCGAGTCGGCCGAGCGGATGCGGCGGACGGCGACAGCGGGGAGTACGCCGAACTTCACGGTCGCCAACTCCAGCAGAGCTTCGACGCGACCTTCGACGCGACCGCGGGCTTCCCCGCGTGCTTCGATCATGTCTGCTGTGGTCACTATCGCCTCCTTCGCTCGTGGACCGAGCTGTTCGAAAACCGTCGCGAGGTCGGCCTCGGCGGTTTCACCGACCGTTACGAGATAGGTCAGAACGGCCAGATAGTCACCGAGTGGGTCCGGACCGGACTCCAGGGCACGCAGGTCTTCGAGCCAGTCCAGCATATCGTGTCCGAGGGCGGTGTTCTTGGGGGCGATGCGCTGCAGGACCAGCAATACCCTGGTCGCAGGGGTGAGGTCGCGGTCGCGCAGCGTTCGCGGGTCGAGGGCGGCGACGTCGTCGAGCAGGAACCTCAGCCGTGGCAGGTGAGGTCCGAGGGCTTCGCGCGCGGCGGGGTCGAGGTCGATCAGGTCGGCCAGTTCGGTGGGGTGCGAGGGTGACCAGGGGCTGCCCTCGGCGGTGTTGTGGACCACCAGGGGGATGATTGCGGGCAGGGTGGTGGTCTTCCTGGCGCGCTGGCTTCTGTGTTCGTGATCGTGGTGGGCGAGGTGCTGACGCCAGATGGCGACCATGTACTCGAGCATGCGGAATGCCATGAACCGGTCGCTGCTGGACTGATGTTCCATCAGGACATAGATGTAGGCGGGGTGGCCGTCCAGACGGGTACGGAACAGCAGGTCGCTGAAGCGGTTGCGCAGGTCGGGGTGGACGTAGCTGCCCGGATGTAGTTGCAGTGCGGGCCAGTCGATGCGTGCGGTGATCGCTTCGGGAAGCACGGCGCGTAGTTCGGAGGCGGCGTTGTCGGGGCGGGCCATGACCTTCCGGAAATACGCGTCGTGCGGATTGGACCGCTGCTCGGACATGGCGGCGACCTTACGTCGCGCCGGTGACAAGCGGCAGATCGGCGGTGGGATTTCTCGCCGTCCTCGATGACGTTGCATCACAACGGATACCGGCAACTCCCGGCATCCCCGGTTTCGGAATGTCCACGGACCCGGCCATCTGCGAGGGCACCGATTCCGTCCGACCCCGACCCGGTGGATTCAGCCGGACGAGGGACCGGTGAGGGCAGCGAGTGCCATTGCGCGTAATACCGGGCGGGTACCTCCGCGGACCGGTCCGGCGCTGTGCGGGGTGGAGTTGAGCAGGCCGAACACCGCGTGGGCCTGGACCCGGGCGGTGTCCTCGTCCAGCCCGGGGGTGAGTTCGCACAGCACCCCCACCCAGACCTCCACATACCGGCGCTGGGTACGCCGGATCTCGCGACGTGCGGGCAGCGGGACATTGTCGAGGTCGCGGTCCTGGATGCGGATCAACTCGGGTTCGCCGAGTGCGAAGTCGAGGTGGAATTCCACCAGCCCGTCCAGCGCCGGCCGCGGATCGGCCGCCCCGGCGACGACAGCGCTGCCGCCTTCCAGCAACCGGCGGCTCACCCCGACCAGCAACTCGACCAGCAGCGCCTCCTTGTTGGGGAAATGCCGGTACACGGCGGGGCCGCTGATCCCGACCGCGGCGCCCAGATCGTCGAGCCGCATCCCGAGGTATCCGCGCTCGGCGATGAGCCGTGCCCCGGCGGCCAGGAGTTGATCGCGGCGCTGCTGCTTCAGCTGTTCGCGACGTGTCGGGGTGGCAGAATCGGCACTGGTCACCCGCACTCCTTTCGCATGCTCTGGACAACTCGGTTAGTCAAGATTAACCTCTGTTTCAGTTATCAGCGATTAACTCAGATGGCAGGATGACGCGATGACCCGCACCGCGAGCCCCGTGCCCGCCGCCCGGTCCGTAGGCGATAACCGCACGGCGAACCTGGCCTTGGTCGATGAGCTGCGCCGCCGTCTCGCCGAGACCGCGCGCGGCGGTCCGGAGAAGGCGCGGCAACGCCATATCGCCCGCGGCAAACTCCTGCCGCGCGATCGGGTGGACCAACTGCTCGACCCCGGCAGCCCGTTCCTGGAACTGTCACCGCTGGCCGCCGACGGAATGTACGGCGGCGACTCACCGGGCGCCGGGATCATCACCGGGATCGGACGGGTGGCGGGCCGCGAATGCGTGATCGTCGCCAACGACGCCACCGTCAAGGGCGGCACGTACTACCCGGTGACGGTGAAGAAGCATCTGCGCGCCCAGGAAGTGGCGCTGCACAACAACCTGCCGTGCGTGTACCTGGTCGACTCCGGCGGCGCCTACCTCCCCGAACAGGACGAGGTCTTCCCCGACCGGGAGCATTTCGGCCGCATCTTCTACAACCAGGCCACCATGAGCGCCCGCGGGATCGCGCAGATCGCGGCCGTGCTGGGGTCGTGTACCGCGGGCGGGGCCTATGTGCCGGCGATGAGCGACGAGGCGGTGATCGTGCGGGACCAGGGCACGATCTTCCTCGGCGGCCCGCCCCTGGTGAAGGCCGCCACCGGTGAGGTGGTCACCGCCGAGGAGCTGGGCGGCGGGGCGCTGCATTCGCGCACTTCGGGGGTCACCGACCATCTGGCCGACGATGATCGTGACGCGCTGGCGATCGTGCGCCGGATCATCGGCACCCTGGGTCCGCGGCCGGAACCGGCCTGGGAGGTGCGGCCCGCCCGGGAACCGGCCGCACCCGTGGACGAGCTGTACGACGTGGTGCCCGCGGATCTGCGCACGCCCTACGATGTGCGCGAGGTGATCTCGCGCCTCGTCGACGCCGACGACAGCGGCGCGGCCGGGTTCCACGAATTCAAGGCCGAATACGGGACCACCCTGGTCACCGGATTCGCGCATATCCACGGGCATCCGGTGGGAATCGTCGCCAACAACGGTGTGCTGTTCAGCGAATCCGCCATGAAGGGCGCGCATTTCATCGAACTCTGCGATAAGCGCGAGATACCGCTGCTGTTCCTGCAGAACATCACCGGGTTCATGGTGGGCCGCGACTACGAGGCGGGCGGTATCGCCAAACACGGGGCGAAGATGGTGACCGCGGTGGCGTGCGCCCGGGTCCCGAAGCTCACCGTCGTGATCGGCGGATCCTACGGCGCGGGCAACTATTCGATGTGCGGCCGGGCCTATTCGCCCCGGTTCCTGTGGATGTGGCCGAACGCGCGGATCTCGGTGATGGGCGGCGAGCAGGCGGCGTCGGTGCTGGCCACGGTGCGCGGCGACCAGCTCGACGGCAACGGGCAGCCGTGGAGCGAGGCCGACCAGGAGGCGTTCAAGGAACCGATCCGGCGGCAGTACGAGGCCCAGGGCAACCCCTACTATTCGACCGCGCGACTGTGGGACGACGGGGTCATCGACCCCGCCGATACCCGCACCGTGCTGGGACTGGCACTGTCGGTGTGCGCCCAGGCGCCGCTGGAACCGGTCTCCTACGGCGTCTTCCGGATGTGAGCACGATGCTGAATTCGAATCATCCCCTCCCGTTCGACACGGTGCTGGTGGCCAATCGCGGTGAGATCGCCGTCCGGGTGCTGCGTACGCTGCGGGCGATGGGACTGCGCTCGGTCGCGGTGTACAGCGACGCCGACGCCGACGCCGCGCATGTACGCGCCGCCGATACCGCGGTGCGGCTCGGTCCCGCGGCGGCACGCGAGAGCTATCTGAACATCGACGCGGTCGTGGACGCCGCCCGGCGCACCGGCGCGCAGGCGGTACATCCCGGCTACGGATTCCTTTCCGAGAACGCGGCATTCGCGGCCGCGCTGGAAACCGCCGGGATCGTGTTCCTGGGTCCCCCGGCCAAGGCGATCGAGGTCATGGGCGACAAGATCACCGCGAAAACGACGGTATCCGCCTCCGGTGTACCGGTGGTACCGGGGATCGCGGAACCCGGGCTCACCGACGCGGCCCTGATCGAGGCGGCCACCGAGATCGGCTACCCGGTACTGGTGAAACCGTCGGCCGGTGGCGGCGGCAAGGGGATGCGCCGCGTCGACGATCCGGCCGAACTGCCCGCGGCCCTGGTGAGCGCCCGGCGGGAGGCCGCCTCGGCCTTCGGTGACGACACCCTGTTCCTGGAGCGGTTCGTCACCCGGCCCCGGCATATCGAGGTGCAGATCCTGGCCGATACCCACGGGACCGTGCTGCACCTGGGGGAACGGGAATGCAGTCTGCAACGGCGGCATCAGAAGGTGATCGAGGAAGCGCCTTCACCGCTGCTGGACACGCAGACCCGCGAGCGGATCGGCGCCGCGGCCTGCGCCACCGCGCGCAGCGTCGACTATGTGGGCGCGGGCACGGTGGAGTTCATCGTCTCCGCCGACCGGCCGGGCGAGTTCTTCTTCATGGAGATGAACACCCGCCTCCAGGTCGAACATCCGGTCACCGAAATGGTCACCGGATACGACCTGGTGGAATGCCAGGTCCGGATCGCGGCCGGACAGCGGATCCGCGCCACCCAGGACGAGATCCGGCTGCACGGTCACGCGATCGAGGCGCGGGTCTACGCCGAGGACCCGGCCCGCGATTTCCTGCCCACCGGCGGTACGGTCCTGGATCTGACGGAACCGGCGGGTCCGGGCGTGCGGGTCGATTCCGGGCTCGCGGTGGGCACCGTCGTGGGCAGCGACTACGACCCGATGCTGTCCAAGGTCATCGCGCACGGACCGGACCGCGACGCGGCCCTGGCGGCCCTCGATCGCGCGCTCGCCGATACGGCCGTGCTGGGCGTGACCACCAATATCGACTTCCTCCGATTCCTGCTGGCCGATCCCGATGTGGCGGCCGGACGGCTGGATACCGCGCTGCTGGACCGGCGGGCCGGTGATTTCCGGGCCGCGCCGGTGACCGACGAGATGTTCGCCGCCGCGGCCGTGTACCGCTGGCTGCGGCGCTGGCCGTCCGGGCCGGCGGACCCGTGGGACTTCCCGACCGGCTGGCGGGTCGGTTCCGCCGCGCCGACCCGGATCCGGCTGGCCGGCGGTGACCGGATCGCCCACGTCTACCTCACCGGCACACCGGAATCGGCCGAGCTGCGGATCGAGGAGGCCGATCCGGTCGCGCTCACCGCCGAACTCGACACCGCGAGCGCCGACTCCGCGGCGCGCACCGTGTTCCTCACTCTCGACGGGATCCGGCACCGCTACCGGATCGCGGAATCCGGTGCGCACCTGTGGTCGACCGGCGAAGCCGGGGTGGCGCTGCTGCGCGAACTGACCGAGGAGTCCGTCCGCGCCGGTGACGCCGCCGCCCACGACGCCGAGATCCGCAGCCCCATGCCGGGAACCGTGCTCGCGATCAGCGCGGAACCCGGCGGCACGGTCGCCGCGGGCGCGCCGGTACTGGTGGTCGAGGCGATGAAGATGGAACATTCGCTGACCGCTCCCCTGGCGGGCACCCTCGAGATCCTGGTGGAACCGGGCGCCTCGGTCCGGCTGGACGAGGTGCTCGCCCGCGTCCATCCCGAACCCGCGCCCGACAGCGATACCGATACCGCCGCGCCCGCCGGTATCGCGTCGGCCTGAGCGCGCACCCCCGACCCACGAGAACGAGATGAGGCACAGGTGACCGATTTCCTGTCCACCGGCACACTGCCGGACCACTACCGCGATCTGGCGCTCACCGTCCGTGATTTCGCGAACCAGGTGGTCGCGCCCGTGGCGGCGAAACACGATGCCGAGCACAGCTTCCCGTACGAAGTGGTGGCGGGGATGGCCCGGATGGGCCTGTTCGGGCTGCCGTTCCCGGAGGAGTACGGCGGGATGGGTGGCGACTATTTCGCGCTCTGCCTGGCCCTGGAGGAACTCGGCAAGATCGACCAGAGCGTCGCCATCACCCTCGAAGCGGGGGTGTCGCTCGGCGCGATGCCCGTCTACCGGTTCGGCGATGAGAAGCAGAGACAGGAATGGCTGCCGCGGCTGGCGAGCGGGCAGAACCTCGGCGCCTTCGGGCTCACCGAACCCGGCGCGGGCAGTGACGCGGGCGGCACCCGCACTACCGCGGTCGAGGACGGTGACAGCTGGGTGATCAACGGCAACAAGCAGTTCATCACCAACTCCGGAACCGATATCACCGCCCTGGTGACCGTTGCCGCGGTGACCGGGCAGTCCGGCGGGAAGAAGGAGATCTCCACGATCCTGGTGCCCACCGGCACTCCCGGTTTCACCGCCGAACCGGCCTACAACAAGGTCGGCTGGAACGCCTCGGACACCCATCCGCTGACCTTCACCGATGTGCGGGTGCCGAAGGAGAATCTGCTGGGTGAACGCGGGCGCGGGTATGCCAACTTCCTGCGCATCCTGGACGAGGGCCGGATCGCCATCGCGGCGCTGTCGGTGGGCGCGGCCCAGGGTTGTGTGGACGAATGCGTGCGCTACGCCGGGGAGCGGGAGGCCTTCGGCCGGACGATCGGCAGCAACCAGGCCATCGCCTTCAAGATCGCCCGGATGGAGGCCCGCGCGCATACCGCCCGCACCGCCTACTACGACGCCGCGGCGTTGATGCTCGCCGGTAAACCCTTCAAGAAGCAGGCCGCCATCGCCAAACTGGTGGCCAGCGAAGCCGCGATGGACAACGCCCGCGACGCCACCCAGATCTTCGGCGGCTACGGGTTCATGAACGAATATCCGGTGGCCCGGCACTACCGGGACAGCAAGATCCTCGAAATCGGCGAGGGCACCACGGAGGTACAACTCATGCTGATCGGACGGGAGCTCGGCCTGTGAGCGGCGGGAAGATCACCAAGGATGTCGACCACGACACCACCGACCTGAAACGGGTCGTGCAGACCGGCCTGTGGTTCGAGGAGCTGGAAACCGGTGTCCTCTACGAGCATCGGCCCGGCCGCACCATGACCGAGACCGATAACGTGCTGTTCAGCACCCTCACCATGAATACCCAGGGCCTGCATATCGACAAGGCCTTCAGCGACGCGCAGGAACCGTTCCACGAGCGGCTGGTCAACTCGCTGTTCACCCTGGGCACCATGATCGGGCAGGCGGTGGCGCATCTGACCCAGGGCACCACCGTGGCCAACCTCGGTTTCGAAGAGGTGAAGTTCCCGGCGCCGCTGTTCCACGGCGACACCCTGTACACCGAGACCGTGGTGCTCGATAAACGGGAATCGAAGAGCCGCCCCGGCCAGGGCGTGGTCACGTTCCGGCATGTGGGCCGCAACCAGCACGGCGCCGTGGTGGGAGTGGCCGTGCGTCACGCCCTGATCCGCCTGCGTCCGGCAGCGGACCAGGCGTGAGGCCACGACCGGTGAGGAGGAGACACCCATGACCGATCAACACCGCCCCGACTCCACCTGGCAGTCCCCCGGACCGGCGTGGCTGTTCTGTCCCGCCGACCGCCCCGAGCGCTACCAGAAGGCCGCGGCCGCCGCCGATGTGGTGATCCTCGATCTCGAGGACGGTGTCGCGCCCGCCGATAAACCCGCCGCGCGCAAGGCCCTGGTCGACACCCCGCTCGACCCGGAAACCACCGTGGTGCGGGTCAATCCGGCGGGCACGCCCGAACACGACCTCGATCTGCGGGCCCTGCGGGAGACGTCCTACCGGCTGGTCATGCTGCCGAAAACCGAGTCCGTACAGCAGGTCACCGGCCTATCCGGGTATCAGGTTTTCGCGTTGATCGAATCTCCGCTCGGAGCGCTGGCCATCCAGCAGATCGCCACCGCACCCAATACCCGCGGCGTGATGTGCGGGGTGGAGGATCTGGTGGCCGCCATGGGCGGCACCGGCACCCGCCGCGCCGACGGCAGCTACCGCGATGTGGCCCGGCACCTGCGCAGCAGCGGTCTACTCGCCGCCAAAGCGCATCAGCGCCTCGCACTGGACATGGTGTACCTGAACATCAAGGATCTCGACGGCCTGCGCGCCGAGGCCGAGGACGCGGTCGCCGTGGGCTTCGAGATCAAAGTCGCGATCCACCCGTCGCAGATCCCCGTCATCCGCGCCGCCTACGCGCCGTCGGAGGACGATATCGCCTGGGCACGGGGCGTTCTCGACGCGGCCCCGAACCACCGCGGCGTGTTCGCCTACGAAGGCAAGATGGTGGATGCTCCCCTGCTCCGGCACGCCGAGCAACTCCTGCGACGCGCACCCGAATAACCGCCCACCGGTTCGCGGCCGTGCAGTCGCCTGCCGGAAACACTCCACGAACGAAGACGATCCAGCACTACAGTGACGTAAGACCGGCCCAGACCGCGCGATCCGCACCTCCGTCTCTTCCGGACGGTCGCATCCGTGGGCGTGGCCCGCCCGAGTCTGGAGCGACCAGAGGGAGGGAGCGGGTGCACACCCCGTCCACAGCTTGCGACCGTTGAGCACTTACACGATCAGCGGAACCGCCTCAGGTTTCCCCTGGCGTGGGATCGTGGATCTTCCCGCGGTCTATCCGGACGGTCGCATCCATGGTCGGGGCCCGCCCCGGTCTGGAGCGACCAGAGGGAGGGAGCGCAGCGACCGACCGGCGGGAGTGAAGACCGGGGTTGATAGGGCCCCGACCCGCGGCGCCGAAGGCGCCGCCATAGACACAGAAGGGTTGTACACCGGTGGAACCTCAGTGGGTACCGACCGAACGGGATATCGCCGATGCCCGGGTCACCGATTTCGCCCGCTTCGTCACCACGCGTACCGGTGCCGAACTGCCGGACTACCAGACCCTGTGGCGGTGGTCGGTGGACAACCTGCCCGATTTCTGGCTGGCGGTCTGGGAGTACTTCGAGCTCGGTCCGGTCGCCGGTGAGGTGTTGCCGTGCCCGGAGATGCCCGACGCCCGCTGGTTTCCCGGGACCACCCTCAACTACGTGGACCGGGTCGCCGCGCAGGCACGCACCGACCGGCCGGCGATCCTGCAGGTGACCGAGGGGACCGCGGAGGTCACCGAGACCTCGTGGGCCGAGTTGCTCACGCGGGCCGCCGCCTTCGCGCACACCCTGCGCGGTCTCGGCGTACGTCCCGGCGATCGTGTGATCGGCTATCTGCCGAATATCACCGAAACCGTGATCGCGTTTCTCGGTACTGCCGCCACCGGCGCGATCTGGAGCGCCTGCGGTCAGGATTACACCGCCAAGGCGGCGCTGGACCGGCTGGGCCAGCTCGAGCCCGTCGTGCTGGTGACCGCCGACGGCTACCGCTACGGCGGGAAGACGCACGACAAGAGCGCGGATATCGCCGCGTTGCGGGCGGGGTTGCCGAGCCTGCGGGCCACGGTTGTGGTGCCCCGGCTGGGTGTGGAGATTCCGGACAGCACCTCGTGGGCGGTGGCGGCGGATGCCGCCGGTGATCCGGTTCCGGAGACCGAGGCGGTGGATTTCGCGCATCCGCTGTGGATCGTCTTCTCCTCCGGTACCACCGGTCTGCCCAAGGGAATCGTGCACGGACACGGCGGGGTCGTCCTCGAACACCTCAAAGCCGTTGGTCTGCAGTCGGATATCGGTCCCGGCGATACCTTCTTCTGGTACACCAGCCCGAGCTGGATGATGTGGAACTTCCAGGTCGCGGGCCTGCTCACGGGGTCGACCATCGTCTGTTACGACGGCAGCCCCGCCCATCCCGCACCGGATTCGCTGTGGGAGATCGCCGCCCGGACCGGCACCACGGTGCTGGGTACCAGCCCCGGCTATGTCCTGGGTTGTATGAAGGCCGGTTCGGTCCCGGCGTCCGATCACGACCTGTCGGCGCTGCGGATGATCGGTATCACCGGCTCGTCGCTGCCGCCGGCGTCGGCGCTGTGGCTGCACGAGAACGCGGGCGGTGTCCCGGTCGCGTCGATCAGCGGCGGCACCGATGTCGTCTCGGCATTCGCCGGTGGTGTGCGCACGGTACCGGTGTGGCCGGGTGAGCTGTCGGCCCCGTATCTGGGTGTCGCGCTGGACGCTTTCGACGAGGTGGGGCAACCGGTGCGCGGTGAAGTCGGGGAATTGGTGGTGACCGCCCCCATGCCGTCGATGCCGGTGCGTTTCTGGAACGACCCGGAAGGCCACCGGTATCACGACGCCTATTTCGACACCTATCCCGGCATCTGGCGGCACGGGGATTGGATCACGCTCACCGGCCGCGGCAGCGTGGTGGTGCACGGGCGGTCCGATTCCACGCTGAACAGGCACGGTATCCGGATGGGCAGCGCCGATATCTACCAGGCCGTCGAGCGGCTGCCGGAGATCGCCGAGGCCCTGGTCATCGGTGCCGAACAACCCGACGGTGGCTATTGGATGCCGCTGTTCGTGGTGCTGGCGCCCGGCGCCGAACTCACCGAGGAGTTGCGCGACCGCATCAAAGAGGTCATCCGCACCGAGGTGTCACCGCGTCATGTGCCGGACGAGATCCTGGCCGCACCGGCGGTCCCGCACACCCGGACGGGTAAGAAGCTCGAGGTCCCGATCAAGCGGCTCTTCCAAGGCGCGGACCCGGCGCGGGTGGTGGAGCGCAGCGCCGTGGACGACCCCGACCTGCTCGACTGGTACACCGGTATCCGCCCGCCCGCCGACCGCTGACACCACCGGCGGACCGCCGGCGCGGACGCCCTCAGAAGGGACTGCCGCTGAGCGGTGCGGCACGGTCGCACGGGACGGGACGCGGGTTGCCGGGGTCGAGCGCGTTCAGGACGAAGTGGGCGGCGCGCCGGGAGCCGGCGATACCCGCGTGCTCGGTGTAGTCGGACGGACACCCGTCCTGAACGACGATATTGCGGACGTTCGCGCCACCGGGAGGCATGCTCGCCCAGTAGGGCACGACGAGTTCGTCGTAGCGGGTCCCGATATTGGTGTATCGGATCGTCGGCAGGTAGTAACCGCCTTCCCGGACCTTCTGCAAGAAGGGCGAGTCCGGGTCGAGTTCGGCGCACGCCTGGCACAGCGGGATCCGGTCGGCCGGGATACCGAGGCGTCGCACCAGCGGCAGGATCACATCGGTACCGGCCAGCGTTGTCCCCCGCCACGCGGGTGCCAGCGAGACATAGTTCTCGATCTTGTCCTGCCCGCCCAGGTATTTCGCGTAGTAGGCCGGCACGATGGTGCCCTGCGAATGCCCGACAACATCGACCCTCTCCGCGCCCGTCGCCCGCAGAACCGCGTCGACGAACGCGCCGAACTGCCGGGCACTGTCGGTCATGAGCCCCATCCCGCCGACCGCGGTGAAGGGCCAGGGCAGACCGGGGATCGCACCGTAGGTCGGCGCGAAAACGCAGTAGCCCTCGTTGGCGAGCAGCGGGGCGTAGGTTCCCCAGTTGGTCTGCTGAGAACCGCCGGTGCCGTGCATCAGGATCACCGGATTGGGGTGACGCGCCGAGGGCTCGCATCCGAAATCGTTGGATCCCGGCAACGACCCGCCCGGGTTCGTGAGTTCGGCGGGGATACCGGAGAAGAAGTCGTAGGCGACCGGTAGCACGTCCGCGCGCGCGGGACCGCTGCCCGGCCCCAGGAGTCCCACGACCAGCGCGGCCACGGCGGTCAGGGTGACGGCAATGCCCCGGTGTCCCATACGCAGGAAACCTAGCAAATGCTTGGCCGATAGCGGGGCGGGTTGAACAGATCCCGAATCCGGAGGCGCCCCGCCGCTGTCGTTCCGCCGCGCCGGGGCGTTTCCGTAAATACTTCCGGCCCGGCGCGGGCGGAACTAGCCTGGTCACCAAGATTGTCTCCGCACGTTCTCCGCCGTTCCACCAGTACGCACCCAGTCGCTCGGCTCAGAGAGGACAGGCGCAATGAAGGCACTGCAATACGTGACGCCCGGGAAGGAACCCGAGGTTCGCGAGATCCCGAAACCCGAACCCGGCCCCGGCGAAGTCCTGCTGAAGGTCACCGCGGCCGGGGTCTGCCACTCCGACGATTTCGTCATGAACAATCCCCCGGAGATGTTCGGAATCGAACTCCCGCTGACCCTCGGACACGAGGGGGCGGGCCGGGTCGAAGCCGTCGGCGACGGCGTCAAGGGTATCGATATCGGCACCGATGTCGTGGTCTACGGGCCGTGGGGGTGCGGGAATTGCTGGTTCTGCGCGCAGGGTCAGGAGAACTACTGCTCCCGGGCGGCCGAACTGGGCATCCTGCCGCCCGGGCTGGGCTCGCCCGGCGCGATCGCCGAGTATCTGATCGTGGATTCGCCGCGCCACCTGGTACCGATCGGCGATCTGGACCCGGTGTCGACGGTGCCGCTCACCGATGCCGGGCTGACGCCCTATCACGCGATCAAGCGCTCGATGAGCAAGCTGCGCCCCGGGTCGTGGACGGTGGTGATCGGCAGCGGCGGGCTCGGCCATGTCGCGATCCAGCTGCTGCGCCATCTGTCGTCCACCCGGATCATCGCGCTGGATGTCAGCGACGAGAAACTGGACTTCGCGCGGTCGGTGGGCGCGCACGAGGCGGTCCTGTCCGACGATAAAGCCGCCGACAACGTCCGCAAGATCACCGGCCCGGCCGGAGCGAACCTGGTCCTGGATTTCGTCGGGTACCAGCCGACGATCGATACCGCGATGGCGGTGGCCGGGGTGGATTCCGATGTGACCGTCGTCGGTGTCGGCGATTTCAAATCGGTGGCCCGGATCGGATTCGGGAGCAGCCCCTACGAGGCGACCGCGACCTCGCCCTACTGGGGCGCCCGCTCCGAGCTGATCGAACTCATCGACCTCGCGCACGAGGGTGTGCTCGATATCGCCGTCGAACGGTTCACCCTGGACGACGCCCCGGAGGCCTACCGCAAACTCGCCGCGGGCACCCTGCGCGGCCGGGCGGTCGTCGTCCCGTAGCGGCGGCGGAAGAGCCGTTCCCGGTCACCGGGAACGGCCGCCGCCGGTGCCCGGTGACCGGGAGCATCGGGCTTCAGGGGCACCCGGAGTCCCTACCGTCGGCCCGATGAACACAGTATTAGCCGGAGGCGCCCGATGACGCGCCTGCAGGACCGGGTAGCGGTGGTGACGGGCGCGGCCGGTGGGATGGGTCGCGCCCACTGCTTACGGTTGGCCGACGAGGGCGCCGATATCCTCGCGCTCGACCTCGAGCAGCACGCGGCCGGGCTGGCGGTGCTGGCCGAGGAGGTGGAGAGTCGCGGCCGCCGGTGCGTCACCGGTTTCGCCGATGTGCGGGATCCGCTGGCCGTCGAGGAGGCGGTGAACACCGGGGTGGCCCAGACCGGACGCCTCGACGTGGTGGTCGCCAATGCCGGTGTCTACGCGGATCTGGCTCCCGCCTGGGAACTTTCCGACGAGTCGTGGCAGCGCGCCCTCGATATCAACCTCACCGGCGTCTGGCATACCGTGCGCGCGGGCGCACCCCATCTGGGCGCGGGTGGTTCGATCGTGGTCGTCGGCTCGGTGAACGGGGTGAAGGGCGGCGCCTCGGCCGCACACTATTCCGCGAGTAAGCACGCGGTGTCGGGCCTGGTGAAAACCCTGGCCAACGAACTCGGGCCGCAGGGGGTCCGGGTCAATATCGTGCACCCCGGTTCGGTGGCGACGCCGATGATCCTGAACGACGAGGTGTACGCGAAAGTGCGCCCCGACCTGCCGAATCCGACGCGCGAGGACGCCGCGGCCGCGCTCGCGCGCCGCAATATCCTCCCGGTCCCCTGGGTCGATCCGGTGGATATCAGCAATGCCGTGTTGTTCTTCGCGTCCGACGAGTCCCGGTACGTCACCGGAACCCAGCTCGTGGTGGACGCCGGACTTACTCAGAAGGTGTGAGATGGGACGGGTTTCGGGCAAGGTAGCGCTGGTCACCGGCGCGGCACGCGGGATCGGGCGGGCGCAGGCGGTACGGCTCGCCGAAGAAGGCGCCGATATCGTCGCCCTCGATATCTGCGGGCCGGTGGATACGGTGATCATCCCCCCGGCGACACCGGAAGATCTCGAACAGACCGTCCGCGCGGTCGAGCAGACCGGCGCGCGGGTCATGGCCGCCACCGTCGACGTCCGCGACGGCGCGGCGCTGCGCGCGGCGACCGATAACGCGGTGAATGAATTCGGCGGCCTGGACATTGTGTGCGCCACCGCCGGAATCACCTCCAGCGCACCGGGTCTGCAACTGACCGAGGACCAATGGCGGACGATGCTCGACGTCAACCTCACCGGCGTCTGGCAGACCTGCAAGGCCGCCACCCCGCATCTCATCGCGCGCGGCAGCGGGTCCATGATCCTGACCAGCTCCATCGCGGGGCTGGTCGGGCTGGTGGGGGTGGCGCACTATGTGGCCGCGAAACACGGGGTGGTCGGCCTGATGCGCTCGCTGGCCCAGGAGCTGGCGCCGCACGGGATCCGGGTGAACTCGGTACATCCCACCAACGTGGACACCCCCATGATCCAGAACGATATGGTCCGCCGATCGTTCCGCCCCGACCTCGAGAACCCCACCCGCGAGGAATTCGCCGAGGCCGCGAAAACCATGAACATGCTGCCGATTCCGTGGGTGGAACCGGTGGATATCGCGAACGCCGCGCTGTTCCTGGCCTCCGACGAGGCCCGCTACATCACCGCGGTAACTCTGCCGGTGGACGCGGGCAGCACCCAGCGTTAGACCCACCTCGAGCGGTCGTCCGCGCCCGGGGATACGCCCCGGGCGCTCCCGGCCCACCCCCGGAACGCGCCCGGACGATTCCACCGACACGCCATCGCCCTACCTGGCCC
>NZ_JBEZYU010000027.1:0-72502 GCF_040638875.1 Nocardia sp. NPDC024068 | reverse complement strand
CGGTAGTGAGTTTCGGTACCGGATTCGCCGTGCTCGCGGTGGCCGTGCTGCTGAGTTCCCGGCTTCGAACGGGGTTGCGGGACCGGCCTCGAGACTCGTGGCTTCGCCACATGCGCTTCGAGGCCGGACAGCCGACGCGGGCCGAACCCTTTGTGGGACTCGCTGAACTCGGCGCAGGGTGTGCGTAGTGCACGCTCTGCGCCGTTTTTTGGTTGGGCCGCGTTGCGGTGGCCACCATGAGCCGGTCGCCCCCACCCTCGCTAGGCTTTGCCCCGGATGGTCCACCTTCAAGGTTCGGGGCCCGTCTCGGTTCTGGAGCGACCAGAGGGAGGGAGCGCAGCGACCGACCGCCGGGAGTGAAGAACCGAGACACCAGGGGGCCCCGAACCCGCGCGCGCCAGCGCGCCAAAAATACAGGAGCTGTTTTGGCCGAGACGACCGTTCTCGTCACCGTTACCGGGCCCGACCGCCCCGGCGTCACATCGGTGCTGCTGACGGCGATGGCGCGACGCGGGGTGAGCCTGCTCGATATCGAGCAGGTGGTGATTCGCGGCCGGCTCACCCTGGGTGTGCTCGTCACCTGTCCCACGGATCCGGAGGCGTTGCAGGACGAGCTCGAGGAAGCCATGAACACCGTCGGTATGCAGGTGGATGTGGATATCGACGCCGATGCCGCGCGGGCCCCGGTGTCGACGCACGCGGTGGTGGTGCTGGGGGCGCCGGTGACCGCGCGGGCGTTCAGTGCGGTGTCGCGGGAGCTGGCGGGGCAGGGGGTCAATATCGATGCCATTCGTGGCATTGCCGACTATCCGGTGACCGGGATGGAGTTGCTGGTGACGGCGCCGGACCGGGGCGGGGATACCGATTCGCGGTTGCGGACCGCGCTCGCCGAGGTCGCGGTGACCGAGCGGGTGGATATCGCCATGGAGCGGGCCGGGCTCGCCCGCCGGGCGAAGCGGCTGATCGTTTTCGATGTGGATTCGACCCTCATCCAGGGCGAGGTCATCGAGATGCTGGCCGCGCACGCCGGTGTCGAGGAACAGGTGCGGCAGGTCACCGAGGCGGCGATGCGCGGCGAGATCGATTTCGCCGAATCGCTGCGCCAGCGGGTGGCGACGCTGGCCGGGCTGGACGAATCGGTGATCGCGGAGGTCGCCGCTTCCATCGCGTTGACGCCCGGCGCGCGGACGACCATCCGGACCCTGAAACGCCTCGGTTTCCGGTGCGGGGTGGTGTCCGGCGGTTTCCGGCAGGTGATCGATCCGCTGGCGCGGGAACTGGAACTCGATTTCGCGCAGGCCAACGTGCTGGAGGTGATCGACGGGAAACTCACCGGCCGGGTGGTCGGGGAGATCGTCGACCGGGCGTACAAGGCGACGGCGTTGCGCAGGTTCGCCGCCGAATCCGGGGTGCCGATGGAGCAGACCGTCGCGGTGGGCGACGGGGCGAACGATATCGATATGTTGAACGCGGCGGGGCTGGGCGTGGCGTTCAACGCCAAACCCGCGTTGCGGGAGGTCGCCGATACCGCGCTGTCGCACCCGTATCTGGACGCGGTGCTGTTCATCCTGGGTGTCACCCGCGACGAGGTCGAGGCGGCGGACGCGCGGGACGGACTGCTGCGCCGGGTGCCGCTCGGCTGATCGGCGCGAATCGGGTCGGTGCTCGGCCGCCGGCAACGCTGAGCCGCGGCGGTCTCGCGGTCGCGCCGGCCCCGGGCCGGCCGGTCGCCGCGTCGGTAGGCTGGCGCGGGGTCGACGGTCGGGTGTTGTGGAGGATATGGGAATGCCGGAGTGCGGCGTGACGGATGTGGTGGCGGACGGCCGGGAGCCGGGTGATATCCCGGCGGACCCGCAGGTGGCGGCGCCGGATCCCTTCGCGGACCCGGGGTTCGCCCAGCGGCATACCGAACTGGCCACCGGGTACGGCGGTGGCGGCGATCCGGATGATCCGGCGCAGGTGCAGGCCATGCAGATGGTGTTGCATATTCCGAAGGCCGAACCGCCGGCCCGCAGCGCGCTGCTCGCCGCCGCGGCGGCCGCTGCGGTCGCGCTGTGCCTGGACCCTCGGGTCGGCCCGGAAGGGGAGTGGGAGCAGCCGTATCTGACCTGGAAGCGGTCGCGGATCCGGAAGGTGGCCCGGCGGGCGCGCGGGGCCCAGTGGACGGCGGCGAACGAGGTGGCGGGGCTGACCGTCGAATGTGGCGGTGCCCAGGCCCGGGCGCTGGTGCCGGGGGCGGTGGGCGATATCGATCCGCGGATCAGGCGACTCCAGATCGGCGGTACCGATCTGGAGTCCGATGATCCGGGCCCGGCGCCCGCGGACGTCCCGGTGTTCTGGGTGAACGCGGCCCTCGGAATGACCGTCGGCAAGGCGGCGGCGCAGGTCGGGCATGCGAGCATGCTGTTCGCCGGGGCGCTGCCGGTGGAACACGCCCGGGCGTGGGCGCGCCGGGGTTTCGTCTGCGCGGTCCGCGAGGCCGGGCCGCGGCAGTGGGAAGCCCTGCGCGCGGCGGTGGCCCGGGGGGCGGCGACCGCGGTCCGTGACGCCGGTTTCACCGAGGTCGCGCCCGGTTCGGTCACCGTGATCGGGACCCTGCCCGCCGATCCGGATCAAGGCCGGTCCTGAACTCCGGGTCCGGTGTGCGAGACGGGGTCCGGATGCGGCGGCGCGCGGAGCCGCGGGTGCCCGGTGCCGCCGCCGCGGACACCTCGAGACAAGATGGAGCCCGTGGCGCACCCCGATCCAGATTTGCTCATCGACTTCTCCAACGTTTCCATCCGCCGCAACGGGCACACCCTCGTCGGCCCCGTGACCTGGCAGGTCGAACTCGACGAACGCTGGGTGATCCTGGGACCCAACGGCGCCGGTAAGACGTCGCTACTCCAGATCGCGGCCGCGGAGACCCATCCCTCCTACGGCGCCGCCTATGTGCTCGGTGAACGGCTGGGCCGCACGAATATCGGGGAGCTGCGGCCCCGGATCGGGTTGTCCTCGGCGGCGCTGGCCGCCCGGATTCCGGCCGAAGAGCGGGTGGCGGATCTGGTGGTGTCCGCGGGGTACGCGGTACTGGGCCGCTGGCGCGAGAAATACGACGAGATCGATACCGATCGCGCCATCGATATGCTGGAAAGCCTTGGCGCCGAACATCTTCTGGACCGCACCTACGGCACCCTGTCCGAAGGTGAACGGAAGCGGGTGCTGATCGCCCGGGCGCTCATGACCGATCCGGAGCTGCTGCTGCTCGACGAACCCGCCGCCGGTGTGGATCTGGGTGGCCGCGAGGAACTCGTCGAAAGCCTCGGCGATCTGGCCGCCGACCCCGATGCCCCCGCCCTGGTGCTGGTGACCCATCACGTCGAGGAGATCCCGCCCGGTTTCACTCACTGCATGCTGCTGAGCGAGGGCGAGATCGTGGTCCAGGGGCTGATCTCCGATGTGCTCACCGCGGAGAACCTCAGTGAGGCATTCCGCCAGTCCATCGCCCTGGACCGGATCGACGGCCGCTATTTCGCCCGCCGCGCCCGCCGCCTCGGCCGCCACCGGTCACGCTGAGCACGCGCCGCCGGAGGCGCCACCGGCGGCCGGGGTTAGTGTGCAGGGGTGAGTGAGACGACTGTGCCGGAATCGGGTGACGCGGTACCGGAGGCCAAAGACGCATCGACGGTGATGCTGGTGCGCGACGGCGCCGCGGGCCCGGAGGTTTTCCTGCAGCGTCGTGCCGGTGCGATGGAGTTCGCGGCCGGGATGACCGCGTTTCCCGGCGGCCGGGTGGACTCCACCGACGCCGAGATCGAGATCGGCTGGGCGGGGCCGCCGCCGGCCTGGTGGGGGCAGCGCTACGGCGTCTCCGAATCGCGGGCCAAGGCGCTGGTCTGCGCGGCGGTGCGGGAGACCTTCGAGGAATGCGGTGTGCTGCTGGCCGGCCCCACCGCCGATACCGTGGTCGCCGATACCACCGGATACCGCGGTGAACGGCAGCGGATCGAGAGCCGGGAGGTGACCCTCGCCCAGTTCCTGGCCCAGGAGAAACTGGTGCTGCGCGCGGACCTGCTGCGGCCCTGGGCACGCTGGATCACCCCCACGGTGGAGCGCCGCCGCTACGACACCCATTTCTTCGTCGCGGTGCTGCCGTCCGGGCAGCGCGCCGACGGTGCGACCTCGGAGACCGATCTCGTGCAGTGGTCGACCCCGGCGGCCGCGCTGTCCACCTGGAAAACCGGCGAACACGTCCTGCTGCCTCCGACCTGGTCGCAGCTCACCTCGCTGGGCGCCTATTCGAGTACCGAGCAGATCCTGGCCGCCGATCCGCCGATCGACCCCATCCAGCCGGAGTTCGGTGAGGTCGATGGGAAGAAGCTGCTGAAGTTCCCCGACAATATGCGGTACTTCGCCGAACTGCCCGATGCTTCCCGGCTGGTGGGGTCGAAGGGGATGCGCGATACCGACCCGTCGCTGCTGGGCGGTTCCCGGCCCGACGGCGGCTCCGACGCCGCCCGGTAGCGTTACCGTCCATGGCCGAATTCGTAACCCTGTCCCGGCTCGGATCAGACGACCTCGGATCCGATGACGTCGACGGCTCGGGACGGGCCGTGGCGCTGCTGCGGATCGCCCGGCCGCCGATGAACCTGCTGAGCACCCAGGTGATCCGGGAAATCGCCGAGACGGCGGCCGTCTGTGGCGCCGATCCCGGGATCGCGGCCCTGGTCGTCTACGGCGACGAACGAGTGTTCTGCGCGGGCGACGATCTGGCCGAACTCGCCGGACTGCCGGCCGAGCAGGCCACCGCGATGGCCGCGGATCTACAGGCGGCGCTCGGTTGCCTGGCCCGGATTCCACAACCGACGGTGGCCGCCATCAGCGGCTACGCCCTCGGCGCCGGGCTCGAACTGGCGCTGGGCGCCGACCGGCGCGTGATCGGCGACAACGTGAAGCTGGGGCTGCCCCAGATCCGGACCGGGCTGATTCCGCTGGCCGGGATCCGGCGGCTGTCGCTGCTGATCGGCCCCGGCCCGGCCCGGGATCTGGTGTTCACGGGCCGTTTCGTGGAAGCGGACGAGGCGGCCCGGCTGGGTCTGGTGGATCAGGTGGTCGCCCCCGACGACGTGCTCGGCGCCGCGTTCGCCTGGGCCCGGCAGTTCGTCACCGGGCCGGGGCAGGCACTGGCCGCCGCCAAAGCGGTGTTCGAGGCGGGTCCGCACGGCCACGAACGCGCCCGCACCGAATGGTCGCGGCTGTTCGGCACCGAGGACCAGCGAACTGGAACACGTTCCTACCTGCGGGACGGGCCCGGAGTCGCGGAATTCACGGGTCGCTGAGCGGGTCGCGACCGGTTCATACCTACCCGGTGGTATTCGTCCCCGGATCAGGAAAGGATAGGCTCTCCGACCATGACGGTACGCCCCGACGACCCCGCACCACATCCGCACGCCACCGCCGCGGAAGTCGAAGCAGCATTCGAGGACACCAAGCTCGCCCAGGTGCTCTATCACGACTGGGAAGCCGAGACCTACGACGACAAATGGTCGATTTCCTATGACGAACGCTGTATCGACTATGCCCGCGGCCGGTTCGACGCCGCGGTGGGCAGCGACGCGGAGCTGCCGTACGAGCGGGCCCTGGAACTGGGCTGCGGAACCGGTTTCTTCCTGCTGAACCTGATGCAGTCCGGTATCGCGAAAAGCGGTTCGGTCACCGATCTGTCGCCCGGCATGGTGAAAGTCGCGCTGCGCAACGCCGAGCGCTTGGGCCTGGATGTGGACGGCCGGGTCGCGGACGCCGAAACCATCCCCTACGACGACAACACCTTCGATCTGGTCGTCGGGCACGCGGTGCTGCATCACATCCCCGATGTGGAGCAGTCGCTACGCGAATGCCTGCGGGTGCTGAAGCCGGGCGGGCGGTTCGTCTTCGCCGGTGAGCCCACCACCATCGGTAACCTCTACGCCCGCAACCTGGGCAATATCACCTGGAAGGCCACGACGGCCCTCACGAAGCTCCCGTTCCTGCGGGATTGGCGCCGTCCGCAGGAAGAGCTGGACGAGTCCTCGCGTGCCGCCGCGCTCGAGGCCGTGGTCGATCTGCACACCTTCGACCCCGCCCAGCTCGAGGACATCGCGCGGGCCGCGGGCGCGGTCGACGTCGCCGCGAATACCGAGGAATTCGCCGCCGCCCTGTGGGGCTGGCCGGTGCGGACCTTCGAAGCGGCCGTCCCGGACGAGAAACTCACCTTCGGCTACCGGATGGCGATGTACCGGGCGTGGCTCGGTCTGAGCTGGCTGGACGAGAACGTGATGAGCCGGGTGGTGCCGCGTCAGTTCTTCTACAACGCGATGATCACCGGGGTGAAGCCGGGCGCCGTCGCGAACTAGTGGGATACGGCTTCGGCGCGGCCGACCTCGCCTACCTGGGGTCGGCGTCCGGTGCGGCCGCGCTGGCCGAGGTCGCGGAACTCGAACTGTCCCCGGCATCGCAACTGCGTGACGTGGCGGCGGTGCGGCGGGCGCACGGCGAGTGGGCGCCCGCACTCATCGAAACCGTGCGGCTGCGACGCCGCGCGGCCGCGAAACTCGACGACAGCGGCGACTGGCTGTTCACCGACGACGCCCTGCAACAGGCCACACCCACCCGCGTCGCCCGCCATCGCGCACACCGGCTGGCGGGCCGCGACGTCCACGACGTGACCTGTTCGATCGGCGCGGAACTGGTCGAACTGGCCCGGGTGTGCCCGCGCGTGATCGGCAGCGATCTGGACCCGGTCAGGCTCACCATGGCCCGGCACAACCTGACCTGTCCGGTACCGGGACCGGACGACCCCCGCCGCCCGGCAGCGCTACCGGCGTCCACGGCCGACGAGGAACACACCACCCCGCTCGTCCCACAGCTCGAGGCTCCGGCCGGCCGGGTGCTGCTGGCCCGCGCCGACGCCCTCGCCCCCTGCACCCGCGATACGGTGGTCATCGCCGATCCCGCCCGGCGCGCGGGCGGGCGGCGCACCCACGACCCCGCCGCCCTGCAACCGCCGCTACCCGACCTGCTCGCGGTCTACGCGGGCCGGGATCTGGCCGTGAAATGCGCTCCCGGACTGGATTTCGACCGGCTGGAATGGCCGGGAGAGGTGGAGATGGTCTCCCTCGACGGTGCGGTTCGCGAGGCCTGCCTCTGGTCGCCCGGTCTGGCCGACGCCGGGGTCACCCGCCGGGCCACCGTGCTCACTACCGGCTCGGATACCCTCACCCTCACCGACGCCGAGCCCTGCGATATTCCCGAACGGGCGCCGGGGGAGTGGATCATCGACCCCGACGGTGCGATCGTGCGGGCCGCACTCGTCCGCCACTACGCGGCCCGGCACGGTCTGTGGCAGCTGGACCCGCGTATCGCCTACCTCACCGGCGACCGGGTGCCGGCCGGGATACGTGCCTTCCGGATACTCGACCGTCTCGACTTCCGGGAGAAGTCGTTGCGCGCCGAACTGCGCCGCCGGGACTGTGGACCGCTGGAGATCCTGATACGCGGGGTGGATACCGACCCCGATGTGCTGCGCCGCCGGCTGAAACCCTCCGGTTCGCAGCCTTTCACGCTGGTGATCACTCGCATAGGCCGCACACCGAAGGTTTTTCTCTGCACCGCCCACCGGGGATAGCGAGTCGAGTCGACCGGCGGCCCACCCGTGAACCGAGAGACGATGCCGGATTCCACCCGGCTACTGGAGCCCGATATAGCGTGGCGGCGCGCCGTCCAGCGCCTCGAGGATCGGGATGGGTTTATCGGTCGGCAGTCCGTTCTGGTCGAACGAGAGGATCCCGCTCGCCCCGCGGACCGCGCCGGCCCCGTGTAACCGTTTCATCGCCTGGAGGACCTGGTCGGACTCTACGGTCGTCCCGTCGTAACCCGCCGCCTGGCGGATCGCCTGGACCGCTGTCACCACCGCGTCGTGTTCCATGACGGCGGCGAAATCGTCCAGGCTGTCGTCGGAGAATTCGCGGTAGCAGATCGGGCCCTGGCAGTCGGGCGAGAACTGGGCGACCGAATGCATATTGAACCGCTCTTGGTGGTCCTGCCAGGCCTGCGGGTGGACGAGCCCTGTGTACAGCACCGAGACTCCGGTTTCCAGCGCGACCCGGGCGGGGCTCTCCGAGAGGCGGTAGTACGCCATATCGTCACCGGTGACCACTCGGATCGGCGTTTCCCGGCAGCGCCGTTCGGCCAGCGCGGTGAGAAATGTGAGCGCGTGAGTCGCCCGGCCCGCGAAATAGATGGTATCCGGGGCGGACTGGCAGATATTCGGCATCATGAACTGAAATGTGTTGGCCACACTGCCGATTTCGGAGTCGTAGCCCTCCACCGGACCGGCGAAGCGCTGCGGGTCGTCGGGGAAGCTCGCGCCGAAGGCCTCCGCGAGGGTGCGGCCGTAGTGGTCGATCGGGCTGTCGTCGCGGACGATCAGGATTCGCTCGCTGCGGGTGGACAGGTACTCGGCGGCCGTGCGCGCGTGCTCCGCGGCGGTCGGCGAAACCCGCAGGAATCCGCGCAGTATCGGCAGATCGTCGGCGGTGAGAGTGGAACCGACGGTGGGGATCTGCAGTTCGGAAAGCCGTTCGATCGCCCGGACCGCGTTCTGGACACTGAACGAGATCCCGGTGACCGCCACGATGCCGTCCGCCGCGCGGCGGGCCTCGATCTTTTCGACGGCGGTCTCCCATTGGCCGAAATCACTGCCGGGATTCGCCAGCAGCAGCTTGATCTTGGGCGTGTTTCCCCAGATGGCGGTCCGGTTCGCCGCGAGTTGGGCCAGATGCGCGCCTTCGAGCCGGTGCCGGATACCCGACATGGTCACAATGCCCTCGTCGGTCTCGCCGGGAGTCATCGGCGACAGATGCACCACGCTGACGTAGGGCTCCCCGGAATCCTGTACGGCGCGATTCTCGTTCAGGATGCGCTGTTCGATATCGGCCAGCTCGGGTGCGAAGACCTTGCCGCCGTCGGTGACCCCGACGCATTCGTCGTCCGGTCCGCTACGGACCACACCCGCGCCGCAACTGCGCGCCGATTCGATCATCGCGGGAACCACCTTCGCCGCGGCCAGCACGACGACCAGGCCCACCACGCAGGCCCCGGCGATCCACAGCCATTTCCGATACCCGGGGGTCGGGGGTTCGATCTGGATACTCATCGATATCTCTCCGCCCGTTCGTACAGCAGCAGCGCCCCGCGGCCGAGGCCCCGGGCCAGCTGCCGGAATTCGTTCTCGATCGTGCGATCCAGGGTCCGCTGCGGATCTCCGAGCGGATCGTTGGAAATCCACAGTGCCGCGATGAGCCAGGCGAGGTCGTCCTCCGGTGCCATCCCGTTATCGCGGACAACGGTCTCCACCTGTGTGAACGGGGTGGCGGTGGCGTCCGGACGGCGTGGCGCCGAGGTGATGAGGTCGAGATCGGACAGCCATTCGGTGGCGGCCGTCCGGCCGAACTCGGGATGTCCGGGGACGAACGGGCGGTTCAGGTATTCGACGGCGTCCGCGAGGTTGCCGAGTGCGAGGTCGTGGTAGACGGCCTCGGCCGCGGCCGCCGATTCGCCCTCGTGGGATCGGCGCCGGTAGACCTCCCGGCACAGAGTGTGAGTGTTGTACCAGTCGCGCGGGTCGTCGGGTTCGCGGCCGGCGAGTTCGGCCAGCAGGATCCGGCGCAACCAGGTGTCGAGCATCATCTCGGGGTCCGGGCCGTCGGCGGCGCGGATCCACAGCCGGTTGCGCAGTTCCTGCAGGAGTGCCTCCCCGTCGGGCAGCGCGGAATCCAGCACCTCGGGCCGGTAGAGCACGTCCACGGTGCGGCCGGCGGCGGCGGTGACCAGATCCCGCAGACTCTCGGCATCGGTGAAATCCGCGAGCAGACGCTCCCGGGCCCGCTCCAGTACGGTTCCCGGGACGTCCACCGGTTCCTCCAGCGGGTCCTGGCGGGTGCCCACCGCGGTGGTGAGTACCGTGCGCGCGGCGGCGAGCGGCTGGTTCTCGTCGCCCTGCCCCAGCGCCGCGATCACATCGGCGGTGCCGGCGGCGTTCCCGCCGGTGAGTGCCCGGACGAATTCGGCCACCCGCGGTACCGACCGGATGCGCTGATCGGCGGCCAGGTCGCCGGTGGTCTGGACGCTCAACCTGCTCAGATCCAGCAGGTACCAGGGAAACCAGGTCGCCGCCGGGTTCTCCGGCACCGGCCAGTCGGCGAGGATATCGGCCGGGTCGCGCGGGGCGGGCCATTCGATGCCGCCGGTGCGATGCTCGGGTTCACGCCGTTCGGTCTCATCGCTGAAACGGTGCATTCCCGGGCGATGCCAGCATTCACTCCACGCCGGCAGCCACTGCGCGCTGGTCGCGATCACCACGAGCGGATCGGGTTCGGCGCCGTTGCGCCGCCGCGCTTCCCGCAGGGTCTGCAGGAACATCCGGCCCGACGGGGTGTGCGCGTTGTCCAGCAGCAGTACCGAATTCAGGGTGCGCCGAGTGCCGCGAACCCCGCCGTAGGCCTGGCGCAGATCGTGCAGGAAGGCCATGCCGAACACGGCGTCGGCCTCGGCGCGCGACTCCTCGTCGCCGTGTGACCATTTCGCGAGGTCGATCAGCATGTCCTCGCGTCTGGTCTGGTCGCCGACCAGCCGCGGCCCGTGGGTGATCCGGTGCCGGATGTTCAGGCGATTCAGGCTCTGCAGCAGGGATTCCACGGCCATGCCCACCCAGGGCGCCAGCCCCTCGGGTACCTGCCCGGCGGCCTCGAGGATATCGGCGACCCCTTTGCTGCGCGCTTCCATCGGGCTGCTGCTCGACACCACATCACGCAGATTCCGCAGTGCCGCGCGCCGATTGTCCTCCTGCATATGCAGCGTGCTGCCCACCGCGACCAGGCACAGCCACAGCTGCGGGAAGGCGATCCGGCCGAATTGCTTGCGGTGCCTGCCGAGTTCGAATGCCAGCTCCCCGAATACTTCGCGCGGGGCGCGGTCACCGAGCGCCAGGTCGATATGGGCGCACGGCAGCCGGCCGCAGCGTTGCGCGAGCTCCTGGAGGAGAACGGTTTTCCCGCTGCCGTGCGGGCCCACCGCGACCACCACCGGCAGCGCCCGGCTCCGTCCCGCCGGCCGCTGGACCAGCTGTTCGATCAGCGGTCCGGTGACCGGTTCCAGCCCATGCAGTTTCAGGCCCTCTGCAGGCATCTCCCCTCCCGGTTCGATCTCGATACCCGGCATATCGGTTCCGGCGCGCAGAACGTTCACATCAACGCTCCCGGCAGGCGCCGGGCAAAACCTGGACGAAGATATCGATCGGTACGGCCATCCTAGGCAAGAATGCCGACTCTGTTTGCCCGGCGCGGAATTTCGAATCCGAAACGGCGGTGGTGCCCGAGCAGCCGATCCCGGCCGCTGTGGTGCCGAACGGTCTTCTCACGGGGCCGGAATATTGCCCAACAAGGGGCCGGGGCTCGCGGGCCCGTCCTCGGAACGGACGGAGAATTCTGTCGGGAGCAATCCCGATGAGCGGGATCGCCGGATGGGCGGTGATCTGCTCATGGCAACAATCCGACGGCTGGCGTGGCGCCGGATTGTCGGTCTCCTGCGCTACCGTCTCCGAATATGACGAGGTACGCCGCGCTGCTGCGGGGAATCATGCCCAGCAACCCGAATATGAGCAATGAGAAATTGCGGGGTGTGTTCACCGGCCTGGGATTCGATTCGGTGAGCTCTGTGCTGTCCAGCGGCAATATCGTCTTCACGGCCGACCCCACCCCGGGCGCCGAGCTCGAGGACCGGATCCAGGAAGCGTTGAGCGCCGAACTCGGCATTCCGGGCGGCACCATCATCCGGGACCACGCCGAACTGCGCGCGCTGCTCGATCGTGACCCCTTCGCCGGGTACACCCACTGCCGGGAGACCTACCTGATCGCGACGTTCTTCAAGGACGCGGCGCACCCGAAGGTCGAACTACCGGACGGGCCGGATCCGCTCACCACGGTCGTCGGCTACGACGAGCCGGCCCGGGCCTTCCTCGCGATCATCGACAACTCCTCGCCGAAGACGCCGAATTTCATGGCCTGGCTGGAGCGCACCTACGGCAAGGACATCACCACCCGCACCTGGCTCACCATGCAGCGGGTCGTGAAGAAGATGGAATCGGCGAAGTAGCGGCCCCGTGCGGGCCGCCCTCCCGCCGCGGCTCACGCGTCCTGGGCGACGCCGTTCTTCTTGCGTTCGATATCGGCCAGCGCCGCCTCCCGGGTGGCCCGTTCGGCGGCCCCCGCCTCCCAGGTCGATTTGCGGTTCTTCACCACCCGGGCCGGCGCCCCGACCGCGATGCTGTAGTCGGGGATATCGCCCTTCACCACCGCGTGCGCGCCCAGCACACAGCCGCGACCCACCTTGGTTTCGCGCAGCACGGTGACCTTGGCGGCGATCCAGGTATCGGGGCCGATACGCACCGGGCTCTTCACGATGCCCTGATCCTTGATCGGCAGCGTGATGTCGTCCATGCGGTGATCGAAGTCGGTGATGTAGCACCAGTCGGCCACCAGCGTCGATTCGCCGATCTCGATATCGAGGTAGGTGTTGACGACGTTGTCCTTACCGAACACCACCTTGTCGCCGATACGCAGCGAACCCTCGTGGCAGCGGACGGCGTTACCGTCACCGATATGGACCCAGCGCCCGATCTCGAGCCGGCCCAGGCCGGGGGTCGCGTGGATCTCGACCCGGCGGCCCAGGAACACCATGCCGCGCAGGATCACATGCGGATTGGCCAGCCGGAATTTGGCCAGCCGGTAGTAGCGCACGAGATACCAGGGGGTGTAGGCACGATTGGCCAGCACCCAGCGCAGCGAGTCGAGGGTGAGGAAACGGGCTTGCCGCGGATCGCGCCGGCGGGAGCCCTGCCAGCGTGAGCGCAGCGGTGCGCCCCACATGCTCGTCACGAACGTCTCTCCTGTTCTCTGGGCACGGGCAGCCACCGCACTTCGTGGTGACGCAGGCTCCTGCCTGCGGGCGCCGCCTGCTCGTGCCGGGTATGCCGTGGCCGGTACCGCAGAACAGCCTACTTTCGTGCTCTCCCGCGCAGGCCTATACCCTTCCGTTAATCTCACACACGCGTGTGCCCGGGGAGATCAGGACGACGGAGGAGACCAGCAGGTGCGTATCGGCAACGGCGTGCGGACCGTGTCCTGGCTCGCGGCGGTGATCGCCGCGGTGGGGGTGCTCACCGCCTGTGGAACGGACGTCGACGACATCACCGTCGGCCGGGGGCTGGGCTGGCCCGCCCCCGGACACGAGGCCCGCAACAGCGCGAACACCCCGGTGACCGGTTCGCGCGCGCTGAGCCTGCAATGGTCGCGTCCGGTCGGCGGCCCGATCGTGCAGCCGGTGACAGTGGGTTCGGAGGGGCAGATCTTCCTCACCACCAGCACCGACGCGAACTGCGAGATCTTCTCGTACCAGATGCGCACCGGCCGTAAACGCTTCTGCAATCCGCTGGGACCCCATTCCATCTATTCACCGACGATTCTCGACGGCGCCAGCAATGTCTACGTCGGTCTCGACAGCGCGGTGGAATCGGCGAACCAACTCGGTCAGCCGCGCTGGCGCACGGCGGTGGCCGGGGTGCCGACCGGTATGCAGTTCACCGGCGACGGCCACCTGCTGGTGATCACCCAGTCCGGGCAGGTCGATGTGCTCGAACGGCAGACCGGTAAGCGGATGGTGCCCACCCAGCAGCTACTTCCTCGCCCGGATTTCCTGCAGGACCCCGGACAGGACTGGCCGCCCGCCGGAGCCGGTCTCGAGGACTGCCGTACCGGCGGGCCGGACTGCCCGGTCGCCACCGTGGCCGCGATGGATATCGACGCGGGCCGGATCTACGCCACGGTCCGCAAACCCGGCGCCCCGAAGGCGTCGCTGGTGGCCCTGCGCTACGCCGACGGGAAAGTCCAGCAGGAATGGAGCACCGACCTGCTGATCGACGGTAGCGCCACCGATCCGGCGCTGTCCGCCGACGGATCCACGCTCTATATCGGCGACAACAGCAAACGCCTGCTTGCCGTGAACACCACCGACGGCACCCCGAAATGGGAGGCACACCTGGATTGGGAGCCGCGCCGCGGTATCTCGGTCTCCGACGACGGCCTGGTCATCCCGGCCGGTGACGACGGCTACCTGCTGGCCCTGCGCGATACCGGGAACAGCTACGAAAGGGTCTGGGAGCGCAAGGATCTCGAACTGCGGGGCAGCCCGGTGCAGACCGCGGGCGGAACCGGGTACGTCACCGCCGCCATCGGCACCGGACTGAATCTGGTCACCTTCGATACCGCCACCGGCGCCACCCTCGACTCCGATGTCCTGCCCGGCGCGAAGGGCACCACCACCGGTACCGCGGTGGGAGCCGAGGGCGAGGTCGTGGTGGCGACCCGGATCGGTGAGGTCTTCACCTTCGGCGAGAACGACTGATCGAACCCGCTCCCGGCCGCCTCGGTGGCCGGGATCCGGCTATTTCGGGTCCCGCTCGGGGAGCGGACGTTCCACGATCACCGGACGGCCGAGGGGATTGCGGATACGGCGTTTGGCCTCCGAGTACACCCCGGCGGTTTCCGCGGCGACCACATCCCAGGCGAAATCCGCGGTGAGCCGTTCGCGGGCCGTGAAAGCGCGATCCTGGGCGGTGATCGGGTCGTCGAGCACCGATATCGCGGCCGCTGCCAGCCCGGATACGTCGCCGGGTTCGAACGAGGCGCCCGTGACCCCGTCGATCACCGCTTCGCCGAGACCGCCCGCGGTCGAGGTGACCAGCGGAGTTCCGGCCGCGGCGGCCTCCAGGGCGACGATGCCGAACGGTTCGTAGCGGCTCGGCAGCACGATGGCGTCGGCGCCGTGCAACCAGCCCAGGAGTTCGGTGTGGTCGAGCCGCCCCGCGAAATGGACCGCCCGCGCCACCCGATGCGCCCGGCTGCGTTCGCGCAGCCATTCGAACTGCGTGCCGACCCCGGCCACGGTGAGTGTGGTGCCCGGATGTGCCCGGCGGATCCGGGGCAGGGCGGCGATGGCGTCCTGGATGCCCTTCTCGTATTCCAGCCGGCCGACGTACAGCAGCCGCGGCGGTCCGGTGCGCGGGGTCCGGGTCCGGAAGGTCCACGCCCCCACATCGATTCCGTTGCGGATCACATGCAGCGGCACCCGGTCGGGGTGATAGAGCCGCTCCACCTCGTCCTGCATGGAGGTGGAGCAGGTGATGAGCGCGTCCGATTCGTTGGCCAGCCACCATTCCACCGAATGCACCTGGCGGTTGACCCGGCCCGCGACCCAGCCGCTGTGCCGACCGGCCTCGGTCGCGTGGATGGTGGAGACGAGCGGCACGTCGTAATACTCGGCCAGCGCGATCGCCGGATGTGCCACCAGCCAGTCGTGCGCGTGCACGACATCCGGGGTCCAGCCCTCGCCGATACCGGGTTTGTCCAGGGCGATACCGGCGCGCACCATGGCGTGGCCCATGGCCAGGGTCCAGGCGAGCATATCCTCGCCGAAATCGAAGATCGGCGGATCCTCGGCGACCGCAACCACCAGAACCCCGTCGGCGACGAACGAATGCGTGGGATGGGTCGCCGGGCTCGTTCCGGTGGGGCGCCGGGACAGCACCACCACTTCGTGTCCGGCCGCGGCGAGCGCGGTGGCCAGGTGGTGGACGTGTCTGCCCAGTCCGCCGACGACCACCGGTGGGTACTCCCACGACACCATCAAGATCTTCATCGGGGTCCTTCTGCAGGGGTGGTGACGCGTAGCCTACGCGCGTCCAGGCCCGGGAACACCCCGTCGGCCGCGGCCCATCCCGCTGCCAGCTGCCGTGCCCGGGACAGCTGTCCGGACTCCACCGCACCCGCGATCTCGCGGACCGCGTGTGCGTGCTGATGGGCGCGATCGCGCGCGTAACCCGCCGCGGAATCCTTGCTGACCATGAAGGCCCAGTCACTCGACACCGTCAATATCGCCTCGCGTACCAGCTGATCGGCGACCGGATCGCGGCCGGCCGGCGCGGTCGCGCGCATCTTCGCGGCGGTATCGAGTGCCAGCCGGACCACTTCGTCGTTGAGGTCCACCAGGTCGCGGACCTGGTCGCCTGCCCAGACCCGCCAGTCCTTTCCCGATCCCCAGGACGAATCGGTGAGCGGCACCGGTTCGCCCACGAAACCGCGGTCGCGGGCGTCGGCCAGGGTGCCGACCGTGATCCCGGCTTCCGGCAGCGCCCGCAGTACCTGGGCCAGCCACTGCGGGCCCTCGTGCCACCAATGTCCGTAGAGCTCGGTATCGAACGCGGCGACGACCAGCGCGGGCCGGCCGATCCGCTCGGATTCGCTGATCAGCCGCTCGCGCACGGTCGCCACGAAATCGTCCACATCCCGGGTGACCTGCGCCGCGGCGAGCTGTGGATCGTAGGGTGCCTTATCCGGGCCGGCCACCGTTTTCCCGGTGACGCGCGCGGGTTTGAGACCGGTGGCGTGGTCGTAGTGATGGAAATCACGGTACGCCCCGTTGCCGGGGTAACCGGATTTCGGCGACCAGACCCGGTAGCTGACTGTGAGATCGCGGCCGAAGGCCAGCACCGGAGAGTCCCGGACCGGCCGGCCGAGGGTGGTATCCCCGCGCAGTGCGGGTCCATCGACCATGAAATGCGTCACACCCGCAGCGGCGTAGCCCTGTTCCATACCGGGGGTGAATCCGCATTCCGGCGCCCAGATACCCGACGGGGTGTGACCCCACCGCAGCCGGGCGTCGGCCAGGCCCTCGGTCAGCTGGAATTCGCGCAGCCGTTCGTCGAGCAGCGGCTGAAACGGGTGGGCCAGCGGCCCGCCGAGTAGCTCGATGGTCCCGGCATCCAGCAGTTGCCGCCACACCGGCGACGCCCCGTGCTGCCAGTTCTGCTCGAATTCGGCCAGCGCGGCCGCGGCCAGCCGATGTTCGTGGCTGCCCAGCGCCGGATTGCCCGCCATCGCGGCCTCGTCCGCGCGCAACTGCCAATTGCCCAGCCAGTGATGCATTCCCGCGAGGCTGTGCGGGTCGTCGAGCTGGGCCGCCAGCACCGGGGTGATGCCCAGAGTCAGGAGATGCGAACGGCCTTCGGCCGCGAGGGTGCGCAGCATGTCCACCACGGGCAGATACGACGCGGCCCACGACTGATACAACCATTCCTCGCCCACCGGCCACCGCCCGTGATGGGCCAGCCAGGGCAGGTGTGAATGCAGGACCAGCGTGAACTGCCCGGGTACCTCGCCGCCGGTGTTGTTGCCGCCGGTGTTGTTGCCGCCGGTGTTGTTGCCGCTCAAGGCTTCACCGCGCGGGCCACCAGATCCAGGCTGGTATCGATATCGGCGGGTGTCAGCGTGAAATCGTCGACGGTGATCCCGGCGACATCGGCGGTGAGATCGGCGGGCCACGGCTCACCGGCGAGTGCGCGCTCGATCTGCGCATCGATGAAGGAGCCGCCGTGTTTGGTGTCCAGGGCACGCAGGGTCGGCCCGTGGTGCACGCCGGTCATCAGCGCGACCCGGAAACCGGCCTCCTCCAGCAGTTCCGTGAGTTCCGCGGCATTCAGTTCACGGGTGTGGAAAGGGTTGAGCGGGGTATCGCGACCGGGCGAGAACGTGATCCGGTTCGGGGTGCTGATGAGCAGTTCCCCGCCCGGGCGCAGCACCCGCAGGCATTCCCGCAGGAACTGCACCTGGTCCCAGAGATGTTCGATCACTTGGAAATTCACCACGGTGTCGACGGCGGCGTCCGGCAGCGGCAGTGTCGCGAGATTGCCGCGGATCATCCGGACCCGCGGATACCGGGCGCGCACATGCTCGGCGGCGCCGCGGTCGTAGTCCAGGCCGACCACCGCGGCGGCGACGCCGGCGATCATATCGGCGCCGTAACCCTCACCCGAACCGGCTTCCAATACCACCTTGCCGGCGCAGCGGTCCAGCAGGCGCTCGTAGACGATCTCGTGCCGCCGGAACCAGTAGTTCTCCTCCGCGATACCCGGGACCGTCCGCTCGCCGGTCAGCGGCAGCGGCTCCAGTACGTCCTCGGCGGCCGGTGCGGCGGGAATCACAGCCTTGCTCATTGGGTCGAGGTTACTGGTAGGACCCGGTACGGGGGATGCCCGGTAGTCCCGGGCAGGGGCCCGGATGCTAAGTTACCCACCAGTAACTTAACGTAGGGTAATGTCTCGGCCTGAGCTACTCACAAGGACGTACGGCCGTTGGAGATCGTGCGACCGCCAATACAGGTAACCAGAACAGGAGGTCGACGAAGACCGATGCCGAATATCGTCGTACTCATCAAGCAGGTGCCCGATACCTGGTCCGAGCGCAAGCTGACCGACGGTGACTTCACTCTCGACCGCGAAGCCGCCGACGCGGTGCTCGACGAGATCAACGAGCGCGCCGTCGAAGAAGCCCTCCTGATCAAGGAGGCGCAGGGCGGCGAGGTCACCGTGCTGGCCGCCGGCCCCGACCGCGCCACCGAGGCCATTCGCAAGGCGCTGTCCATGGGCGCCGACAAGGCCATCCACATCAACGACCCGGCCGTCCACGGCTCCGACACCGTCCAGACCGCGTGGGTCCTGGCCGGTGCCCTGGGTCAGGTCGAGGGCGTCGAACTCGTCATCGCCGGTAACGAGGCCACCGACGGCCGCTCCGGCGCCGTCCCGGCCATCATCGCCGAATACCTGGGCATCCCGCAGCTCACGCATCTGCGCAAGCTCACCGTCGACGGCGAGAAGATCACCGGCGAGCGGGAGACCGACGAAGGCGTGTTCAAGCTCGAGGCGTCGCTGCCGGCCATCGTCAGCGTCACCGAGAAGATCAACGAGCCGCGCTTCCCCTCCTTCAAGGGCATCATGGCCGCCAAGAAGAAGGAAGTGCAGACCTTCACCCTGGAGGATCTGGGCATCGACCCGTCGACCGTGGGTTGGGAGAACGCGGGTACCAAGGTCACCGCCTCCACCCCGAAGCCGCCGCGCACCGCGGGCGAGAAGATCTCCGACGAAGGCGACGGCGGTACCAAGATCGCCCAGTACCTGGTCGGCCAGAAGATCATCTGAGACCCGCACCGCAGCAACTTCTAGGAGAAGAGACAAATGGCAGAAGTACTTGTGCTCGTCGAGCACGCCGAAGGTGCGGTCAAGAAGGTCAGCACCGAACTGCTGACCGCGGCCGCCACCCTGGGTGAGCCGTCGGCGGTCGTGGTGGGTGCCCCCGGCACCGCCGACAAACTGTCCGATGCCCTCGCCGCCGCCGGCGCCGCCAAGATCTACGTCGCCGAATCCGATGACGCGGACAACTACCTGGTGACCCCGAAGGTCGATGTGCTGGCCGGCCTGGTCGAATCGGCCTCCCCGGCCGCCGTCCTGGTCGCCGCCTCCGCCGAGGGCAAAGAGGTCTCCGGGCGGCTCGCCGCGCGTATCGGCTCCGGCCTGCTCGTCGACGTTATCGACGTGAAGTCCGACGGCACGGCCGTGCACAGCATCTTCGGTGGCGCGTTCACCGTCGACGCCCAGGCCACCGGCGATGTCCCGGTCATCTCGATACGCCCGGGATCGATCGAGGCCAAGCCCTCGGCCGGCGCCGGCGAGAAGGTCACCGTCGAGGTCCCCGCGCAGGAAGAGGGCGTCGTCAAGGTCACCAGCCGCGAGCCCATCGTGGGTGGTGACCGTCCGGAGCTGACCGAGGCGAATATCGTCGTCTCCGGCGGCCGCGGTGTCGGTTCGGCCGACAACTTCTCCGTGGTCGAGGCCCTCGCCGATTCGTTCGGTGCGGCTGTCGGCGCCTCCCGCGCCGCGGTCGACTCGGGCTATTACCCGGGCCAGTTCCAGGTCGGCCAGACCGGTAAGACGGTCTCCCCGCAGCTGTACGTGGCCCTGGGGATCTCGGGTGCCATCCAGCACCGTGCCGGTATGCAGACGTCCAAGACCATCATCGCGGTCAACAAGGACGAAGAGGCGCCGATCTTCGAGATCGCCGACTACGGCATCGTGGGCGACCTGTTCAATGTCGCCCCGCAGCTGACCGAAGAGGTCAAGAAGCACAAGGGCTGAGCGCCCGCGCGGACTACCCCGCGACGAGCTCGGAATCACGCCCGGCCGGATCATCCGGCCGGGCGTGGTCGTATTCCACCGGCACCGGCACTCTCTCGAAGCGTCACGCCGGAGTCCGAGCCGCGACCATCGCCGGTTGTCGTTGTCTCGGTCGCCGGGCGCGGGGGTATGGCACGTTCCGGCCATGATTCCCGAAGGTTGGATGGCAGGTGGATTCGGGGAAGTGTGCTGTAGCTTGGTGACCGGTCAGACTGCAAGGGGGAAAGATGCTCGTCAACCAGCCTCCGGCGCTGGGGAATTCAGCGGATGAAGGCCTTTCGTCTGGTTCGGGCCGATTCGGCCCGTGCGGCGTGCAGCGCTCGTTCGTTCGTTCCCCGGTGCGGAATTTCGGGGGAAGCAGACATGTCTCCTGCTGATTCGACTTCTGCAACCTCGGTGACCATCCAGCCCGAAGAGGTACTCGCCGTAGGGCGGATGGCGTACGTGATCGCTACAGATCTCAAAGCCGGAACGATCTCATTGGGTGCAGACGTGGAGGGGTTGCAGGACACCTGGCGTGGTTCCGCTGCTGCTGCTTACCTTCTCGGCTGGGAGGAGATGCGCGCCGGCGTTTTGGAGGTGTGGGAGGCATTATTCGAGATCGCGGAGAAGCTCGGGTCAACGCAGAAAACTATCGCATAACAGACGAGGGGAACTCATCGGAGTATTCCTCGCTGAATCTTTGAAGAGCGGGCCATGGCTGATATCGGTGAATTTCGAGTAGACCTGGATCACCTCGAGGATGTCACTAACCGCATCCGGGGACTGAAAGAATATGCGATCGACCAACTGACTGCTTTGGATGCAAAGGTCAAGTCATTGGGGCCGGCATGGAGTGGCGATGCCGCACTGGCGTACGCCGAAGCGCACCGGACCTGGTCTGTGAGCGCGGGCGAAGTTCAGGAAGGGCTCCAGGCCTTGCAGGACGCGGCCACTCAGGCACGTGAAAACTATCAGGGTGCAATGGCTGTGAATGTCAGGATGCTCGGGCGGTGACGATAGATGTAGATCCGAACACCTACTACGCCGCCGCCACCAACTGTCACAACGCGGCCCTGGAAATTTATGACGCTTATTCAACTGCCGTATCTCTGCTGAAGATGCAATGTGGTGGTATGGCGGGTAGCTTCGACGCCGCGCGGCAATGGGCCATTTCATACGACGAGGCTTCGTCCGGAATTCTTGCGGGCTGGGAAATTGCTATCCGAGCAGCGGAGAATTACGCGGATGTGCTACGGCAAGCCGGCTACAATCACGCGATTGCCGAACACTCTGCGGGTCGAGCGCCGGGCGCACCGCCGGAACCTCCCGCTTTGCCCCCGACCTCACCCGGCTGCACTCCGAGTTCGCCTCTTTCCGCAGGAGGAAATGGCACCGGCCTACTGGACGGCGGGTTGGGCCTCGCTGCGAAGGTCGGTATCCCCGGCACAATCAATGGGATTCCGATCAAAAAATGAGTGCTACGGTGAAGTTCTCGATTCCGGGTTCATTCGTTGCCGAATGGGCCCGCTTGACGCCGGGTGAACTGAGATACGGGTATGAGCACGAATGGATCACCGGAGAAGACGCGGTGACATTGGCATTGAGTGCGGTGGTGCCGTCCGATACGAAGATGGGGGTGATCGAGGATATTTCGCTGCTTTTGTCGGATGAGCTGTATCGGCTGCCGGAGTTGATGGATGAGTTGGCACAGCATGATGACCACGTGTGGGTCTACCTGGCCATTGCGTGGGTGCACGAGAATCCCGACGAATTCGAAGATCCGTTCGGTACTGTCGAGGACCTCTATGCCGATTTCGACTACCCGGATGACGTAGCCCCCTTCGTCCGGTACATGCCACCACCCACTGGCAGTCTTCCCGGAATGCTCGGAATGAGACAACGTTGGCGCCGTTACCTTTCGGACGGCCGGGATCGCTACATGGCCCGCGCCGGTGAGCCGCCGGGGTCCGCCTTCGGTGGCGGTAGTTAGCTTGCACGGTTGGAACGCTGCCGCGCTGCCAGACTGGCGGCGTGATGCGATACCGACGAGGCCAAGCCCTCGGCCGGCGCCGGCGAGAAGGTCACCGTCGAGGTCCCCGCGCAGGAAGAGGGCGTCGTCAAGGTCACCAGCCGCGAGCCCATCGTGGGTGGTGACCGTCCGGAGCTGACCGAGGCGAATATCGTCGTCTCCGGCGGCCGCGGTGTCGGTTCGGCCGACAACTTCTCCGTGGTCGAGGCTCTCGCCGATTCGTTCGGTGCGGCTGTCGGCGCCTCCCGCGCCGCGGTCGACTCGGGCTATTACCCGGGCCAGTTCCAGGTCGGCCAGACCGGTAAGACGGTCTCCCCGCAGCTGTATGTGGCCCTGGGGATCTCGGGTGCCATCCAGCACCGTGCCGGTATGCAGACGTCCAAGACCATCATCGCGGTCAACAAGGCGGAAACTCTCGGTGATCCGTGGTCTCGGAACCTGAGAGAGAAGGTTCGTGAGCTCCGCTTCCACCTGCATCCAAGGGAAATGCGAGTGACTTATTGGCTCGCGCCGGGGCGCCGCGTCATCTTGTTGACGGTGTTCCGCAAAACGCGGATGCGAGAATCCGCTGAGGTCGAGCGGGCGAAGCTTTTGCGCAAGGTATGCGAAGCAGAACACGATCACGCTCGATTCAGTTTCCACAGAGAGGTGAACGGCGATGGCTGAGCACGGGACCATGGACGAGTTGCGGCGAGAGCGGGCAGCGCGCGCCGATTTCAATGCGGCGGAATACGAGGCCGGTCGTGAAGAGGCACGGCTCGCAATAGAGTTCGCCAACGCCATTCGTGAGCGCCGCCTGGAGCTCGGGCTCACCCAGACCGAGGTGGCCGCGCGTGCGGGATTGCGTCAACCGGATGTATCGCGGCTCGAATCCGGGGGCGGTACCCCGACCATCGGTATGTTGGAGCGTTTGGCATACGCCCTGGAACTCCGGTTCGTCGCGAGGTTCGAAAAGCCGGACGCGGCCTGAAGGTTGCGCAAGGCCGGCCGGGTTCTCCGACGCGGCGCGGCCGGCGGTTGTCCCGGTCAGCGCTCGGTGCTGCCGGGAGGCGGTAGCAGGAAGGCGAGTGCGGCGGCCGACGCCGGTACGACGCACAATGCGGTCAGCGCGGCCTGCGGTCCGTGGTGGTCGGCGAGCCTGCCCAGCAGCGGCATGAACAGGCCGCCCGCGCTGACCGCGATGCCGAGGGTGACCCCCGCGGCGGTACCGGGCCGGGCCGGAAGGTAGTCCTGTCCCAGTTTCACCAGCACCGCGAACGGCAGATTGGCGGCCACACCGGCCAGCGCCACCGCTATCAGGGCGATCCAGGTGTCGTCGATCAGCCGTAGCGCGACCAATGCGGGAATCGCGAGGAGACCGCCGAGCCGGATGGTGGCCCGCGTACCGATCCGATCCGCGAGGCGCCCACCGCACAGGGTGCCCACCACACCGCCGACGAGGAACGCGGTGAGCGCCACCCCACCCATGACGCGGCCGGCCCCCAGATACCCGATCCAGTACAGCGCGATAAAAGTGTTCATCCCGAGGAACAGGATCGAGCGGATGACCGCGACCACTGTGAGCAGTGCGAACGGACCCCACTGATCCCGGCCTGTAGATAGACCCGCCGGCGTGCTGGGTCCGGCATGCCGCGACTGATGCCGCCACAGTACCCACGCCATGAGGACCGCGGGCGGGACGAAAACCGCGGTGGCGCCGACACCCCACGACGCGAGCAGCGGGGTGGCCAGGGCGGGTGCGAGGAAGAAGCCGATACTTCCGCCGGCCGCGAAGAAACTCATGGCGACGGTGCTGTCCCCGGCCGCCAGGCGGGCACCCCGGCCGGCCGCGGGATGGAAGGCCGCGATACCGATTCCGGAGATCAGGATCAGCAGCCAGACCATCGGATAGGCCGGTACCGGCCCTGCCAGCCCGGCTCCGGCTCCGGCTACCAGCAGACCGGTCGGCGCGAGCCACAGCAGTGGCCGGCGGTCGACGAGCACCCCGAGCAGCGGCTGCGGCAGCGAACTGCCGAGCGCGGCCGCCAGGGCGAGACCGGACGCCGCGGTATAGCTGTAGCCGCGTTCCAGGACGAAGAAGGGGATGCTCGCGGGGACCAGTCCCTGATAGAAATCGTCCGCCGCGTGCGCGAACACCCAGTGCCGCATGCGGTTCCACCTCGTACCCGGTTCGGTCGTGGGGGTGGTGGCGGTGTCCACAGCGGGTCTCCTGTCGTCGTTCGACGATCAGCGTAGAAAGCGTCTGCCGTGACTTCTTCCGATAAAATGCCCGAGATATGTCGATAACCCGCCACGCGATCCCCACGCCCACCCGGGCGCGCGATCTACCGGGCGGATCGCATATCGACGCGCATCGCCATCCAGACCATCAGCTGATCTACTGCAGCGGCGGCGCCGCGGAGGTCCGCACCGACAGCGGGACCTGGATCGCGCCGCCGGATCGCGCGATCTGGATTCCCGCGGGCCATCGGCACGAACACCATTTCTTCGGCCCGACCCGATTCCACTGCATCGCGTTTCCACTCGGGGAGCGCGATGATCGCGCGGCGCCTGCGGTTCTCGCGACCTCCGCGCTGGTCCGTGAACTGATCATCACCTGCTCCGCACCGGAGGATCTGCCCGCGGGGGAACTCGGCCGATTGCGGCAGGTCCTGCTCGATCAGCTGGACCGGATGCCGCGCGAGCATCTGCCGCTGCCGGTCGCCCGCGACGAACGTCTCCGGGCCGCGTGCGTGCTCGTGGAAAGCGACCTGGAGATCACCTGGACGCTGGCCGCACTGGGCCGGCGGGTGGGCGCCGGGGAACGAACCCTCACCCGCTTGTTCCGCACCGAGTTCGCCATGACCTACCCGCAGTGGCGGACCCATCTCCGTCTGCACCGTGCGGTGCGGATGCTCGCGGAGGGGCATTCCGTGACCGCGGTCGCCGGTCGCTGCGGCTGGGCCTCACCCAGCGCCTTCATCGATGTCTACCGGCACGCCCTCGGCCACACCCCGGGCAGCTCCCGGCGGCGATAGCACCCGGCGGGAACCGCGCCCGGGCGTGCGGCCGGTTCCAGGAGCGCTCGGGTCAGGCCAGCATTTCGTCGAGTGTGGTGGCGGTGAGCACGCGTGTCGCCCACGTGCGGATCCGGGCCTGGTCGGCCGAGCGGACTCGGTGCGTCGTGGCGGCCGGCAGTGGGCCGAATTTGGCCGTCATCTGTTCGATGAGCAGTTCGACGCGGCCGCGGGCTTCTCCGCGGGCTTCTCCACGGGCTTCCCCGCGGGCTTCGATAATTTCTGCTGTGGTCACTATCGCCTCCTTCGCTCGTGGTCCGAGCTGTTCGAAGACCGTTGCGAGGTCTGTTTCGGTGGTTTCGCCGACGGTCATGAGGTAGGTCAGGACGGTCAGGTAGTCGCCGAGCGGGTCCGGGCCGGACTCCAGGGCACGCAGGTCTTCGAGCCAGTCCAGCATATCGTGTCCGAGGGCGGGGTTCTTGGGGGCGATGCGCTGCAGGACCAGCAATACCCTGGTCGCGGGGGTGAGGTCGCGGTCGCGGAGCGCCCGGGGGTCGAGGGCGGCGATATCGTCGAGCAGGAATTGCAGCCGGGGCAGGTGGGGGCCGAGTGCTTCGCGGGCGGCGGGGTCGAGGTCGATCAGGTCGGCCAGTTCGGTGGGATGCGCCGGTGACCAGCGGGTGCCCTCGGCTGTGTTGTGGACGACGAGGGGGATGATCGCAGGCAGAGTGGCGCGTCTGCCGGTGCGCTGATTCCGGTGCTCCTGGTGGGCGAGGTGCTGACGCCAGATGGCGACCATGTATTCGAGCATGCGGAAGGCCATGAACCCGTCGCTGCTGGATTGGTGTTCCATCAGGATGTAGATGTAGGCGGGGTGGCCGTCGAGGCGGGTGCGGAACAGCAGGTCGCTGAAGCGGTTTCGTAGGTCGGGGTGGACGTAGCTGCCGGGTTGTAGTTGCAGTGCGGGCCAGTCGATGCGTGCGGTGATCGTGTCGGGTAGTACGGCGCGTAGTTCGGAGGCGGCGTTGTCGGGGCGGGCCATGACTTTCCGGAAATACGCGTCGTGCGGGTTGGACCGCTGCTCGGACATGTCGGCGACCCTATGCCGGGCCGGTGACAAGTTGCCGAGCGTGCGGGGGACGACCTGTGGTCTCGGTGCGGGCTCCTGGCGGACGACCCGGCTACGACCTGTGCTGCCAGACTGACGGCGTGATGCGATACCGATTGTTCGGGCGGACCGGTTTGCGAGTCTCGGAATTCGTGCTGGGCACGATGGCGATCGGCGACAGGGACGAATACCGGCGGATACTGGAGGTTTTCGCCGAGGTCGGCGGGAACTTCCTGGATACGGCGTCGGCGTACGGGGCGAGTGAGGAAATGCTGGGGGAGGTGCTGTGGGAGCGGGATCGTTTCGTGATCGGCACCAAGTACACGCTCAGCCGTGATCCGGCCGACCCCAATGCCGCGGGCAATCACCGTAAGAACATGATCCTCTCGCTGGAACGGAGCCTGCGTCGATTGCGCACCGACTATGTCGATATCTATTGGGTGCATGTCTGGGACCGGCATACGCCGATCGAGGAGACCATGCGGGCCCTCGACGATGTCGTGCGGTCCGGGAAGGTGTTGCACGTCGGGATCTCTGATGCCCCGGCGTGGATCGTGGCCCAGGCCAATATGATCGCGCAGTTCCGCGGTTCGGTGCCCTTCTCGGGCCTGCAGGTGCCCTACAACCTGCTGCAACGCGATATCGAACGGGAACTGCTGCCCATGGCCGAGGCGTTCGGGATGAGCGTGACCGCGTGGGCGCCGATGGCGCAGGGCGTGCTGTCGGGGTCCGCGCGCAGGCGGGCGGACCCGGGGAAGCTCAGCGCGCGGGACCGCGCCGGGGCCTCCGCTGTCGCGGCCGTGGCGGCCGAACTCGGGGTCACGGCGGCACAGGTCGCCCTCGCGTGGACCCGCCACCGTTCGGCCGCGGTCCTGCCGATCGTCGGGGTGAGCAGCGCGGCGCAACTCGCGGCGAATCTGGCGGCCGGGCAGGTGGTTCTACCCGAAGAGATGGTCGCCCGGTTGGAGGCGGCTGCGCCGTTCGACCCGGGATTCCCGCAGGAGTTCATCACACGATGTGACGAATCACCGCATGTCTACGGCACGGCGGTGGATCGAGTCGATCCGCGCTGACGGCGATCCGGCCTACCCCGTTCCGGCGGGCGTCGCGGTCCGTGCGGAGCGGGCGCCGGGGTTGTGCGGTAAGACTGCAGAGTGATGCGATACCGACCTTTCGGGCGGACCGGGCTGCGGGTCTCCGAGTTCGTGCTGGGTACGACGGCGATCCGGAACAAAGACGAGTATCGGCGGATTCTGGATATCTTCGCCGACGCCGGCGGGAATTTCGTCGATACCGCCTGGGCCCAGGATTCCAGCGAGGAAATGCTGGGTGAGGTTGTGCGGAAGCGGGATCGGCTCGTGCTCGGGACCAGGCATACGCTCACACCCGATCCCGCCGACGCCGGTACCGCGGGAGGCCACCGCAAGAGTCTGATCCTGTCGCTGGAGCGGAGTCTGCGGCGGTTGCGCACCGACTATGTCGACGTCTTCTGGGTGGACGTCGCGGATCGAGGCACACCCATCGAGGAGACTCTCCAGGCGCTCGACGATGTGGTCGGCTGCGGCAAGGTCCTGCACACCGGGATCATCGACGCACCGGCATGGACGGTGGCGCAGGCCAATACGCTGGCCGAATGCCAGGGGTGGACACCGTTTTCGGGGGTGCAGGTCCCCTACAATCTGCTGCGCCGCGATATCGAGCGCGAAACACTGCCCATGGCAGAGTCATTCGGTGTCAGCGTGACGGTGGCGTCGCCACTGGAGCACGGCGTACTCGCCGGGGCCGCCGACGCGCCGGATCGCGGCCCGCGCGGGCAGGCCGCGGCCGCCGCGGTGGCGGAGGTGGCGGGGGATCTCGGGGTGCCTCCGGCGCAGGTGGCGCTGGCCTGGACCCGCCACCGCTCGCCGTCCGTCCTGCCCATCGTCGGAGTCGACAGTGCCGACCAGCTGGTGGCGAATCTCGGCGCATGGCAGGTGGAGCTTCCCTCGGACGCGGTCGCGCGGTTGGAGGCGGCGGTGTCGTCCGGCGGTGAGGTTCCCGCGGAGCCGACCGCGAGATAGAGGTCGCCTCCCGCGCGGCCCGGCGCGAACCCGGTTGGTTTGGAGTGGGATCCGTGCATCCGCCGCCACAGCGGTTCCAGAACCCGTATGCCGAGTCCGGTATCGCGCTGTAGTTCCGAGGTTCCGGGTGGAGATCGGTCTGTGGGCCGATGCGCTCGGTGTCTCGGGTCGAGAAGATGGTGGTGCCGGGCCGCCATCGGGGTGGCCCGGTCGGGATGGAGGGCTCATGAAACTCGAAGCGGGGCAGGTCGCCGTTGTCACCGGTGCCGCCAACGGAATCGGTGCGGCGGTTGCGGCGGCGCTGGTGGCACGGGGCCTGCGGGTGGTGATCGTCGATATCGACACCGATGCCCTGGAAGCGACCGCGGACGAGCTGGGCGAGAACGCCCTTGCGGTACCGGCCGATGTGGCGGATCTCGCGCAGGTTCGAGCGCTCGCCGACCGCACCCTCTCCGAGTTCGGCCGGGTGGACCTGGTGGTCAACAACGCGGGCATGGGCGCGGGAGGGCCGAGCTGGGAGATCGACCCGGCGGCCTGGGATCGGGTATGGGCAGTGAACGTGGGCGGCGTAGTGAACGGGGTGCACGCGTTCACTCCGCACCTGATCGCCGCGGGCCGCGGCCATATCGTCAACACCGCCTCACTGGCGGGTCTGACCGTGGGGCTGTTCGGCGCGCCGTACGCGGCGAGCAAGGCGGCGATCATCTCGATCTCGGAATCGCTGCGGGGCGAACTGGCTCTGATCGCGCCCGAGGTCGGGGTGACCGCGGTCTGTCCCGGGCCGGTGGATACGCAGATGTTCCGCGGCCTCGCCGAACTCGCGGACCCCGATGCGGCGGGGGAGTCGGACGGGATGCCGCCGGAGGTCATGGCGAAGCTGGCGCCGATGCGGGAGGCGATCGCCGAGATGGCGAAGGAATCCCTGCCCCCGGCGCGGGCGGCGGAGATCATCCTGGCCGCGGTCGAGTCCGGGAAACTGTACGAGACCACTCATCCCGGGATGGCGCAGGCAGCCCGCGACCGGACCGACATGATTCTGGAATCGTTCGGTACCCCGGACCGGCCCACGCGGACCGCGGCACCGTAGGAGAATCACTTGCCGGTGGTCACCTGTCCAGGAGGTCGGAATGGTGCAGTGTCGTGGTCGCGCCTGAAGCATTCGCACGGCCGGTCTGGAAGCGGACCGGTGACGGCCGGTTCCCGGTCGCCGCGCTGGTGGACGGCCGGTGGTGGGTGCTGCGGATGAACCCGTTTCCCGACCACTGCCTGTGGACCCTGTTCATCGACGGCGTGGCCCGCTACGACGTCGGACAGGCGCCCCCGAACTGGGGGCGGCCCAGCGCGGTGACGGCGCCGCTGGACGCGACAACCGTGCACGCGGTGCTCGAACCGATCCGGCATCTCGGAACCTACGGCAGTGAAGTGGGCCGGCCCTGCGACGACCCCTTCTGCTGCGGCTGACGCCGAATCCCGATTCTCACGGCCGGCGCCGGGACGAACGGTACACAGTCCGTCGATCGAGGTCATGCCGGGAGGATACGACCCGGGCGGCGGATCGGGTGCCCCCGGATTTCCTGGGGAACGGATCCGGGTTCCCAGCAGACTCACAGCTCGGCTCGCAGGGCGGGCACAGCGAGCCCGGATAGCGTCGCTGTTATCGGAGAGCCGGTCGACAGGGTCGGCGAAAAATACGGTGCGACAAGGAGTTCCCATGGTGAAGCTGAAACCGGCGAGTAGAGCGCTGGTAGCGGTGATGTGTGGAGCGGGGATCGTGGGTGCGGCGGTGACGGGTGCGGGCGTGGCCGGCGCCGATCCGGGCCCGGGTGCGAAGAAGATCATCATCAACGGTCAGGAGCGGTCCGATATCGATCGGGTGATCCTGCGCGAGAACATCGACCGGTATCTCCCCGGATATCAGCTGCCGCCCGGGAGCCCGGGCGTGATCATCCTGAAGAACGGCCAGGTGCAGGCGGTGCCGGAGGGCGCCGTACTGCGGCAGCGCCGGTGACGGCCCGCCGCCGGGAGGCGGCCTGAACATACCGGCCCGAGAGATGGTCCCTCGCCACTCGGATCGGTAGGTGGCGCACCGCGCCGAACCGGTGCCGCCATCGAACGCCCCGGCGGCCACTGCCCGGCCGCCGGGGCCTTTCGTCGGTATCAGTCCACCGGCGCCACCCGGATCAGGTTGCCGTCGGGATCGGCGACGACGAAGGTGCGGCCGAACACCGCGTCCTCGGGTTCGGATACGACGGTCACGCCGCGGCCCTTCCAGGCCGCGAACAGCTCGTCGATCACCGTGGGATCACCGGGCAGGGTCAGGCACAGTTCGCTGGTGCGGGGTGTGGTGGCGAGATCACCCGCCGGCGACCGCCACAGCGCCAGCTGAACTCCGCCGCCGAGGTCGAAGGCGAAGAATCCGGGATTCTCGAACACCGGTGTCATATCGAACAGGTCCCCGTAGAACCGGGCGGCGGCCGGGGCGTCGGCGACGTAGACGATGAACATGGTGGGGGCGGGCATAGGTTGTTTCCTTTCGTAGCTGTGGGCCGACCCCGTTGTATCCGGCAAACCCGACGGAATCTGTCAGGTTTTTCTGAGATTCTTCGGATATGACGCCCGATCGATTCTTCGGACTGCTGCTGGCCCTGCAGTCACGCCCGGTCACGACCACTGCGGCGCTCTCCGACGAACTGGGGGTTTCGGTGCGGACCGTGCTCCGGGATCTGAACTGGCTGCAGGAGGCGGGGTTCCCGGTGCACGCCCGGCAGGGCCGCGGGGGTGGAGTGACGTTACTGCCGGGCGGTGCCCTCGATACCTCTCGGCTCACGCCGGGCGATCGGGACCACCTGGTCCTGACCGGTCTCGATGACCAGCAGCGCGACGATCTGGGCGCGGCCGCGGACAGTGACCGGGCCCGGCGTAAGGTCGCGCCCGCGAAACCGGGCGCCGAAGGTCTGCTACCGCTCAGCGGTCTCGTGGTCACCGACAACCGTCCGTGGTTCGCGGCGGACAGTGGTGGCGCGTCCCCTGCGGAGCTGGTCGGTGACCTGCGGCGCGGGGTGCGACTGCGGGTGCTCTATCGCCGGTCGGACGAGTCCGGGCCGGTCTGGCGGGTCGCCGATCCGTACGGGCTGCTGGCGAAATCGGGACGCTGGTATCTCGTGGCCGACGAGCGGGAGACGCCGCGGCTGTTCCTGCTCGACCGGATCGCGCGGTGGCAGGCGCTGCGGCTGCCGCGCCGGTTACGCGCCGGGGCGACTCTGCACACCGTCGCCGCGCAGTTGACCGCGCGCTGGGAGACGACCGGTGAGCTCCTCGTGCACGCCGAACTCGATATCGAGCAGCTGGATCGCGCCGGTCGAATCCTCGGTACCCGGTTGACCGTGCACGAAGCCGTCGCCGATCGCCGGGCCCGGGTCACCATCACCTGCCGGGTGCTCGACGACACCCGGCAGCTGCTCCAGTTCGCGAATCACCTGACCGTACTGGCACCACCGGAGGCCCGGACGTTGCTGCGCGACCTGGCCGCCGGGATCCGGCAGCAATACAGCTGACCGCCTAGAGATCGCGCAGGCCGTTGAGCAGGGTCGTGAGGATGGGGGTGCGGCGGGTGTCGGCGCGCAGGACGGCGGAGACCGGGATGCGCAGGCGGTGGTCGGCCAACTGGAGCGTGGCGATACCTTCGGTGGAGCTGTTGGCGTAGAGCGCGGTCCAGGCGTCGGGATGGTTGATCAGTTCCATGGTGGCCGTATGGTCCGGCGGAATGGGCGGTCCGTAGGTGGGGCCGCTGGGCATATCGGCGAACGCGGCGCGGATGACATTGTGGATGAGGATCTGCTCGGACTCCGGAGGCAGCAGGAGCGGATAGTCGGCGAGCTCCGGAAGCGTGACATCGGTGCGCCCGGCCAACGGATGGGACGGGGCGGTGGCGAGGGTCAGATCCTCCACCCAGAGTTGCTCGACGATCATGCCCGCCTGCTGCACACTGCCGCGGATGAGGGCCAGATCGCAATCCCCGTCCGCGACGGCGGCGACCCGTTGCCGGAACGGTTTGATGACGAACTCGATCTCCGCGCCCGGATGTGCCTCGCGGGCGCCGGCGATGGCCGAGAGCGATCGGGTGGCGAAGGACATATTCGCGGTGAGCCGGACGCGCGGGCCGGTGGTGCGGATGGAGGCGCGGATGGCCGATTCCAGACCTAGCATCTGCTTTGCCAGCGGTAGTAACCTTGTGCTCGCGTCGGTGGGGACGACCGATCGGGTAGAGCGCTCGAAGAGCTGCACGCCCAGGTCGTGTTCGAGCCGGGCGATCTGATGACTGATCGCCGACTGCGAGATGAAACAGCGGGCCGCCGCCCTGCTGAAACTGAGCTCCTCGCACACCGCGACGAAGTACGTGAGCTGCCGAAGTTCCACCAGGGCCTCCATTCATGACCAGAACAGATAAGAGTCATCTCAATTATGCGCCCTGAACCTTGAAATATCTTGGACTTGGATGACGGTTCCTAATGAGTGAAGGAGGCTGTCATGCAGAACGTCACTGGTATCGGCGCAGGGGTCGAGTACGCGGATGTCGTGATCATCGGATCGGGTTTCGGAGGTTTGGCCGCGGCCAAGCAGCTGGCCAAGGCCGGTGTCGATTATGTCCTGATTTCGAGCACACCGGAACACCTGTTCCAGCCGCTGCTGTATCAGGTCGCCACCGGGGTCCTGGCGTCCGAGGAGATCGCGCCCCCGATCGCGAATATCCTGCGCCGTCACGAAGAGGCCGATGTGCGCCTCGGTGAGGTCACCGCCATCGAGCCCGACGCGGCGATCCTCACCTACCGGACCGCGGAGGGCGACCGCCGGATCCGCTACGGATCGCTGATCGCGGCGACGGGCGCCAGCCAGTCCTATTTCGGCCGCGACGACTTCGCGGACAAAACCTATTCGCTGAAGACCATCGATGACGCCAAGCTGCTACGCGCCCAGATCGAGCGGGTGTTCCGGGAAGCCTCTGGCGCCGATGAGGAGACGCGCCGCCGCCTGCTCTCGTTCGTGGTGGTCGGCGCCGGGGCGACCGGTGTCGAGGTCGCGGGCCAGCTGAAGGAACTGGCCAAGCGGCACTTCCACCAGGACGTCTCGGTGAGCCTGGTCGAGGGGGCCGGTGCGGTGCTGCCGCCCTTCGGCGGCGGCCTGTCGGAGTACGCGAAGAAGACGCTGACCCGCAGCGGTGTCGAGGTGCTGCTCGGCACCTTCGTCACCGATATCGCCGACGGTGAAGTCACCGTCAAGGACAAGGACGGCGCCGAGCGGCGGATCGAAGCCGAGACCATCGTCTGGTCGGCCGGTGTGCAGGCCGGTGGTTTCGCGAAACTCCTGGCCGAGGCGACCGGATGCGAGACCGATCGGGCCGGCCGGCTGCTGATCAACCCCGATCTCACCGTCGGCGGATACGCCGATATCTACGCGATCGGCGATATGACCTCGCTCAACGGCTACCCGGGCCAGTCGCCGGTCGCCATGCAGGAGGGCCGGCACGCCGCCGATATCATCAGCCGCGATAAGCACCCGGGTACGCCGTTCGTGTACTGGGACAAGGGCAGCATGGCGGTGATCAGCCGGTTCAGCGCGGTCACCAAATTGAACGATCGCATCACCTTCAAGGGTGTTGTCGCCTGGTTCATCTGGCTGGCCGTGCACCTGTTCTATCTGGTCGGCTTCCGGAACCGGTTCGCCGCGGTCCTGTCCTGGCTGGTGGCCTTCATCGGAACCGGGCGGCCCGGATTCGAAGAGGTCGACGAGCGGCGCGACCGGATCCGGGAACCCGAGCGCTTCGTGGCATAACCGCGTGGGCGGGCCCGGTCGAGCGGGGTCTGCCCACGGCGGATGACGCTGTGCCCACGGTGGATGGCGCCGAAGGTGTGCGAATTCGATATGGATTCCGGCCCAACTCCGGGCGTGTGTGCGCGGTTCGGACGAACGGCCGGAAACCCGGCGGTGAACGTCCGGTGTGATGAAGGTCTCGTTAACCGAACCGGCATGCCGGCGACACTTTGCGGTTGCTCCGGCGCCGTGTCGGACTGGCCTCCTAGGCCTTATGGCTATTACGTCCGTGCTGACAGCGCCGGCCCGCCCGGCCGGCAGCGAGGATCACCGGTCCCGATACGCACTGATCGTCTCCTCCGACTCCGACCATCGCATCGCGGCGCAGCGGTTGCGGTACAACGTTTTCGCCAACGAGCCCGGCTTCCGGATTCCCGACGACGGCACCGGTCTGGACGCGGACCGCTTCGACGAGCACTGCGACCACATGCTGGTGCGCGACGAACTCTCCGGCGAGTTCGTCGGCTGCTACCGGATGCTGCCGCCGGACAAGGTCGCGGCCGCGGGTGGGTACTACACGGCCACCGAATTCGACCTGACGCGGTTGGATCCGCACGGGCTGCGGGTCGTGGAAATGGGGCGGGCCTGTGTGGTCCCCGAACACCGCAACGGATCGGTACTCACTCTCATGTGGGCGGGAATCCTGCACTACATCCAGCTCACCGGGTACGACTGGGTGATGGGATGCGCGTCGGTGCCGATGCGAAACAACCCCGGCGACCCCGCGGGGGTCAACGTCCGCGGTGTCCGTGATCTTCTGCTCGCCAAGCACGCCTGCGGCCCGGACAAGCGGGTGCGGCCCTACCGGCCGGTGGTCGTGGACGGCGTACCGCTCGACGAACTCCCGGCGCCCGCGCGGCCCAAACTGCCGCCGCTGTTGAACGGCTACCTGCGCCTGGGTGCGGAGATCTGCGGCGAACCGGCCCACGACCCGGATTTCGCCGTCGCCGATTTCGTGGTCCTGCTGGGCCTGGACACCATCAACACCCGCTACCTGGATCGGCTGCGCGGCGCCGCCGCCAATCTCGGCGGTGCGCGGTGACAGCCGTGGCACGCGACGGCATCCAGCCGATCGCGCCGATCGCGTCCCCCGCGGCGGCACCCGCGGTTCATGCGTGGATGCCGGTGAGCCCGTGTGTGACAGGCTGCGTCGCGCACCGCCCCGAAATCGGGGTGGTCCGGGCGGGGTTCCGCGCTGCGGGGGCGATCTCGGTGCTACTGGCCTACCCGTTCGCGCATATCGTCACGCCGCCGTCGCGGCGATCGGGTGTGCAGCGGCGCTTCGCGCACACCCTGCTGCGCGCCTGCGGGATCCGCCTGCGAGTGGTCGACCGCCGCGGCGGCGCCGTCCCCACCCGGCCCCGGTTCGCGGCGCCGGACACCGGAGTCCTGGTCGCCTGCGGGCATATCGGGTGGGCGGATATCGTCGTGCTCGCGGCCGTGCAGCCGCTGGCGTTCGTGGCCCGCGCCGATCTCATCGACTGGCCGCTGCTCGGCCGGCTGGCCCGGGTGATGCGTGTCGTTCCCATCGAACGGGAACGGCTGCGCGACCTGCCCGAGGTGGTGGCACAGGTGGGCGCCCGCCTCACCGCGGGGGAGCGGATCGGTTTCTTCCCGGAGGGCACCACCTGGTGTGGGCGGGCGTACGGCACCCTGCGTCCCGCGCTGTTCCAGGCCGCCGTGGATACCGGGGTTCCCGTGCAGCCGGTGCGGTTGCGTTATCTCGGCGCGCACGGTGATCGCAGCACGATCCCCGGATTCGTCGGCGACGATACGCTGGTCGGCTCGATCGCCCGGGTGCTGCGCGCCCGTGGACTCACGGCGGAGGTCGTGCTGGCCCCGGTCGAACCGGCGGGGGCGGACCGCAAGGATCTCGCGCGCCGCTGTGAGCGGGCGGTACGCCAGGAGGAGTTGTCCGATTCCGCGCATGCCGTGCTCGCCGCGGCGGGGCGGCAGCTGAGTGCGGCGGCGGCCGTATCTGCCTGATCGGTGTGAATGGCCGGATCCGGGAATCTCGGATCCGGCCATTCATTGTTGAGTAGCGACTCGCTTTATAGTGTACCGCTGGACAACGGTAACGTGATCGAGTCAGCCGACGCTGCCGGTGCCGGGGAGCCCCCCGATTCCCGGAAGGCCCGGAAGTCCCAGAAGCGGCAGTTGCGGCAGTGCCGGCAGCTGCACCTGCGGGATCGGGAACGGGAACGGGCTCGCCGGGGCCGGCGGGATGTAGGGGTTCGGCTTGTTCCAGGTCTGCGGAATGCCGCCGCCGCCGCTGTGGTCCTCACGGTCCCAGTCCACGGGGGTGTCGTAGTCGTGACCCCGGGTGCCGCCGCGATTGGGGTGGCTGTCGTCGTCGCGCTCGTCGTGGCCGCTGTTGAACTGGTCGTTCCAGCCGTCGTAGTTCTGCTGGTTATGACCCTTGTAGCCGTACTGGCCGTGGTCGTCCCAGCCGAACTCGTCGCCGTCGCCCCAGTCGTCGCCGTCGTAGGCCTGGCTGTCGTTGTCGTCCCAGCCGTTGCTGTCCCAGCCGTTGCTATCGCCGAAGCTGTGGCCGGAATCGTGGGAGTCGTTCGGACCGGCGAGAGCCGGGCCTGCGACGGCGGTCAGGGAGGTGAGGGTGAGCACCGCGATCGCGGCGATCCGGGCGGCCAGGCGGCGGGTGCGCTGTTCGGGATTTCGGTTCATCGGTGGTCCTCACTCGGTCACGCCCCGATGGGTCGGGGTTTCGGGGCGGTCGCACTTTTGAGTGCTTTATCGATACACCAATGACCGTACCGCTAAATAACGGTACGTTCAACAGGTGAACGTCAAGTGGGATGGAGATCGGTTCGGTGATCGGTTCGGGTATCGAACGTCGGTGTGCGGGTTGCGCTCGCGCGACCTGCTGATCAGGGCCTGGATCGGCAGACCCGGCGTCGATATCGCTGCGTGACGAACTGGAGCAGCAGGCCACAGCCGGGTTTCGGCAAACGAACATTTCCGAACGGCCGTTGGCGGTCGAGCCGCACCGGTCTAGCCTGCCGATTGGGCCCATGAAGTCGCCTTGAAACCCGCCAGGGCTGCCCGACCGCGATGCGATATCGCCTATCGACCCGATGTGAGGGCACTATGAAACCAAGTGTCGGCTCTTCCTCGTTCTCTTCCGCTTCTCCCGTGGTGCCGGGCAGGTCACCCGAAGAACAGCTGGTATTCCGCACCCGGTGGCGCGGCGAGGTTGTTGTTCTGTCCGTGCGTGGTCAAGCAGACGCCTTCACCCTGCCACTGTGGCGGCGGCAGGTCCGGCAAGCCGCCGAGGCGGCAGCGGGCGCAGGCCTGATCATCGACGCGACCCGGTTGGAGTTCCTGTCGCTTCGTACTTTGGCCGCCGTGGCCGACGACGCGCACCGATACCGCGCCGATGGTCTCGAGGTGTGCCTGGTCGCCACCGATCTGCGTACCGCTCGACTCGCCGCGGCCGATCCGCGTACCGCGCATCTACAAGTCCGTTCGACCGTGGTCAGCGCAATGACAGCGATCCAGTTGAACCGTCGGACACTTTCCGCCGCCGGGCGCCACCGGACCAACCGGACGCCACGGATCGCCCCCGACGAGCCGAAGGCGGTTCCGAACGGGAGAGCGCACTACCGGGCCGGACAAACCGTGGCCTATCGCGTCGGGCGCCCCGACATCGCGACACCATCGGTGCCGGGAATGCACCCGGCGGGCGAGGACCGGCGACAGCCGGGTGACTGTCCGTGATCACTCCTTATATGGATATGGCAGGTGGGGTCGACGTGACGGTCGGCAGACCGCGACCGCGTCCGGTTCTGCCGGGCACAGGGTGCCGGGCTTCGGCCGGACGGCCGACTTGGACAGCGTCGAATCGCAGTTGCGGAGTGTTGCTCATCGATCGATGCATTCTCACACCGCCAGGACTGCGGCGAGGCCGAGAACAGCGCTGATGCCGAGGATTCGCAGCATCGGCCAGTTGAGTTTGAAGGCGAGGACTGCGGCGATGGCGGTGATCGCGATGGCGGTGGGCTGGATGCTGGTGAGGTCGGGGAGTTGTAGGTGCAGGGGACCGGTAGTGATGGTGTGGGTGTCGGTGAACAGGGTGTGGAGGGTGAAGTAGAGGCCGAGGTTGGCGATGACGCCGACGACCGCGGCGGTGATGCCGGTCAGTGCGGTGGTGAGGGTGTGGTTGTGGCGGAGGCGTTCGACGTAGGGGGCGCCCAGGAGGATGAACAGGAAGCAGGGTACGAAGGTGACCCAGGTGGTGAGCAGGGCCCCGAGAATGCCCGCGGTCCAGGGGTCGAGGGTGCCGGGATGGTGGTAGGCGCCCAGGAACGCGACGAATTGGACGACCATGATCAGGGGGCCGGGGGTGGATTCGGCGAGGGCGAGGCCGCGGACCATATCGGTGGGTGAGAGCCATCCGTAGACCTCGACGGCGCGTTGGGCGACGAAGGCGAGTACTGCGTAGGCGCCGCCGAAGGTGACCACGGCGGTGCCGGAGAAGAACACGCCTTGGGTGGTGAGTGTGCTGGTGGGGCCGAGAAATACGGCGGCGGCCGCGACGGGAGCGGCCCAGATGAGCAGCCCGATGCCGAGCACGGCCAGGCCGCGCCGGGTCGAGGGCACCTCGTGATGCAGGGCGTCGTCGGCGATCAGCGGCGCGCCTGCCTCGGTGTCCTGGTCCGAGTCGTGGGAATTCGCCGGTGTGGCAGGGCTTTTGCGGCCCAGTGCCCATCCGGCGGCCGCCGCGGCGGCGATCACGATCGGGAACGGGACCGCGAACAGCGTGAGCGCGGTGAAGGCGGTGACGGCGATCGCGACCAGCCCGGGCCGGGTGAGGGCGCGGCGGCCGACGCGCAGGACGGCTTGGGCGACGATGACCACCACGGCGGGGGCCAGACCGGCCAGTAGGGCGGTAACCAAGGTGGTATCGCCGAATCCGACGTAGATCGCCGAGAGCGCCAGGAGTGCGAGCATGCCGGGCAGGACGAACAGGGTGCCGGCGATGAGGCCGCCGCGGCGGCCGTTGAGCAGCCAGCCGATGTAGATGGCCAGCTGCTGGGCTTCGGGGCCGGGGAGCAGCATGCAGTAGTTGAGGGCGTGCAGGAAGCGTTGCTGGCCGATCCAGCGCTTCTCCTCGACCAGGGTGCGTTGCATGACCGCGATCTGGCCGGCGGGGCCGCCGAAGGTCTGCAGGGAGATGAGGAACCACGCTTTGGTCGCGGTGCGTAGCGGGATGAGGTCTGTGGTGGTGTCGCGTAGCACGGGGGTGTTCCCTTCTCCATCCGGATCCATGCCGGGAAATGTAACCGTGGTTGCATAGTTTCGGAATGTGAGAAAGATTGCAACCATGGTTGCGCTATGGTGGGCCGGGTGGTCGTAGAGGAGCGAATGGGGGTGAGGGTATGAGTAGCGTGATGTCCGGGCGGGCGGAGGCCGCGGGGCAGTGGGTGCTGCTGTCGTATCGGATGCCGCGCGAACCGTCCACGGCACGGATCACGGTGTGGCGCAAACTCAAACGCCTGGGTGTGGCATCCCTCGGGGACGGGGTGGTGGCGCTACCGGCCGATGCCCGCACCCGTGAGCAGCTCGACTGGATCGCCGAGGAGATCGTCGAAGGCGGCGGGGAGGCGATGGTGTGGCTGGCCGAACCCGCAGCGCTCGGGCCCGAACGACGCTTGGCCCAAGAGATGGCCGATGCCCGCATCGTCGAATACGCCGCGGTGATCGCCGAAGCCGAACAATCCACCGCGCTGGCAGAGCCGCAGCGGCTGCGGGCATTGCGCCGGCTGCGTAGTGAGCTGCGCCGGATCCAGCGCCGCGACTACTTCCCGCCACCGGAGCGCGCTGCCGCGGTGCGTGCGGTGGCGGCGTTGCATCCCGATCACGTCTCCGAGGAGTCCGCATGAAATGGGCCACCCGTGCCGGTATCCACATCGACCGGGCCGCCTGCGCCTGGCTGATCCGCCGCGAGATCGATCCGGAAGCGGAGTTCGTGTTCGTCGGCGACCCGGCCGAGGTACCGGCGGAGGCGACACCGTTCGATATGCGCGGTGTCGAACTCGGCCACCACGGCGGGGACTGCAGCTTCGAAACCATCCTGCGCCGCCACGATCTCACCGACCCGGTGCTGTGGCGGATCGCCGAGATCGTGCACGAGGCCGATATCGACGACGAACGCTACGACGCCCCCGAAGCCCCGGGTCTGGACGTGGTCCTGCGCGGGCTGTCGATGATCGGCGACGACACCCACACCTTGACCGTGGCTCGCCCGATCTTCGACGGCCTCTACGAGTACTACCGCCGGGAAACCCTCCTCGGCCGCCCTCCGGCCTGACCGCTGACCCGAGCGGTCTCTATGGGAAGCGCTCCTGCCACCCGGTGGCCGGTCGTCTTTCTCGGCCGAGGGTGGCGAATTCACGGTCGGTCCTGCTCGGTGAGTTCGGCGTTGATTTCGCGGGCTTCTGCGAGTTGGTCTTCGAGGATGATGATCCGGCACGCCGCTTCCAAGGGGGTGCCGGCGTCGACGAGTTCGCGGGCGCGGGCGGCGATACGCAGCTGGTATCGGGAGTAGCGGCGGTGCCCGCCGGCGGATCGTTGCGGGGTGATCAGTTGCGCGTCGTCCAGGGTGCGCAGGAACGCTTGGGTGGTGCCGAGCAGGTCGGCGGCCCGGCCCATGGTGTAGGCGGGGTAGTCGTCATCGTCGAACTTCTCGTTCGCGGTCGTGAGTTCAGAAATCGTGCGGCCTCCATACGCCGAAGTGCCCCGGCGCCTGCGGCGCCGGGGCACTGAAAGGGGGAATTACTTCGTCTTCCGACATATAACAGATACGTCGGCGATCACCCTCGTCACATAGCTTCACGGGGGACCCGACGGGCAACGCCTCCTTTCTCCTCACGGTGTTACTTCATCTTCTTTCCGTGCGCCTTCATTTACTTCCCGGCGGGCGGCGGGACCGTCACAACTGCCGGTCCCGGGCCGTGCCCGCCGTCCTATCATCACGGGCAGTTCATCATCTCCCGTGGCTTCTGGATACTTCTTACTCTTCCAACGACACAGGTGTCGGCCTCGCAGACCTCGGCTTCGGTGAAGTCGTAGAGCTGGTTCGGGCGGGCACTCGGAATCCGGGAATGCCGGTGGTGCCTGCGCGGTTGTGAATCGCGTGCAAATCGTAGAAAAATCGTAGAAAGCGGGGGGAGGCCCCCGAAGATGCCCAGGTCAATGGTGGGATAGGCTTTGTCGGTCATGAAGTCGGCTTTCCCGGGTGCTGTCAGCGGTGTGCCCACGACGGTCTACCTCGATCATGCGGCGACCACACCGATGCTGCCCGCCGCCATCGAGGCGATGAACGCTGTCTTCACGCAGGTCGGTAACGCGTCCTCGCTGCACGGATCCGGCCGGGAGGCCAGGCGGCGGCTGGAGGAATCGCGCGAATCGATCGCCGCCGACCTCGGTGCCCGGCCCTCCGAGGTGATCCTGACCTCCGGCGGAACCGAGAGCGACAATCTCGCGGTCAAGGGCATCTACTGGGCCCGCCGCGACGCCGATCCGCGCTGTACCCGGATTCTGGCCTCGGCCACCGAGCACCATGCGGTGCTCGACGCGGTGGAATGGCTGGAACGGCACGAGGGCGCCCGCGTCACCTGGCTGCCCGTGGACGCCGACGGCCTCGTCGCCCCCGAAACCCTGCGCGCCGCGCTGGCCGAAAACGCCGGTGAGATCGCGCTGGTGACGGTGATGTGGGCGAACAACGAGATCGGCGCGATCCAGCCGATCCGTGAACTCGCGGCCGCCGCGCAGGCGGCGGACGTACCGATGCACAGCGACGCGGTGCAGGCCGCCGCCCAGATGCCGATCGATTTCGCCGCGAGCGGGCTCGCGGCGGCGAGCTTCGCCGGGCATAAACTGGGTGGGCCGCACGGGGTGGGCGTGCTGCTGCTCGGCCGGCAGGTGGGCTGTGTACCGCTGCTGCACGGCGGCGGGCACGAACGTGACCTGCGTTCGGGTACCTCGGATGTGGCGGCCGCCGCCGGGCTGGCCGCGGCGCTGCGCGAAACCGTCGCCGAGATGTCTTCGCGGACCGCGGAACTGGTGGTGCTGCGCGACGCACTGATCGCCGGTGTGCGCGATGCCGTTCCGGAGGCGATCCTCAACGGCCCGCACGACGAGCGCCGGCTGCCGGGTAACGCGCATTTCACCTTTCCCGGGTGTGAGGGCGACTCGCTGCTGATGCTGCTCGACGCCGCGGGGATCGAATGTTCGACGGGTTCGGCGTGTACGGCGGGAGTCGCGTCGCCGAGTCATGTACTGATCGCCATGGGTGTCGGCGCCCGGGAGGCGCGGGGTTCGTTGCGCTTCTCCCTCGGCCACACCTCGCGGCGATCCGATATCGATGCTCTGCTGGATGTATTGCCGCAGGTGGTGGAACGAGCCAGGGCCGCGGGTCTGGCCGGTGCGAGAGGAGGTGCGTAGATATGCGCGTACTCGCCGCGATGAGTGGCGGAGTGGATTCGGCGGTGGCGGCGGCACGGGCCGTCGATGCCGGGCACGAGGTGGTCGGAGTGCATCTGGCGCTCTCGTCCGCGCCGGGGACCCTGCGCACCGGATCGCGCGGCTGCTGCTCCAAGGAGGACGCCGGTGACGCCCGCCGCGCCGCCGATGTGCTCGGTATCCCGTTCTACGTCTGGGATTTCGCCGACCGGTTCAAAGAAGACGTGATCGACGATTTCGTCGCCGCCTATGCCGCCGGGGAGACGCCGAATCCCTGCCTGCGCTGCAACGAGAAGATCAAGTTCTCCGCGCTGGCCGACCGCGCGGTGGCGCTCGGCTTCGACGCCGTGGTCACCGGGCACTACGCGCGGCTCGCCGACGGTGTGCTGCGCCGGGCGGTGGACGCGGACAAGGATCAGTCCTATGTCCTGGCGGTGCTGACCGCGGACCAGCTGAGGCGGGCCATGTTCCCGGTGGGCGACACCCCCAAGCCGCGGATCCGGGACGAGGCCGCCGAGCGTGGGCTCGCGGTGGCGAACAAACCCGACAGCCACGACATCTGCTTCATCCCCTCCGGTGACACCCAGGCCTTCCTGGGCGCGAAGATCGGCATCCGGCCGGGCGCCATCGTGGACTCCCACGGCGCGGAGCTGGGGCGCCACGACGGCGTGCACGGCTTCACCATCGGCCAGCGCAAGGGTCTCGGCCTGCCGGGGCCCGGGCCCGACGGAAAACCCCGTTACGTCACCGGTATCGATTCCGACTCCGGGACCGTGCATGTGGGCTCGGTCGACGATCTGGAGGTCTGGGAGATCGAGGCCGACCGGGCCGTCTGGACCTCCGGCGCGGCGCCGGAGGGGCCGATCGACTGTGTGGTGCAGGTCCGGGCCCACGGCGGTACGGCGCCCGCCACCGCCGAAGCGTCCGCGGCCGGGATGGTGATCCGGTTGCGGGAACCGCTGAGCGGAGTGGCCCGCGGTCAGGCCGCGGTGCTGTACCGGCCCGACGCCGACGGCGACGCGGTACTCGGCAGCGGGACGATCTCCGCGACCGCGCGCACGGCCACCGCCGGCGCGTCTCGATGAGCGCGGCCGGTTTTCCGGTTGGCGTAGCGACGGGGGTCGGCTCCTGGCCGGGCACCGACCCGCGGGAGGCCGCGGCCGTTATCGTCGGTGAGCTGCCCGGCCTGCCCCATCTGGTGGAGCTACCGGACCGCGGGGTCGGGGCCGACATGATCGGACGGGTATCGGCGCTGCTGGTCGATATGCGATTCGACCTCACCCCGCGCGGATACCGGCTGGCGGCCCGGCCCGGGTCGGCCTCGCGGCGTGCCCATGATCTGCTGCGCACCGATCTGGACGCCCTGCAGGAGGCGTGGGAGAACGCCGGCCTGCGCGGTGCCGGCCGGACGGTCAAGGTACAGGCGGCCGGTCCGCTGACCCTCGCCGCGCAGGTGGAGCTGCCGGGTGGGCATCGGGTGCTCACCGATCGGGGCGCGGTGCGTGATCTGGCGGGCTCGCTGGCCGAGGGGTTGGCGGCGCATATCGCCGAGATCGGGGCCCGGCTCGAGGCCGAAGTCGTCGTGCAGCTCGACGAACCGTTGCTCGGGCAGGTGCTCGAGGGCTCGCTGCGCGGCGCGAGTGTGCTGAACACGGTCGCCGCCGTACCGGAGCCGGAGGCGCTGTCGCTGCTGGACTCGGTACTGGACCAGCAGCGGGTGCCGACGCTGGTGCACACCTGTGCGAGTCCGCCTCCGCTGGCCTTCCTGGGCCGCTCGTCCGCGACGGCGCTCGGATTCGACCTGGCCACCGTATCCGGGACAGCGGCACTCGACGCGCTGGGTGAGGCGCTCGACCGGGGTAAGTATCTCGTGCTCGGGCTGGTTCCGGCGACCCGGCCGGCGCCGCCGCCGGCCTGGCGCGAGATCGCCGAACCCGGAGTCCGCCTGATCGATCGGCTCGGATTCCCGCGCTCGGAACTGGCTCGCAGGATGCTGGTGAGCCCGGCGTGCGGATTGGCCGGGGCGCAGCCGGACTGGGCGCGCGACGCGCTGCGGCTGGCCTCCGATACCGCGACGGCCTTCACCCGGGACCCCGAATCGGTGGTCGCGCAATAACTCCGGCCCGCGCCCGCGACGTGCGGTTTCGGTGTACCCGCGCTGTCGGTGGGCTGGACTAATCTGCCAGATGTGACTGAGATCGGAAGCCCCACCGAGCCCGATACGGATGCCGCTCCCGCCCCCGCCGCGGGGCCGGAGCGCGCGCGTTGGCAGGAACTCGCCGATACGGTCCGCGAACATCAGTTCCGGTACTACGTGCGGGACGCGCCGATCATCTCCGACGGCGAATTCGACGCCCTGTTCCAGGAGCTGCTGGCGCTGGAGGAGCAGTTCCCCGACCTCCGCACCCCCGATTCGCCGACTCAGCTGGTGGGCGGCGGATTCGCCACCGATTTCACCCCGGTGGACCACCTCGAGCGGATGCTCTCCCTGGACAATGCCTTCTCCGAGGCGGATATGCGGGCGTGGGCGTCGCGAGTCGAGGAGGAGACCGGCCCGGGCCTGCACTATCTGTGCGAGGTGAAGATCGACGGCGTCGCGCTGAATCTCGTCTATCGCGACGGGAAACTGGTCCGCGGAGCCACTCGCGGCGACGGGCGCACCGGTGAAGACGTCACCTTGAACGCGCGCACCGTCGAGGATATCCCGGGCGAGCTCACGGCCGATCCGGAGTTTCCCGTTCCCGCGCTGCTCGAGGTCCGCGGTGAGGTGTATCTGCGGCTCGAGGATTTCGAAACCCTCAACGCCGCGATGGTGGCGGAAGGAAAGCCGGCCTACGCGAATCCGCGCAACACCGCGGCGGGCTCGCTGCGCCAGAAGGATCCGTCGGTGACAGCGCGCCGGCGGCTGCGGATGATCTGTCACGGTCTGGGCCGGACGGAGGGGTACACGCCCGCCTCCCAGCACGAGGCGTATCGCGCCCTGGCAGCCTGGGGCCTGCCGGTTTCCGCGCATACGAAACTGGTGCAGGGCGTGGACGCGGTGCTGGAACGGATCGCCTACTGGGCCGAGCACCGGCACGATATCGAACATGAGATCGACGGCCTGGTGGTGAAGGTCGACGAACTGCTGCTGCAGCGCCGGCTGGGGTCGACCTCGCGCGCACCGCGCTGGGCGATCGCCTACAAATATCCGCCCGAGGAGGCCACCACGAAACTGCGCGATATCGCGGTCAACGTGGGACGTACCGGTCGCGTCACCCCGTTCGCGGTGATGGAACCGGTGATGGTCGCGGGGTCCACGGTCGCGATGGCGACGCTGCACAATGCCGCCGAGGTGGTGCGCAAGGGCGTCCTGATCGGCGATACCGTCACGATCCGGAAAGCCGGTGATGTGATCCCGGAGGTGCTGGGCCCGGTGGCGGATGCCCGTACCGGCGAGGAGCGGGAGTTCGTGATGCCCACGCACTGCCCGGAATGCGGTACCGAACTCGCCTACGAGAAAGCGGGCGATGCCGATATCCGCTGTCCCAACCAGCGCAGTTGTCCCGCCCAGCTGCGGGAACGGGTGTTCCATGTGGCCGGGCGCGGCGCCTTCGATATCGAGGCACTGGGCTATGAGGCGGCCATCGCCCTGCTGAATGCCGGTGCGATCGACGACGAGGGCGATCTCTTCGATCTCGACGCCGACCGGTTGCAGCGGGTCGGCCTGTTCGTCAACAAGAACGGCAGTCTCTCGGCGAACGGACGCCGGTTGCTCGACAATCTGGCCGCGGCCAAGGATCTGCCGCTGTGGCGGGTACTGGTGGGGCTGTCCATCCGCCACGTCGGGCCGACCGCCGCCCGGGCGCTGGCCGCCGAATTCGGCAGTATCGAACGGATCGAGCAGGCATCGCTGGAAGAACTGGCGAACGCCGAGGGGGTGGGGCCCACCATCGCCACCGCGGTCGCGGAGTGGTTCGCCGTCGACTGGCATCGCGCCATCGTCGAAAAATGGCGGGCCGCCGGGGTGCGGATGGCCGACGAACGCGACGAGTCGATTCCTCGCACCCTCGAGGGGTTGTCGATCGTGGTCACCGGGTCGCTGCAGGGCTTCTCCCGGGACGGGGCGAAGGAGGCGATCCTGCTGCGCGGCGGTAAGGCGGCCGGTTCGGTATCGAAGAAGACCGCGTTCGTCGTGGTCGGGGATGCGCCGGGCACCAAGGCCGCCAAGGCCGAGGAACTGGGGGTGCCGATCCTGGACGAGGACGGTTTCCGGCTGCTGCTGGAATCCGGTCCGGACGCGGTCCGGCCACCCGCCGAGCCCGGCGACGGAGGGTAGCCCGCCCACCGGCGCCCGCCGCCGGGTTCAGCCCGCCCACCGGCGCGCCCCGGGGGCAGCTCGCCCACCGGCGCCTGCCCCGGGATCAGCCGGTCCGCCGGACCAACCCCGAGATCGTTCGCGCGGCGTATCCGACACGGGCGGCTCCCCGTCCTGCGGCATCGGGACCGGACACGGCAGGATGGCGGGATGCTGCGCAGTTTTCGGGTGTCCAATCACAAATCCCTGGCCGACCTACAGGAACTGCGGCTGACCCGTGGCGTCGCCGCGCCGGTGGCGATCCCGGTGACCGCGGTGCACGGCGGGCCCGCGGCCGGAAAATCCAATCTGGTCGACGCGCTGGGACATATGCGGGACGCGGTCCTGGAATCGGTGACCGGCTGGGACCCGTACGCCGGACCGGTACGCACCCCGCATCTGGCGCACACCGGGCGTGCCTCGGAATTCGAAGCGGTCTTCGTGGCCGAGGGGATCCCGTACACCTACGGATTCCGCACGGACGCGGCCGATGTGGCCGCCGAATGGCTGTACAGCCATCCACGCAATCGCCGGCGGATCGTCTTCGAACGCGAGGGCGAGCTGGTCCGGGTCGGGCCCATGTTCGAACCGGCGCGTTTCGGGATCACCGCGCTGGTACCGCTGGTGCGGCCCAACGCGCTGCTGCTGAGCCTGGCGGGCCAGATGTATGCCGAGGCGCTGGTTCCCGCCTACCGGTGGTTCGAGACCATGCTCGAGGTCGTCCGCGGTGCCGGGGATATCGAGGCCGTCGAGCGCCGGGTGGGATCGCATCTGTCCCGGTCCACCGAGAACGCGGCCCGGCTGCTCACCCTGTTGCAGACGGCCGATCTGGGGATCACCGATCTGCTCATCGCCCAGAACGATCCCGGGTACGCCGACTATCTGCGTGATCTGGACGCCGATATCGCGGCGCTGACCGAGCAGCTCGATCACGCCGCCGCCTCGCCCGGTTACGCGGCGCAGCTGGCGGAGGACAGCGGGCTGACCTCCGTTCAGCTCGCGCGTGAACTCACGAATATGCGCAACGCCCGCGATGCGCTCTACACCCGGATGGTCGCGCGCCGCGGTGTGGGCCTCCGGCTGGTGCACAGCGGGGTGGAGCCGGTGTTCACCCTCGCCGAGGAATCGTCGGCCACCCTGGCGTTACTGCGGCTGCTGCCCATGCTCCTCGATGCCCTGGACACCGGAAAGGTGCTGGTTGTCGACGATCTCGGCGACCGGCTGACGATCGAGGAGGCCGACCGGCTGGTCCAGCTGTTCCAGAACCCGGAAACCAACACCCGCGGTGCGCAACTCGTGTACACCACCGGCGACCGCGCGCTGGTCGATCGCGGGAACGGCCGGTCCGCGCGGACCCGCACCGGTGCCTGGACCATCCGCCGCTCCGGCGCCGGGGCCAGCACTGTGGCGGCAACGTGAAACCGGCCGCCCGATCGGGCGGCCGGTTCCGGGATCACTTACTCGGTTCGGGGAGTGTGCATCCCATACGCGGATTGAGTCCCACGTAGTTCAGGGGCCCGGAGACGACGGTGACCGTCAGCGTCGCGAGGTGTGAGCACTCCTCCGGTGGATCGTTGAAATAGCCCCGCTGCCACGCGGCGATAATGCCCGCCACGAACCAGACGAGGATGACGAGGCTCGCTACACGGCTTCCCATTGCACCTGCCCTTATCGTTGAATCCGGCATGTCGATTGCTTCCTTCCACATCCGGTAGGGAAGGGATACCCCGTCGTTTCACATTGATTCGCGCCGAGCCCGGAGTCACAGAAGTACGGGTTCCCCGGGGTTCCGGCCGGTTTTTCTCCGCCGCACGGCCGTTCGTGCGGACGATTCGCCGGTCGGGGGCGTTCGGAGGTGCCGGTGGGGTTCCGGGCTCGAAGTGCTCGCGGGTCCGGGCGCTTTCCCCGGGGCGTCGGCGGTCGTCCCCGCCCCGCCGGGGCCTAGCATGGTGGAGTGTTCGAACTGGCGATGCTGGTGATCATGGTGGCCGCACTGGCGGGAATGCTCGTCCTGGTGTTTCGCGGGCGGCGGGGCGGACGGCTGCCCGCCGACGCCGAGGTCGGGTCGCTGTATCTCACCGGCGTGAGTCCGCGACCCGAGGCGATGGGCGAACAGTTCGTCACCATCACCGGTAACCTCACCGGCCCCACCGAGACGGGCACCGTGGTCTACGGCCGGATGGTGTGGGATGCCGCGTACTGGCCGGCCATCGGCGATACCCTCACCGTCGCGTACCCGCCCGGTAAACCGGACCGGTGGCGGATCGTCGAACCCGGTGGCGCGGGGTAGCGGCCGCCGGTACAGCGGCGCGGCGGTGGCCCGTCAGCCGAGGACCGTGGCCACGATCCCGGCCAGATAGCCCAGCCGCGCGATCTCCGAGGGCCGGAAGTCGGGTCCGCCCGGCCGGCCGAGCAGCAGCGCCTTGGTCGAGGGGCCCAGCGGGGCGGCGGCCAGTTTGGTGTCCATATCGCGCCAGATCTCGGGCACCCAGTCGGCGTCGCCGTCGAGTGCCAGCGGCTTCTGTAGCGGCATCCACGGCACCGACCCGGCCTGGGTCTGCGGGGCACTCTGGCTGCCGACCACGCGGTAGGCGCCTTGCTCGCCGATATCCAGCACCGTGCTCCAGCCGACCCGCAGAACCCGGGGCACGCCGTCGACCAGCACCTGCAACCTGTCGTCGCGGGCATTGGCCACATTGTCGATGAGCTCGAGCTCGCGGTGGGTGTCGAGGACGCCGGAATAGGGCCGGATGGAGTCGACCCGCACGTCGCCGAGTGATTCGGCGGCGGTGATGAGGGTGTCGGGTAGCGCGTTCGGCGCGATCTCGACCACGAGATCGTCGACCGCGAAGCCCGCCCCGCGCTCGACCACGTCCAGCGAAAGGATATCGGCACCGACGGTTCCGAGGGCCACGGCCAGCGAGCCGAGGCTTCCCGGGCGATCCGGAAGTTGCACGCGGAGCAGATATGACACGTGCGTTTCCCTTTCCTTCTGTGACCGAGGCTCTCAACGAATACCCGGTCTGCTCATGCTTACACCCATTTCGGAGGGTTATCGAGTCGAATTGTGCGTGCTACCCGGGGTTCACAGATAGTCGACTGGTGTGAAATGTGCAACTTTCGAATTTTTCCGGCCGGAACCGGAACGCACGGCCTGCCCACCGGCCCGTGGGGACCGCACCATTAGGCTGACCGGTGCTCGTGATCGATCGCCGTAACAATCGAAACTATCGCCGAAAGGGGTTCGCGGTGACCGCCATCTCCCGCGACGAGGTCGCACACCTCGCCCGGCTGTCCAGGCTCGCGCTGTCCGAGGCCGAACTCGATCAGTTCGCCGGGCAGCTGGATTCGATCCTCAGCCATGTGCAGACCATCTCCGAGGTCGCCGCCGCCGACGTTCCGGCCACCTCGTCGCCGGATCCGGTGACCAATGTGACCCGCGCCGACGAGGTGCGTCCGTGCCTCACGCCGGAGCAGGCCCTCGCGGGCGCGCCCGCCGCCGAGGAGCAGCGTTTCCTGGTCCCGCAGATCCTGGGGGAGGGCGAATGAGCAATCAACACAGCGTGAGCGCCGCCGATCTGACGAAACTCGGCGCGGCCGACCTCGCCGGCAAGATCCACGGCCGGGAGGTGACCTCGGTGGAGGTGACCCGGGCGCATCTGGATCGGATCGCCGAGGTCGACGGCGAATACCACGCGTTCCTGCATGTGGCCGGGGAACAGGCGCTGGCCGCCGCCGCGGAGGTGGACGCCGCGCTGGCCGCCGGAAACGCGCCGGCCTCGCCGCTGGCCGGGGTGCCGCTGGCACTCAAGGACGTGTTCACCACGACCGATATGCCGACCACCTGCGCGTCGAAGATCCTCGAGGGCTGGGTGGCGCCCTACGACGCGACGCTGACCCAGCGGTTGCGCGCGGCCGGGATCCCGATTCTCGGCAAAACCAATATGGACGAGTTCGCGATGGGTTCCTCCACCGAGAACTCCGCCTACGGCCCCACCCGGAACCCCTGGGATACCGACCGTATCCCCGGCGGTTCCGGCGGTGGCTCGGCGGCGGCGCTGGCGTCCTATCAGGCGCCGCTGGCGATCGGCACCGATACCGGTGGCTCCATCCGGCAGCCCGCCGCGGTGACCGCGACGGTCGGCACCAAACCCACCTACGGCACCGTTTCCCGGTTCGGTCTGGTGGCCTGCGCGTCCTCGCTGGACCAGGGCGGCCCGTGCGGGCGGACGGTTCTCGACACCGCGCTGCTGCACGAGGTGATCGCCGGGCACGATCCGCGTGACTCCACCTCCCGCGATGTCCCGGTGCCGCCCGTGGTCGAGGCCGCTCGCCGGGGTGCGGGCGGCGATCTGCGCGGGGTGAAGGTCGGCGTGGTCAAGGAACTGCACTCCGACAGCTACCAGGCCGGTGTGCTGGCCTCCTTCGATGCCGCGGTCGGGGTCCTGAAGGATCTGGGCGCCGATGTGGTCGAGGTGTCGTGTCCGCATTTCGAATACGCCCTGGCCTCCTACTACCTGATCCTGCCCAGTGAGGTCTCGTCCAACCTGGCCCGCTTCGACGCCATGCGGTACGGGCTGCGGGTCGGCGACGACGGCAGTCACAGTGCCGAACAGGTCATGGCGGCCACCCGCGCCGCCGGCTTCGGTCCCGAGGTCAAACGACGCATCATGATCGGCACCTACGCGCTGTCGGCCGGGTACTACGACGCCTACTACGGGCAGGCGCTGAAGGTGCGCACCCTGATCGCCCGTGATTTCGACAAGGCCTACGAGCAGGTCGACGTCCTGGTGTCGCCGACCAGCCCGTTCACCCCGTGGAAGCTCGGCGAGAAGGTCGACGATCCGCTGGCGATGTACCTGTCGGATCTGTGCACGCTGCCGACCAACCTGGCCGGGCATCCGGCGATGTCGGTGCCCTCGGGGCTCAGCGCCGACGACGGGATGCCGGTGGGCCTGCAGATCATGGCGCCGGCCCTGGCCGACGACCGGCTGTACCGGGTGGGTGCGGCCTACGAGGCGGCGCGGGGCGCGATCGCCTGACCGCGAACCCCGGCGGGTCCTCCGCCGGGGTGGCGGAATCGTACGAGAGGCGGTGATCCGAAGATCGGGTCACCGCCTTTTCGGTGCGTACCGGACCACGTCCGGCCCGGAGCGATGGCTGCCGATACCGGCGATCAGTGGGAGTGCAGCCGTTCGGCCTCGCCCTGGACGCCGGTGGTCATCCCCGGGAACCCGCGGCGGAAACCGCGACCGAACAGGAGCCCGACCAGTGGCGAAAGCCAGCCGTCGAGTTCGAAATGCGATTCGTAGCGGGTGCGGCCGCCGTCCAGCGGTATCACGGTATGCGCGCGGTGGCTGCGCAGTGCGCCCAGCGGCAGCGGTTTCATGGAGTAGCTGAACTCGCGGCCCGGGGTGACGCTGCGGATCCATTCGCGCATCGGCAGTGGTCGCGGCAGCAACTGCCGGACCGACATATCGATCGGCGCGCCCACGGTCAGCTCCGCGCGGCAGCGGCCGATGAACGGATTCCATTCTGCGTATCGCCCGAAGTCGGTGAGTACCGACCACACCACCTCGGGAGGAGCATCCACCTCGACTGCGTCGTCCACTACCAGCACAGGGTCAAAACTAGAACGCGTTACAGGGCTGGTCAACCCGTGGGCGACTCGGCCCCGGCGCGTTCCGGCGCGACGGGGGGTAGCTTCGGTAGCCGCGGTAGCGGAACGGGGTCCAACTGTGGCAGCGGGACCGATATCTCGACCGCCGTCACGGGCAGGCGCACCAGATTCCGCACGGACCGGGGAACGAGGCCCGGCCGGGGGTGCCGGGGTGCGACCAGATCGCCGGGGCCCGTCGGCAGACCCAGTCGTGCGGCCACGCCCGGAACGGGCAGGGCCGGGCGGCGGACCCGCCGGTGCAGCCGGCGCACGGCGGCGAACAACAGCGCCAGCGCCGCCACGCTCAGTGCCGCCGCCCGCAGCAGCCACGGCTGGGTCGGATGCCCGGTCGCCGCATGGGTGGCCGCCTGGGTGAAGGTTTCGACCACCGGGACCCCGTACTGCTGGCGGCGCGAGTTCAGCTCCACCGCTTTCGACGCGATCTCCGCGAACGTCTCACAGCGGGTGCGGACCATCGGCTCGGTATGCGCGTCGCAGGCCTGATGCAGCCGCACACCGAGGGCCTGGTCCATCGCGTGCCGGGCCCACGGGCCCAGGGGCGCGCCGGTGCGGTCGGCGTAGCGCAGCAGGTCGTAGCCCAGGTCGTGGGCCATACACGCGGTGTCGAACTCCGGGGGCAGTTCGACCGGTGAGGAGCACTGGCCGTCGGGCGCCACCAGCAGCCCCTGCCGGAGAATCGGCTGGTACCCCGAGTAGGACGCGAAATCGCGCGGTATATCCGCCGCCGCGGCCGCGCCGGCCGCGCCCGAGGTCAGATCCACCACCGCAAGACCGGTCGGCCCGGCGATCGAGGCGTCGATACCGACGGCCTCCGACGCGGGCGCCGGCACCACGGGGATCACCAGACCGAACAGCGCGGCGATCAGCAGTGCCGGTCGCGACAGCCGCCGGAACCGGCGCCGCCCGCGACGCGGGTGGTGGTAACTCGGTGAAGCCATGGTGGGACACCTTAAGGGCACGACAGGACGGCGCGCGCACGGCAGGTCCCGGCGTGGACGCCGGGACCTGTCTCGGAACCGGCCCGCATCCTTCGGGCAAACCGGCCGGTCCGGGACCGGAATCGATCAGCGTTCCGGATCGCAGGAGGGCATAGCGGTGCCCTGGTCGGTGCCGTAGCGATGGCCGTGTCCCGGCGGTGCGCCGAGGGCGCCGAGCAGATCGGTGGTGGTCTGCACGAAACTCGCGACGGGCAGCCAGGGCGGGGTCGGAGCGTCCCGGCGGGCGCCGGTGAGGTCCGGCGGCCGCCACAGCAGATCGAGTGACCAGCTGACCACCGGATCGGAGGTGTTGGCCAGGATCGCGGTTCGCGCGCCCGGTTCGGGCCCGCCACCGCCGGGTATGCCCGCCCACAGCGTCGCGCAGGCCCGGCGGTTCTGTTCGGCGGATCCGGCGAATACCGCGCTACCTCCGAAAGCGCCCAGGCTCTGCCCGTAGAGGTACAGCCGCGGCGGATCCGGCAGTGTCGCGCTGTGCGCCTCGATGGCCGCGAACAGTGCCCGCGCGGAGGTGGCGGCGCTATCCCGGCCCAGCAGGAAGGTCGCCCAACTCGGTAGCCCCGAGTACTGCAGCGCCACCACGGCCATATCCGTGCCGAAACGGGTCCCGAGTCCCTGCAGGGCCCGGGCGTCCACCCAGCCCGACCCGGTGGGTACGGCCACCACCAGATGCGCTCGATCGAACCCGCCGGTCCGCACCAGTTCCCGGACCGCGAGCGCGGCGCGGGCGGCGGGATCCGGCGCCGAATCCAGTCCCACGTACACCTGGACCGCGCCCGGCGGACCGGAGGTCACGAAACGCTGGCCTTCCCGCCCCAGCGACGCCCAGCTCACCAGCGATTCGGCACTACCCGAGCGGGTCGGCGTGACAGGCCGCACCAGGCCGGATTCGACCGGGCCGCCCGGACCGGCCACCGCGGGGATACCGAGCAGGGTCGCGGGCAACGCCGCGACCACCGCCGTCACCAGCACCCGCGACCAGCCCAGACGGTGCAGTACCCAGCGGGTCCCGGTGACCGCGGTCGCCGGCCCGGCGGTGAGCAGAAGCGCGCAGATCGCCCACAGCGGCCAGTACCACGGTGGTACGGGCGCGCCGCCCATGGCGGCGCGCAGCGAGTTCTGCCATTCGTTCGCGTAGGCGACGGCCGCGAGGACGGCGGCGCCGGTACCGGCCGCGATGAGCGGCCGGGAGAGTACGGGCCGGGGCAGGCCGGGTGGGATCCGGCGCGCCACGGATCGCAAACCGTAGGCGAGGCCGAGCGCGACCGCGACCAGCAGCGCCGTGAGCGCGGCCTGGACGGCCGCGGACCGGGGGAGCAGACCGGGGGTGAGGGAGACCACGGTGCCCGCGCCGACCGCCAGGGTCGCCCGGACCGGTGGCCACTCCCGCGGCAACCAGGTGCGGGCCGGGTGCATCGCGGCCTTGGCCCGGAGCCGGTCCGGGGCACGGTCGACGGTGAGCACACTCATCGGAATTCGCCTCTCGTCGCCGCGGTGGGGCGGGCGATGACGATTGCGGTAGCCGGGGCACTCGTCTGCGCGATGGTGGGCTGTGGCAGCGCTCGTCGGCGTGCGGTACGCGGGGATCCGGTTCGATCCGGCGAGCGCCCATACGGGAGAGGTTCGATCCGGCTCGTGAACAGTGCGGCGACCAGTGCCGCGAGTAACAGCCCGGCCATCTGCGGCAACCGGTCGCCGCCGGCGGTGAAGGAGAGCCGCTCCACTACCGGGACCCCGTAGCTCTGCCGCATCGAGTTGATTCCCACCGCCGCAGCCGCGACCTCGGCCATCCCCGCGCACCGTAGGCGGGCCGCTGCCTGCACCCGGTGGGTGCACACGGTGCGCATGCGATCGGCGAGGGTGCGATCGAGTTCGCGGCGGGCCCACGGACCCAGCGGGTGTCCGGTGCGGTCGGCGTAGCGCAGCAGGTCGTAGCCGAGATCGTGGGACTTGCAGGCCGTCTCGAACTCCGCCGGCAGCGGGACCGGGGACGAACACGAACCGTGCGGTGCGACCAGGAGCCCGTCGACCCGTTCGGGTAGATAGCCGGCGACGGCGGGGAAATCGGCGGGTATCACCGCTGCGGCTCCCGGTGAGGTCAGCGCGCGTACCGCGGCCGCTGCGGGGGATACGGCGGGCGAAGGCCCGGCGGCGGTGGCCGCGGGCAACGGCGACAGCGCGACCACCGCGGCGATCCCGGCACCGGCGATCACGGTTCGCCGGGAACTCCGGGGCCGGGGCACGCCGTGGCGCCCGGCGTTGTTCGAGACAGGCATGGTGCAGGACGTTATGAATGGAAGGCGGCCGCCGGCGTCCCGCTCGGGAGGGGTTGCGGTGCAGGTCCGGCAGGCGAGAGCGGCCCCGCGCTCCCTCCCGTGTACGGGCGGGAATTCACCCCACGGTATGAGGCGCCGCGGGGCCCCGGTTCCTAATGTCGGGGGAATGAACGAGACGACCGTCGTGAAACCGGCCCCGAGGCGCCGCGGTATGTGGGGCTTCGTCATCCGGGTCGGATGGCGCGGCTGGCTCGACGCCGGCACGGTGCTGACGGCGATCGTCCTCTACGCGGTGGCGTGGCCCACCCTGTTCCTCACCCACGATGTGCCGCCGGCGCTGGCGCCGCTGATCGCCGCGTTCGCGGCCCTCCCGGTGCTGCTGATGCGGGTGAACGCGCTGCTGGGCTGGGCGGTCTCCGCCGGTTCGGCCCTGCTCATCGCGCTGGCCGTGCCGAATCTCCCCGGCGAGGAGATCCCGTTCCAGGTGGTCCATATCGTGGCCCTGTACTTCCTGGTGTTCGCGGTGGCGACACGGTCGACGATCCAGCTGACCGCCGTGGTGTGGGGCGCGACCTCACTGCTGCTGGGTGCCGGTATGTCCGCGGAGGGCCTGGGCGCGGACCCGTGGGCCTGGCCGGTGTCACTGGGCGGCCTGGTGTTCGTCGCGCTGCTGGTGCGGTCGCTGGTCCGGTCCCGGTCCGAACTCGACCGGCAGACGGAGCTGAGCGATCTGGAACGGGCGCGGCGCACGATTCTGGAGGAGAAGGCCCGGATCGCCCGCGATCTGCACGATGTGGTGGCCCACCATATGTCGCTGGTGGTGGTGCAGGCGCAGACCGCGCCCTACCGGGTCGAGGGGGTGACCGACTCGGCGCGCGCGGAGTTCGAATCGATCGGCGCCACCGCCCGGGAGGCGCTCAACGAGATCCGGAGTCTGCTGGGGGTGCTGCGCAGCGACGGTCAGCTGGCCGAGAACGTCCCTCAGCCCACCGCCCGTGATCTGGAAGCACTGTTCCTCGGCGCCACCCGGGCCGGAGTGGATCTCACCTGGTCGGTGGAGGGGACGCTCGCGGCGATCCCGGACACGGTGGGCTCGGCGCTGTACCGGATCGTGCAGGAATCGCTGGCCAACGCGGGCCGGCACGCGCCGGGCGCGCAGGTCCGGGTGACACTCGACTGCGGCGGGTCGATCGACCTGGCGGTGGTCAACGGTCCGGCGCCGGGACCGGTGCTGGTGGGTCCGGGCGGGCACGGCATCCAGGGGATGCAGGCGCGGGCGGTCGCGGTCGGCGGCCGGTTGAGCGCCGAGCCGACGGCGGACGGCGGGTTCCGGGTCGCCGCCCGGATCCCGCTGCCCGGGGGCCCGGATTTCGCCACCGCGGTGCTGCCTCGCACCGGAACAGCGGTCTGAGGGGCTGTCTTCCGGCACCGATCCGGCTCGGCGGTGCGCCGCCGGCGCCGCCCCCCGGGAACCGGCGGCGCACACCGGGCCGGTTCGGGAATTAAGCTGAGCTCGTGGCAATAACCGTGTTGATCGCCGACGACCAGGCCATGGTGCGGCAGGGTTTCGGGGCGTTGCTCGCGGCGCAGCCGGATATCAGCGTTGTCGGCGACGCCCCCGACGGGAAAGTGGCGGTCGCCGAGACGGCGCGGTTGCGGCCCGATGTGGTGCTGATGGATGTGCGGATGCCGGAGATGAACGGACTCGACGCGGCCCGTTCCATCCTGTCCTCCGGGTTCGACCCGCCGGTGCGGGTGCTCATGCTCACCACCTTCGATATCGACGACTACGTCTACGAGGCGCTGGGACTGGGCGCCAGCGGTTTCCTGCTCAAGGACGCGCCGGCCGAGGAGCTGGTGCGGGCGGTGCGCGTGGTGGCCGCGGGGGAGGCGCTGCTGGCCCCGACCGTCACCCGCCGGTTGATCGCCGAGGTGACCGCCCGCCGGGCGGCGCGGCGAAGCCCCTCTCCCGCCCTCGGTGCGCTGACCCCGCGGGAACGCGAGATCCTGGAACTGGTGGCCCGGGGTATGTCGAATACCGAGATCGCCACGGCGTTGTTCATCGCCGAACAGACGGTGAAAACGCATGTGTCGAAGGTCTTCACGAAACTCGATCTGCGCGATCGCGCGCAGGCGGTGGTGCTGGCCTACGAATCGGGCCTGGTCACCCCGGGCTGACCGGAATATCAGGATTTTCATGAGGTGCCCCGATTCCCGTCGTCGGAGCGTTACCGGCGCGTCCGCCCCGGTAGGCTCACGTGTCTGTCGGTCACCCGAAGGGGGTCGTGTTGCTCAACAGCGGTGACGTGTTCGCCGGGTTCACCGTCGAGCGGCTGCTCGGAGAAGGGGGAATGGGCGCGGTCTATCTGGCCCGCCATCCGCGACTCGGGAAACAGACTGCGCTGAAACTGCTCAAACCGGAACTCTTCGCCGACGCCGCGATCCGCACCCGGTTCGAACGGGAGGCGGATCTCGCGGCCCAGCTCGACCATCCGGGCATCGTCACGGTCTACGACCGGGGGGTCGAGGGCGAGCACCTGTGGATGTGTATGCAGTACATCGACGGTGCCGACGCGGGAACGGTCAACCCGCTCACCCTGCCGCCGGACAAGGCCGTGCAGATCATCGACGGGGTCGCCGACGCCCTCGACTACGCCCACGGTATGGGTGTGTTGCACCGCGATGTGAAACCCTCCAACATCCTGCTGGCGCGCGCCAATACGGGCCAGGGCGAACGGGTTTTCCTCACCGATTTCGGGCTGGCCCGGTTACGGGCGGAAACCGTCCGGCTCACGCAGACCGGCATGTTCACCGCGACCCTGGCCTTCGCCTCGCCCGAACAGATGACCGGCGGCGAGATGGACGGCCGGTCGGATCAGTATTCGCTGGCCTGCGCGCTGTATTGGCTGCTCACCGGAATGGCGCCCTTCGATTCGCCCAACCCCGCCGATATCATCCACGGCAATCTGCAGCTCGCGCCGCCGCCGCTGGCCGTCAAACGCCGCGGTCTGCCCCCAGGCCTGGACGCCGTGCTGGCCAAAGCAATGGCCAAACATCCGGGTCACCGCTATCGCACCTGTGTGGAATTCGCGACGGCCGCCAAACACGCGCTGACGGCCCCGGCCGGTACGCAGACCTATTCGCCCGGGACCGAACTCAGCGGTCCCGGGGGTGTGTATCCCGGTGCCGCGACCGGGTTCCCGGCCGCGCCACCCGCCGGGTACCCGGGCACCGAGAACCGGTACCCGGCGGGCGCGCCGGTGCCTCCGGGCGCCCCGGCGCCCCAGTCCGCGGGCGACCGATCCGGCTACCCGGCGCCGCCCTCGGTGGAGCAGACCGGCGCCGCGACCGCCGTACCCCCGGGCGCCGTGCCCCCAGCTGCGGTTGCCGCGCCGCCGCCCGCGCATCCGGTCCCGGGCGCCGCGCACCCCGGCCCCGGCGACGCCGAGCGCACCGGGGCGCAGCCGGTGGTCGTGGCGGCGCCGCCGGGCGCGGGCCGCGCGCCGGGCGTCGAACAGACCGGTGGTTCGGCGGTACCTCCGCCGGGGCAGTATCGCGGCTACCATCCCGAGCACTCGTCGTCGCGCGGTGGCAATCGCGCGGCGCTGATCGCCGTGGCGGTCCTGATTCCGCTGATCATCGTGGCGCTCATCGTGGCGGCGCTGCTGGTGGTCGTGGGCGGTGACGATTCGGACGACGCCGCGTTCGCACCCGCGCCCTCCACCATGGAGCGGGAACCCACCGGCACCAGCGGTCCCGGCACCACCGACGCGGGCCGCTCACCGGGTACGGCACCCGGTGACCGCACCCGCCGGCTGTTCCCGGCCCTGCTCCCGCAGGGTTCGGGCTTCGAAGGCATCGGGTACCAGGACACGGTGTGCGGGCAGTACGAACCCGGCGACCGTATTCCGATCCTCGAGGATGTGGCGGTGTTCCGCGAGATGCTGGAATCGCAACCCTGGGAGGCGGTCTGGGACTGCCGCCAGCCCACCCTGAGCGCCACCCGGCTGGATTACACGGTCCTTACCTATCCCGACGCCGAGGCCGCCCGCGATGTGGTCGATTCGCTGCCGCCCAACGATTCCGAATCCGGCGATAAACAGGGCGAACCGTATACCGCGCATTTCTGGGACGATCCCGCCGACCGCGGCCGGTCCAGCACGAATATGGTGGTCGAGTTCGGGACGGGCGTCGACTCACCGCGGGGCAATTCGCTGCTCTTCGTGCGCTATTGGGGATCGGCCGCACGCCAGGACGTCGAACAGTGGTGGTCTCGGGCCCCGCTGTGAGCCCGCCCGCCACCGGGAGGCCGCGCCGTCACGCCCCGACGGCGCCGGCCGGGGTTCGTTCGTCCGCGCCGATCCGGCCGTCACCGAGGGTGACCACCCGGTCGCAGTAGTCCACCGCGCCCCGGTCGTGGGTCACCATCACCACCGAATTACCCGAATCCGCCACCGCTGCCAGCAGTTCCAGAATCGCGGCACCGGTTTTGGAATCCAGGTTCCCGGTGGGTTCGTCGGCGAGGATGAGCGGCGGATCCATGATCAGCGCGCGGGCCACCGCGACCCGCTGCATCTGCCCGCCGGACAGTTCGGCGGGCCGGTGGTCCGCGCGGGCGCCGAGCCCGACCCGGTCGAGCAGTTCCAGCGCCCGCGGTTTGGCCTTCCGCAGACCGGTGCCGTCCAGCAGTTTCGGCACCGCGACGTTCTCCCAGGCCGACAGGGTGGGCAGCAGGTTGAAGAACTGGAAGACGAAACCCACCCGGTGCCGCCGGAACTCCGACTGCCGCTCCTCGCTCAGATCGCCGATCTCGGTGCCCCGGAAGCGGATCGATCCCGAATCGGGACGGTCCAGGGCGCCGAGCATATGCAGCAGGGTGCTCTTACCCGAGCCGGACGGGCCGATCACCGAGGTGAACTCCCCGGCTTCCAGGCGCAGGTCGATGCCGTCGAGCGCGCGGACCGGCTCCTCGCCGACGCGATACTCCTTCACGACCTCGGTCAGTTCCAGCATGGCCGGCTGCGTCATCGCCACCCCGTCTTCCACGGTTGTCCGTCCGGGCCCGCGCGGGTGCCTCACCCGACCGGAACGGGCGACGCCGTGCGCGCGTCGAGAACCGCGCGCAGCACAGGCTGTTCCGACGCCAGCTCGAGGTAGGCCTCCCGCAGCGTCCGGCCGTGGGCCGCCCCGGCCTCCAGCTTGGCGTCGAGATGAATCTTCCACCGATACCGCAGCGCCGCAAGTACTCCCTGCGGATCGCCGAACAGCCGTTCGAGCTGCGGGATGGCGTCGAAGAGGTCCTCGCGGCCGGGGTCGGCGGCGGCCCGGTCCAGGACGGTGTGCAGGATCTCGGTGCGTAGATGCTGATCTTCCCAGGACATGGCTCTGGTCCTTTCTGCCGGGACCTCCGTCGCCCACCGGTCCGGTGCGGCGATCTCGTGTTCCACGCTACGAATCCGGGTCCGGTAAATCGTCGTGCCGTGGACGTGAATCGATCTCCTACCGTGGGCGGAGCGCGGAACCCGCCGCGGGAGGATGCCCCGCGGGTGTGCCGGTGATTACCCTGGACATGTGCCCGAGAGCCACCTCACACTCCGTACCGCCGCGGGCGAGCGCACCACGGCGGCGGAGACGGACACGCCCTCCACGGGCCTACGGCCCGCGGGCATACGGTCCGCCGGCCGGATCGGGCACCTTCTGCGCGCGGTCCGGGACCGTGCCGCCCGCCGCGGTGTGCGGGTAGGCCTGTACCCGCTGCGCGATCTGCCGTTCGATTACCCGCCGAAGGTCGTGCTGTTCGCCGATCTGGCCATCCTGGTCGTCGGGGTGGTGGCCTGCCTGCAACGTCACGAGTATTTCCCGACCGTGCTCCCACTGATCGCGCTGGTCCTGCTGTTCGTCTCGGTGCCCGGTTATGTGTTCTTCGGGATCGTGCCCCGGCCGCTGGCGCTGTGCGCGGCCACGATGGTCGCCGCGGCGCTGTTCTTCGTGCAGCCGGTCGACGCCGATTTCGCACCGTTCGTGCTGATGGTGGCGATCGCGGAGATCGCGGCGATCGCCCCGAAAACGGTGAGTGCGCCGATGGCCCTGCTGGCCGCGGCCGAGCTGGTGGTCTTCGCGGTGCTGGGCGAGGCGCTGTGGAGTGACGAATCGCTGCGCGTGGGTGTCCCCATGTACGCGCTCGGCATCCTGCTCGGCTGGCTGGTCGGGGTGATGCTGCAGTATCAGCGGCTCTTCCTCTACCAGGAACGTGAGAATCAGAACGCCCGCGCCGCCCAGGCCGCGACCACCGAACGCAACCGGATCGCCCGCGAGGTGCACGACGTCATCGCGCATTCGCTCACCGTCACCCTGCTGCACGTGACCGCGGCCCGGCACGCGCTCACCAGTGACCGTGACGTCGACGAGGCGGTCGACGCCCTGGCCGACGCCGAACGGCTGGGCCGGCAGGCCATGGCCGATATCCGGCGCACGGTGGGTCTGCTGGATTCGGGGCCCGCGGCCGCCGGGGCCGAACCCGGTGCCGAGGACATCCCGGCCCTCGTCGACGACTTCGCCAATGCCGGGCTCGCGGTGCGGCGGCGGCTCACCGGAGATCTGTGCGCGGTATCGCCGGCGGTGGGTCTGGCGCTCTATCGGATCTGCCAGGAATCGCTGGCCAACAGCGCCAAGCACGCCCCGGGTTCGGCCGTCGACCTCGCCGTGGAGGTGGGCAGGCGGTCGGTGGTGGTGCACGTGCGCAATCCGGTACCCGGCGGACCGGACTCCCCGGCCGGCGGTCCCGGCCGGCAGCTCGGGAACGGCGCCGGGGTGGCCGGAATGCGTCACCGCGCCGAGGGCCTCGGCGGTCGTATCGTCGTCGGGCCGGATTCGGACGGGTGGCGGGTGCGTGCCGAGTTCCCGCTGGATGCGCAGGCCGAGGGCGGCGACGACGACGCGGCCGGAGCTCCGGCCGGCGGGGGCTGTGTGCTGTCGAACCTCCTGGGTGGGCCGCGGCCGGTCGCCGAATCCAGCCCGGTGTACGGTCCTGCGCCGCGGCCCGCGTCGTGACGTTCCAGCGGTCGCGGCGCACCGGGGGAGCGCGCCCACTGGGAGCGAACCCGGGCACCGACCGCCGGGCCGCCGTCGGCGCGGCGAGTGGGCGAGGCGGACGGTCTACCGGCCGGTCGCCGGTCGATGGGTACGGGAGGGACGATGACCAGGGTGAGTGATACCGAGCAGGAACCGCTCGAGGTGCTGATCGTCGACGATCAGGAACTCGTCCGCGGCGGGCTGCGGCGGATACTGCGGCGCCGCGACGGCTTCCACATCAGTGAATGCTCCGACGGTGACGAGGCCCTCGCGGCCGTCGCGGCGCAGACTCCCGATGTGGTGCTCATGGATCTGCGGATGAAGCGGGTCGGCGGGATCGAGGCCACCCGGATGCTGCGCGCCCGGGGGGCCGAACCGCCGGTTCTCGTACTCACCACCTTCGACGACGATCAGCTGCTGTCCGGCGCGCTACGGGCCGGTGCGGCCGGTTTCCTGCTCAAGGACTCCCCGGCCGAGGATCTGATCCGCGCCGTCCGTACCGTCGCCGCGGGCGGGTCCTGGCTCGACCCCGCTGTCACCGGACGCGTGCTCACCACCTACCGCACCACCGCCCCGGCCGTATCCCCGTCGGTCACCGCGGGCGAGCTGACCGGCCGGGAGCACGAAGTACTGGCGTTGATCGGCCGCGGCCGCGCCAACAGTGAGATAGCCCACGCGCTGGGAATTTCGGAGGTCACCGTGAAATCCCATGTGGGCCATATCTTCGGGAAGCTCGGCCTGCGAGACCGGGCCGCGGCGATCGTCTACGCGTTTGACCACGGTGTGGTTTCCCCGGGACAATCCAAGGTTTGACGGGCAGCCCGGGCGCGACAGGTGCCCGGGGCAGGCAGACGGCGCCCGCGAATGGAGAGGATGGACGGGTGCAGGCGCCTGGCTCCGAGGTCGGTGGACGGTTCGGTCCCTATGAGCTGCGCTCACTGCTGGGTAAGGGCGGTATGGGCGAGGTCTACGAGGCCTACGACACCGTCAAGGACAGGGTGGTCGCCCTGAAACTGCTCGCCGACGAACTCGCCGGTGACCCCGAGTACCAGATCCGCTTCCGCCGGGAATCGCAGGCCGCGGCCCGGCTGGCCGAACCGCACATCATCCCCATCCACGACTGGGGGGTGATCCAGGGCCGGCTGTTCATCGATATGAGGATGGTCGCCGGTACCGATCTGCGTGCGATCCTGCGGTCGGAGGGCCCGCTGAGCCCGCAGCGCGCGGTGGGGGTGCTCGAGCAGATCGCCGCCGCACTGGACGCCGCCCATGGGACCGGTCTGGTGCACCGGGACGTGAAACCCGCGAATATCCTGGTCACGCCCGACGATTTCGCCTATCTCGCCGATTTCGGTATCGCCCACCACGAAGGCGACACCGCGGTCACCCAGGCCAGTCCGTCGCTCGGCTCCCACATCTATATGGCGCCGGAACGTTTCGACCACGGCGCCATCACGCCCCGCGCCGATATCTACTCGCTGACCTGCGTGCTGCACGAATGCCTCACCGGCGCGCCCCCCTTCCCGGCCACGAGTACGGGCGCGCTGATCCGCTCACATCAGGCCGCACCGCCGCCGCGGGCAAGCGTCCAGCGAACCGGGTTGCCGGCGGGACTCGACGATGTGATCGCATGCGGTATGGCCAAGGATCCGTACGAGCGTTTCGCCACCGCAGGTGAACTCGCGGCCGCCGCCCGGTCCGCGTTGAATTCCCCGGCGCGACCGCCGCAGTACGGCACCGGCGGCCATACCGGCGAACTCGCCGCAACCCCGGAGGTCCCGGTGCCCCCGTCGGGACCGCCCACCGGCGGTATCCCGACCCTGGTGGTGCGGATGCCGCGCCGCGACGACGAGGGCGCACCGGACCCGACCACCACGTTGCCCGCGATCATCCCCGGCGACCCCACCTCGTTCCGGCCCGCCGATTCCGAGTTCACCCCGCTCACCCAGGACGAACCGCCCGCCGAGGCCGAGCAGGCCCCGGGTATCCGTCCGTTTCCCGACGCCCATCTGTTCCAGCACGAACAGCTGCATCCCGCCGCCGATCCGGCACTGCACGCCGATCAGGCACCCGCGACCGGTGGTATGCCGGTCGCCGATTTCTACCCGCCCGACCAGGCGACCCGCATCTACGGAGAGGCCGGGCACCACCCGCCCGCGGCCGAAGAAACCACGATGCTCCCCTCCGCGGGCGCACCCCGGGCCACCGACCCCTACAGCGCCGACATCGACCACGCCTACCGGGCGGACGACGCCACTCACGCCTACCGGGCGGACGACGCCACTCACGCCTACCAGGCCGACGACGCCACTCACGCCTACCAGGCCGACGACGCCACTCACGCCTACCGGGCGGATGACACCACTCGCGCCTACCAGGCCGCCGAACCCTATCGAGATCCGCGGGCCGGGTCCGGTTACGGCGAACCGGCCGGTTCCGGCCCCACCGACGGGTACGGCTACCACGGCGACGACCTCGGTTATGACGCCGCTCCGCCCACACCGGCCGGTCCCGGCGATCGGTACGGCTACCGCGGTGACGACTCCGGTTATGACGCCTCGCCGCCCGATTCCGGTCCCGGCGACCGGTACGGCTACCGCAGCGACCGCGACTACGACGCGGCTCGACCCGCCCCGGCGGACCCCGGCCCCGCCGGCCTGTTCGGTTATCGCGGCGACGACCCCGGCCCGGCGCCCGACCCCTACGCGGCGGCCTACGAAGCCGGCTACCGGGACAGCCGCGCCGCGAACTCCGCCCGGCGGCCGGAGCCCTCCGGCGAGTCCCGGCGTTCGCCGGTCGTACCGATCCTGACCGGTGTCATCGTGTTCGCGCTGGTGGTGATCGTCGCGGTCCTCGGTATCCGGTTCCTCGGCTCCGGCGACCAGGAGTCGCCGAGCGCCGCGGACAGCACCGGGGCCGCCGCCACCTCCGCCGCTCCCCGCAGCAGTGCCGCGGGCGGTACGACCACCACCGGTGGCCGCACCACCACCTCGGCTCCGGCGACCAGCACCACCGCGCCCGCCGATCTGCCCGCCGGGGCGCAACCCTGCTCGGGTTCCTCCGGTGGCGGCTCCCGCTTCGGCTCGGCGGCCACCGGCACCTCGGTGACCAGCTGCGAATTCGCTGAAGCGGTGCGCCAGGCGTATCTGGATCCCGCGGTGGTCTCCGCCGAGGGTGAGACGGTTCCGGTGGAAGCCACCAGTCCCGTGACCGGGCAGTCCTACACACTGGAATGTGTGGCGGAGGACGCGCTGGTCACCTGCCGTGGTGGCAACAACGCGATCATCTACCTGTATTGAGCGGTACTCGAGTCCGGATCCGGTCGCGGTGGCCTACTTTCGCGACCCGATCCGGGCGAAGCCGGGGGCCGATGGAGTACGGTTTTCCGACCGGGTACGAATCATCGGGACTGTGGGAGAGCACAACAGCCATGCGGAGCGACGTGTCGACCGAGAAGAAACGGGAACTCCCATTGGTCCGGCGCCTGCTCGCCCTCGGCTGCTGCCTCACCGCCACCGCCCTGCTCGCCGGCTGCGGTTCCGAACCCGAATCGCGCCGCACGGTCTCGACCTCGGTAACCCAGGCGGCGGCCGAGGCGCCCGAGGTGCTGGTCACCATTCCCGGCACTCTGGCCGCCGATTTCGTCGAACTGGAGAAGTCCACGGAGGGCGAGCTGGGGCTGGCGATCATGCCGGTCGGCGGTGAGAACCTGGTCGGGTTGGGGCAGTGGACCACCGGCCCGGCCTGGTCGACGATGAAGGTGCCGCTGGTCGTGGCCGCGGAACGTAAGAGCCCCGGCGGGCAGAACTACGCGACCTCGGCGGCCATCACCGCCTCGGACAACTCCTCGGCCGACGCCCTGTGGTCGACGCTGGGCACCCCGCGCGAGGCCGCGCAGGCGGTGCAGGAGGTACTGCGCGACGGCGGCGACGATACGACGGTCGTCCAGGAGAAACGCAGCCGCTCGGAGTATTCGTCGTTCGGCCAGTCGGAGTGGTCGCTGGCCGATCAGGTGCGATTCGGTTCCCGGCTGCCCTGCCTGCCCGGTTCGGAGCGGGCCGTGGAACTGATGGGGTCGGTGACGGCCAACCAGCAGTGGGGTCTGGGTTCGGTGTTCGGCACGGCGGAATTCAAGGGCGGCTGGGGCCCGGACACCGATGGCGGCTATCTGGTGCGCCAATTCGGGCTGGTTCCGGCCGGCGGCGGCTCCCTGGCGATCGCCCTTGCCGCGCAACCGGATTCGGGCACCTTCGCCGACGGTATGACGCTGCTCGACGAGATGTCGGAGTTGATCCAGCAGCATCTGGGTGAGTTCACCGGCGGCTCCTGCCCGGCCTGACGGCGGCCCGGCCACGGGGTTTCCCGGCGTTACCGGACATTCACGGGCCCGAAGCGGCGCGAAGCGCCCGCAACGGGCAAGATGGGCGCCATGCGCATCGGAATCCTGACCGGAGGTGGGGACTGCCCGGGACTGAACGCGGTGATCCGCGCGGTCGTTCGCACCGCGAACGGCCGTTACGGCGACGCGATCGTGGGCTTCGAGGACGGCTGGCGCGGTCTACTCGAGGATCGCAAGATCAGGATCCACAACGATGACCGCACCGACCGGCTGCTCGCCAAGGGCGGCACGATGCTCGGTACCGCTCGCACCAACCCCGACGTCCTGCGGGCCGGGCTGGGGCGTATCCGGCAGACGCTCGACGACAACGGGATCGAAGCGCTCATCCCGATCGGCGGCGAAGGGACGCTGACCGCCGCCAGCTGGCTGTCCGAAGAGGGCGTGCCGGTGGTCGGGGTGCCGAAAACCATCGACAACGATATCGACTGCACCGATGTGACCTTCGGCCACGACACCGCCCTGTCCATCGCGACCGAGGCCATCGACCGGCTGCACACCACGGCGGAATCCCATCAGCGGGTCATGCTCATCGAGGTCATGGGCCGGCACGCCGGCTGGATCGCGATCCACGCCGGGATGGCCGCCGGCGCGCATCTCACGCTGGTGCCGGAACAGCCGTTCGATGTCACCGAGGTCTGCGCGCTGATCAAACGCCGCTTCCAGCGCGGTGACAAACACTTCATCTGCGTGGTCGCCGAAGGGGCCCATCCCGCGCCGGATTCCGGATTCGCGCTCCGGGAAGGCGGTGTCGACGAATTCGGCCACGAGCGGTTCACCGGCGTCGCCCAGCAGTTGGGCATGGAGATCGAGCGCCGGATCGGCAAAGAGGTGCGCACCACCGTGCTCGGTCACGTCCAGCGCGGCGGCAGCCCGTCCCCCTACGACCGGGTCCTCGCGACCCGCTTCGGCCTGCATGCCGCCGAGGCGGTACACGCCGGGCATTTCGGTCAGATGGTGGCGCTGCGCGGCACCGAGATCGGGCTGGTGCCGTTGCACGAGGCCACCAAACAGCTGAAGCGGGTTCCGGTGGACCGCTACGAGGAGGCCGAGGCCTTCTTCGGCTGAGCCACGGCGCTGCGCCGCGGTCACGGCCCGGCCCGGGGATACAGTCGCACCATGCGCCATCGCAGGGGAGCGTTTCTGGTTGCGGTCGTGTCGGTCTTCGTCCCGCTGCTGGTCGGCGTCATCGTGGTGGCGGCCTGCGCCGGCGGCGACGTGGATGAGCGGGTGAGCGGACAGTGGCACGGCGCCGTGGCGGTGCCCGGAGCGCCGGTCGTGGTCGCGGTCGATTTCACCGGGTCCCGCAGTGGCGTGATCGATATCCCCGCGCAGCGCACCGGCCGTCATCCGCTGCGCGATGTGGTGGCCGAGCCGGGGGAGGTGCGATTCGATGTTCCCGATGTGCCGGGCGACGCCCGCTTCGACGGCAGGCTCGACGAATCCGCCGGCGCCATCGTGGGTGATTTCAGCCAGGCCGGAAGAACTTTCGGGCTCACCCTGAACCGCGAACCGGTGCCGCCGCCGGTCCGGCCGCAGCAGCCGGGGCCACCGTATCCCTATGTATCCGAAGATGTTTCGTATCCGAGCGGTCCGATCACGGTGGCGGGTACACTCACTCACCCCGCCGGGGACGGGCCCTTTCCCGCGGTGGTCCTCATCTCCGGCAGCGGCCCGCAGGACCGCGACGAGGAGATCGCCGGACACCGGCCGTTCCTGGTGCTCGCCGACACCCTCACCCGGGCCGGGTACGCGGTACTGCGCACCGACGATCGCGGTGTCGGCGCGACGGGCGGCAACCTGAACCAATCCGATTACGCCGACCTGACCGCTGACGTCGTGGCCGGTATGGACTACCTGCGCGGTCGTCCCGATATCGACCCGGACCGGATCGGGCTGCTCGGGCACAGCGAGGGCGGATATCTGGCGCCCGTGGTGGCGGCCCGCCCCGAGGCCGGGGTCGCGTTCGTGATCCTCATGGCCGCGCCGGCCGTACCCGGTACCGATATCGTTCTCGAACAGGGCCGTCGCGCGTTCACCGAGGCGGGCGCCACCCCGGACCAGGTGGACGCGCACCGGGCGTTCCTCCTCGACTGGACCGCGGCGCTGCGCGCCGGTGCGCTCACCCGCGCGGCCCGGCTGTCGGAGACCTACAACCGGACGCTGCCGCCGGACCTGCGTGCCGTCGCCGAACCGCTGAACAGCGAGAACACCCCGTATATGGCGGCGCTGGCCGCCCACGACCCGACGCCCGCCCTCACCGCGCTGCGGGTACCGGTGTTGGCGTTCTTCGGTTCCCGGGACGTCCAGGTCACCCCCGCGCAGAACGAGGCGCCGATGCGGCGGTCGCTGGCCGCGAACCCGGATACCACCGTCTCCGTCTTCGAGGGTCTCAACCATCTGATGCAGCCCGCCTACACCGGCCTGCCCACCGAATACGAATCCATCGAGACCACCGTCGACCCGCTGGTCCTCGATACCGTCACCGGCTGGCTGGGCGAGCGGGTTCCGGCGGGCTGACCGCCCACCGCCCGGCGGTACGCGCGCGCTTAGACTGTGGGCCATGAGCGCACCCACCGTCGAACTCATGGATTACGCCGACGTCGTGACCCGGTACGAGCCGGTGCTGGGCATGGAGGTCCATGTCGAGCTGAACACCGCGACCAAGATGTTCTGCGGTTGCCCCACGGCCTTCGGTGCCGAGCCCAACACCCAGGTCTGCCCGGTCTGCCTTGGTCTGCCCGGGTCGCTGCCGGTGGTGAATCAGAAGGCCGTGGAGTCGGCGGTGCGGATCGGGCTGGCGCTCAACTGTTCCATCACGCCGTGGGGCCGGTTCGCGCGCAAGAACTACTTCTACCCGGATCAGCCGAAGAACTATCAGATCAGCCAGTACGACGAGCCGATCGCGACCGAGGGCTATCTCGACGTACCCCTCGACGACGGCACCACGTTCCGGGTGCAGATCGAGCGCGCGCATATGGAGGAGGACACCGGTAAGTCCCTGCACGTCGGCGGCAGCACCGGACGTATCCACGGTGCCAGCCACTCCCTGCTCGACTACAACCGGGCCGGGGTGCCGCTCATCGAGATCGTCACCAAACCCATCACCGGGGCCGGGGACCGGGCGCCCGAGGTGGCGCGCGCCTATGTCACCGCCCTGCGTGATCTGCTGAAATCCCTCGAGGTCTCCGATGTCCGGATGGAGCACGGTTCGCTGCGCTGCGATGCCAACGTCTCGTTGATGCCGGTCGGTGCCGAGGTGTTCGGCACCCGCACCGAGACCAAGAACGTCAACTCCCTCAAGAGCGTCGAGGTCGCGGTCCGGTTCGAGATGCGCCGGCAGGCGGCGATTCTCGCGACCGGCGGCGAAATCATCCAGGAGACACGGCATTTCCTCGAGGCCGAGGGTTCCACGTCCCCGGGTCGCCGCAAGGAGACCGCCGAGGACTACCGCTACTTCCCGGAACCCGATCTCGAGCCGGTCGCGCCCGATACCGGCTGGGTGGACAGCCTGCGCGGCACCATTCCGGAATACCCGTGGCTGCGCCGCGCGCGCATCCAGTCGGAGTGGGGTGTCTCCGACGAGGTCATGCGCGATCTGGTGAACGCGGGCGCGCTGGATCTCATCATCGCCACCGTCGATGCCGGGGCGCCCGCCAAGGAGGCGCGCTCCTGGTGGGTCGCCTACCTGACCGAGAAGGCCAACGAACGCGGCGTCACCCTCGAGGAACTGCCGATCACTCCGGGCCAGGTCGCCGAGGTGATCGGCCTGGTCGAGGCCAAGACGGTGAACAACAAGGTCGCCAAACAGGTCGTGGACCTGGTGCTCGACGGGGAGGGCGATCCGGCCGCCGTCGTGGAGAGCAAGGGTCTGGGCATGGTCAGCGACGACAGCGCGCTGCAGTCCGAGGTCGACAAGGCACTGGCTGCCAACCCCGATATCGCCGACAAGATCCGGTCCGGCAAGGTGCAGGCCGCCGGCAAGATCGTCGGCGACGTCATGAAGGCCACCCGCGGCCAGGCCGACGCGGCCCGGGTCCGCGAACTGGTCCTCGCCGCCTGCGGAGCGTGACGGCGGACCCCGCGCCCGGCAAGGTCGACTTCAAGAAGGAGATCGCGGCCTACCGGGCGCCCCGGGGCCGGTTCGAGGTCGTGGAGGTGCCCGATCTGCGGTACCTCATGATCGACGGGCACGGCGACCCCAATACCGATCCGGCGTTCGCGCACGCGACCGAGGCGCTGTACCCGCTGGCCTACCGGCTCAAATTCGCCAGTAAACGCGAACTCGGCCGCGACTACGTGGTCATGCCGCTGGAGGGCCTGTGGTGGGCCGACGATATGGACTCCTTCACCGCCGCCCGCGACAAGTCCCGGTGGGACTGGACCCTGATGATCATGGTCCCGGACTGGATCGGCGACGAACTGTTCAACCGGGCGGTGACCCGGATTGCCGACAAAGGCGCCCCCGCGCGCCTGCACGATGTCCGCTTGGAGCCCCTGTCCGAGGGCCGCTGCGCGCAGACCCTGCATATCGGCTCCTACGACGACGAGACCGCCGTACTGGAACGGCTGCACCGGAAGTTCATCCCCGACAACGGACTGCGTATGACCGGCCGCCACCACGAGATCTACCTCAGTGATGCCCGCAAGGTCGCCCCCGGCAAACTCCGCACCATCCTCCGCCAACCGGTAGTCGCCGCGGGCTCTTGACCCGCAATCGCCCCTTCGATATTCCGCGGCCCACCACACACGGCCGACCAGCTCATCCCCCTCGGCCTCGCCCCCACCTCCGACCACCCCCGCGCCGCACCGGTACCCACCACCCCACCCCACCGCGCCGCATCTGTACCCACCACCCCCCACCACCCCACCGCGCCGCAACTTCAACCCGACCGTCCGATATCGGTGCCGAGTCCAGCGAGGCCCAGAAAGGTTTCGGCCCGCGTCGGCTGTCGGACCTCGAAGCGCATGTGGCGAAGCCACGAGTCTCGACGCCAACAAGGCCGCCGAGCATTGCAATGCGGGTTCCTCGGGTAAGAGGCCGCCAAAGCCGTTGTCGAATACCGACGAAATCCCATCGAGGGGAG
>NZ_JBEZYU010000026.1:23607-77667 GCF_040638875.1 Nocardia sp. NPDC024068 | reverse complement strand
GCTGTCAGCCCTCGAGACTCGCGGCTGCGCCGCCTCGCTTCGAGGGCTGACAGCAGACGCGGGCCGAACCCTTTCAGGGCCTCGCTGAACTCGGCGCCGAGGGGGTGGCCCGTACTGTAGATCGGGCCTGCTCGGAGCGTTGCCGGGTTGTCGCGTTGCGACCGCGCGGCACGCAGTGTGCGGTTGCCGGTCCATAGGTTGTGGCCTGTGCGCACTTCCATGATCGCGGAGCCGGCTCAGGCGGGCGGGTACAAATTCTGTTGAGTTTTCGGCGAGTCGGGCCTTCGTGCTTCACGTATGAGGCGTGGGAGGCCCGGGTCGCGGGCAAGCGATCGGCGAGAACCACGTGGTCGAGCGGCCTGTTCTTGGGGACCGCATGCCGCGGTGCGGCCGCTCGACCTCTTGCCCTTTACACCAGTTCCAGGCCCGGAACCGGGCCGCGACCTGCGGGGACTCCGTAGGTGGTGGTGCGTTCGCGGACGGGGCGTCCTATGCCTTCCGCTATTTCTGTGAGTTCGGCCACCGTTTTCGCCGAGCCGTGCTGGGAGCCCGCCATCCGGGAGATGGTCTCCTCCATGAGGGTGCCGCCGAGGTCGTTGGCGCCGCTGCGCAGCATCACCTGGGTGCCGGTGGTGCCGAGCTTCACCCAGCTGGTCTGGATATTGTCGATACGGCCGTGCAGCATGATCCGCGACAGAGCGTGGGCGGCGCGGTTGTCGCGGTTGGTGGGGCCGGGGCGGGAGGCGCCCGCCAGATACAGCGGGGCACTCTGATGCACGAACGGCAGCAGCACGAATTCGGTGAAACCACCGGTTTCGTCCTGGATGCCGCGCAGCACCCGCAGATGCCCGACCCAGTGGCTCGGGTTGTCGACGTGGCCGTACATCATCGTCGAACTGGACCGGATCCCCACCTGATGCGCCGTGGTGACCACATCGATCCAGGCCGAGGCCGGCAGTTTGCCCTTGGTGAGCACCCAGCGGACCTCGTCATCGAGGATTTCCGCGGCCGTTCCGGGAATGGTGCCGAGACCGGCTTCCTTCAACGCGGTCAGCCAGTCCCGCACACTCTCGCCGCCGCGGGAGGCGCCGTTGACGATCTCCATCGGGCTGAAGGCGTGCACATGCATGGCGGGCACCCGGGCCTTCACCGCGCGCACCAGATCGGCATATCCGGTGACCGGCAGATCGGGATCGATACCGCCCTGCATGCAGACCTCGGTCGCACCGTCCACATAGGCTTCCCAGGCCCGGTCGGCGACCTCGTCGGTGCTGAGTGTGAACGCGTCGGCGTCGCCCTTGCGCTGGGCGAAAGCGCAGAAGCGGCAGCCGGTGTAGCAGATATTGGTGAAGTTGATATTGCGGTTCACCACGTAGGTGACATCGTCACCGTTGACATCGCGACGCAACTGGTCGGCCAGTCCGGCCACGGCCTCCAGGTCGGCACCGTCGGCGGTGGCCAGCGCCAGATACTGGGCGTCGGTGAGCCCGGCCGGGTCCTTCTCGGCGGCGCGCAGGGCTGCCAGCACATCGGCGTCGAGTCGCGGGGCGGCCGCCAGGTCCCGGACCTGCTCCCGGATGGTGTCCCAGTCGCCGAACGCGTTATCGATATCGCTGCGGGTATCGGTATTGCGGCCGGCGGTGTCGATCGCCGTGTTCAGATCGGTCCGGCCGGCCGACTCCCAGGTCTCGTCCGGTTCCTGCCAGGGCAGACCCACCGGCCGCGCCTCACTGTCGGCCAATCCGGTCTCCGGATCGGTGAGGGCGGCGACGTGCGCGCCGATCCGCGGGTCGATCCACGGGCTGCCGGCCCGCACATATTTCGGATGCGCCGAGGTGCGTTCCACCAGCTCGAACCCGGCCGCGGCGGTGAGTTCGGCGAGCGCATCGAGGTTGGGCCAGGGCCGTTCGGGGTTGACATGGTCGGGGGTGACCGGCGAAACGCCGCCCCAATCATCGATCCCGGCCTCCAGCAGGGCCCGGCACTCCTCGCCCGATACCAGGTTCGGCGGCGCCTGCACCGAGACGTCCGGTCCGAGCAGCAGCCGGGTCACCGCGATGGTCGCGAGGAATTCGGTCAGGTCGGCGTCGGGCGCGTGCCGCATCGCGGTGTCGTCCTTGGCCCGGAAGTTCTGCACGATCACTTCCTGGATATGCCCGAACGCCTTGTGCTGTTTGCGGATCGCCAGAATCGTGTCGGCCCGCTCGGCGATCGTCTCGCCGATACCGACCAGAATTCCGGTGGTGTAGGGCACGGACAGCCGCCCCGCGTCGGTGATGGCGCGCAACCGGACCGCGGGATCCTTGTCGGGACTGCCGTAGTGGCAGTTGCCCTTTTCGGTGAACAGCCTGGTCGAGGTGGTTTCCAGCATCATGCCCATCGACTGGGCCACCGGCTTGAGACGGGAGATCTCCTCCCACGACATCACCCCGGGGTTCAGATGCGGCAGCAGCCCGGTCTCCTCGAGCACCAGGATGGATACCGCGCGCAGGTAGTCCAGGGTGGAGTCGTAACCGCGCTCGTCGAGCCACTGCGCGGCCTCCGGCCAGCGCGCCTCCGGGCGGTCACCCAGGGTGAACAACGCCTCCTTACAGCCCAGTTCGGCGCCGCGGCGGGCGATATCGAGAACCTCGTCCGGTTCCAGGAACATGCCGCGGCCCTGGGCGCGCAGTTTGCCCGGCACGGTGACGAACGTGCAGTAGTGGCAGGTGTCGCGGCACAGGTGGGTCAGCGGGATGAACACATTGCGCGAATAGGTGATGGTGGCCGGGCGGCCGGCCGAGGCGAGCCCGGCGTCGCGAACCCGGGCCGCGCTGCGGGACAGGTCGGCCAGATCGTCGCCGCGGGCATGCAGCAGGACCGTGGCTTCGTCGGCATTCAGGGTGACCCCGTCACGTGCCCGGCGCAGCGCCCGGCGCATGGCGGACGGGGTCGGCACGGGGGTCGGGACGCTCGGTTTTCCTAGCTCGGTCACGCCCTCGATCATGCGGCACACATCCGGAACTGTCTCCTCCCAGGTCGTTGAGCGTTCACAACCGTGGTGTAGTTCGGGCTATTCCGTGCAGGTCACAGCTGCGGGGACAATCGGGTCCGGCGGTTCCGGCCGTTCCTGAGAGGCCGGAGCGCCGTTCTCGGCCGGACCGGCCGACCCGACACCGTGCGACGATGAATATATGACGCCGGACAGCCTGCCGCGGTCACCCGATCTTCTGACCGAGCCGTCGTGGCGGCCGAGTCCACGCGCGAAAACCTTCTGGACTGTGCAGACTGCCCTGGGATGGCTGTTCGTTCTCGCCGTACTGCTCGGGTGGTTCGCCCTCGACGACGGTCGGCGGCCGTGGCAGATCGCGGCCCTGCTGATCGCGGTTCCGGTCGCGGTGGCCGCCACGATCGCGGTACCGCGGTGGCGGTACCGGGTGCACCGCTGGGAGGTCACCGAGGAGGCCGTGTACAGCCGGGTCGGCTGGCTGACCCAGGAGAGCCGGGTCGCGCCGATCTCGCGAGTGCAGACCGTGGATACCGAACGCGGCCCGCTGGAACGGCTGTTCGGGCTCTCCACGATCACGGTGACCACTGCGTCCTCAGCGGGCGCGGTCCGTATCGAATTGCTCGACGGATCGGTGGCCGACCGCACGGTGGCACGCCTGACCGAGGTCGCCGCGCGGCACCGCGGTGACGCGACATGACCGGGCCCCCGGAACCGGGAGCGGCCCCGGGGCCGGAGCCCCGAACCCCGGGCGCCGATGCGCCCGACCCCTGGCTACGGCTGGACCGCCGGATGCTGCTGGTGCATCCGGTCCAGGAGATCGTGAAATTCCTGCCCGCGGTGATCGGCGCCGCGATCCTCGGGGTCAGTTCCGGAAACCCGCTGTACGCGCTGCTGGGCCTGGTGGTCGTGATCCCCTACGGGCTCGCGATCTGGTTCACCACGACCTACCGGATCGGTCCCACCCATGTGGAACTGCGCACAGGAGTCCTGCGGCGGAAACGGCTGTCGGTGCCGCGCGCGCGAATCCGGTCGGTCGATATCGAGGCCGATCCGCTGCACCGGATCCTGGGATTGGCCGCCGTGGTCATCGGCACCGGCCAGGAAGCCGGATCCGAGGACAAGTTCACCCTGGACGCGCTGGCCGCCGACCAGGTGCGGCCGCTGCGCACCCAGCTGCTGGCGCACACCCGCGAACCTCATCACGCCGCCGATGAACCCGGTTCGGCCGCACCCGATCCGGCCGCCCCGGCATCGGCGCCGAAAACCCTCGAACCGCGGGGCGGCCGGGAGATCGGGCACTGGCAGTCGCGCTGGGTCCGCTACGCGCCACTATCGCTGACCGGGTTCGCGCTGGCGGCCTCGGCGCTCGGCCTGGCCGCACAATTCGGCTACGGCGCGGCCGAGGTCGAGATCACCCGCGAAACCGTGCGCAGTTTCCGGGATTTCGGTGTCGCGGCACTGCTGATCGCCGTGCTCCTCGCGCTGGCCGCGCTGGTGGTCCTGGTCAGCGCGGCGGCCTGCGCCCACTATCTGATCACCTATTACGGCCTGCGGGTCATCGATTACGGGAGCACCCTGCAGATCCGCCGCGGCCTGTTCACGCTGCGCCAGATCACGCTGGACACCGCGCGCCTGCGCGGTGCGACCATCCGGGAACCCCTGCTGTTGCGCGCGGCGCGCGCCGCACAGCTGGAGGCGATCATGACCGGTGAGAACCCCCGGCAGAAGATCCTCCCGCAGGCACCGCGTGAAGCCGTGGAACACACGCTGGCCCATCTGCTGAGCCCACACCGGCACGACGGGCCCCCCGCGTCCGGCGACCGGCTCGCGCACCTGACGACACTGGCCGAGATCCCGCTGATCCCGCACGGTCCGGCGGCGCGGCGGCGCCGCCATATCCGGGCCGGCTGGCCCGGCCCGCTGCTCGCGGCCGCGCTGCTGCTCGCCACCGCGGCCGGCTGGGAGTTCTCGGCGTGGTGGTGGTTGCTACCGGTCTGCCTGGTGCCGGTGGGTGCGCTACTGGCCGAGGACCGTTACCGCGGCCTCGGCCATGCGATCCTCCCCGCGACCACCGGCTCCCCCACCTGGTTGATCGTGCGCTCCGGCTCCCTGGACCGGGCCCGGTCCTGCCTCGAGGCGCCCGGCATAATCGGCTGGTCCGTACGACAGACCCTCTGGCAGCGCCGTTCCGGCCTGGTGACCCTGGGTGCGGTGACCGCCGCGGGTAAGAAGGTGTACGTGCTCGAGGACCTCCCCCTCGACCGGGCCCGGCCGGTGCTGGAGGCCGTCACGCCCGGGCTGCGCGGGCCGTTACGCGATCCCGAAACCGCCGCGTCGTGAGTCCGGGCTCGCCGGATCAGGTCTGACTGTGCCGGGTGGCGGCCACCCTGAGCTCCGGTTCGTCGGCCACCACGCGGAGATCCGGGCGCTGGTCCGGACTGGAGTGGTCGCCCCGCCATGACAGCAGTGACCACCTGGACAGCCCCGATAACGCCGAACCGAGGCTGGCGAAGGATCCGCTGGAAATGATCGAGCCGAAGGAACCGATCGAGCCGATCGACAAGAAGGAACCGACACTGCCGACGGACAGGATCGAATACGCCGACCCGATCGACAAAATCGATCCCTCGGACCGGATAGAAAGAATCGAGCGCGAGGAGCCTCGGCTCTTACGGGACCCATTCGAGGTATCGACAGTCACCATGGCCCCGGTCTACCACAATCGCACGTCGAATGCGGCCGGATACGAGCCCGGAGCGGAGCCATATGGCTCCGGTCCGGGCTCAACCGGTGCTCTATTTATCCGACGGTGAAGAATCCGATGGTCGGCGCGAAGGTGCAGCTGCGGACCTCGGTTTCGGTGGCCTGGGTGGTGAGCCCGCCGCCGATCACCGCGACGATCCGGCCGGCCCCGGTCTCGGCGATCGCCGAGAGGGTGGCCGGGCCGTCCGGGTTGATCTTGGCCGCGTCGGTCAGCGGCTGGGAGCCCGAGGCGCCGGTGTCGAGGTTGCGCCACTGCACCATCAGCGGTTGCGTCTGCTCGGCCGTCGGTCGCTCGGTGCCCAGTGCGGTGAAGACGAAACCGGTCTGCCCGGCGGCCGGGCCCGGCGGCGGCAGTTGCGCGGGGCCGGGAACGGCCAGCGCGGTGCCGATCGAATCACCGGACGGGGCAATGCAGCCCTTACCGATTGTCGGGTACAGGAACTGGGCGATCGCCGGGCCGGATTCCGGAATGTCGGGGCCGCCACCACCACTGCCGTCCAGGAAGGTGATGACCCGTTCCAGGGTCGCTTCGATCTGCGGCGGCAGATTCACCGTGTCCAGAAGCGCGCGGGCCTGCGCCAGGATGGCCGCCTGGGGGCTACCCGGGGCGGCGATATCCTGCGCGGCGGGGGCCGGCGCGTTGACGATGGCCGGGGCCAGGGCGGCGAGAACGTCGGTGGGGACCCCTTCGGGGACCATCGGGACGCTGCTCACCGATGCCTCCGTGGCCGGATCCGCGACGGCTGTCGCGGGCGCCACGAGGGAGGCGCTCGCCGCGAAGGCGAGCGCGGACAATGCGATCCGCGATCCTCGGGTGCGAAGCACTGGTCTAGCCGTCCTTACCTCGGGTACATCTGGGCGACGCTGAAAAGCCGTCGTTTCGGGGTCACTCTAAGGACACTGCCGCGCGTTGTACAGCACCGGGGTCGGGATTGCGAGCCCCGTTTCGCTGTGCTACCGAGCAGTAGGTGTAAGTGTAGTGACGGGTGTGAAAACTGTGGCGGCAACAGCCGGGTGTCGCGATAGGTTGCTCAATGGTTACCGGACCTACGGCCGAATGGTTACCGGATGCACCGGAGGGCGCCCCGGAGCCGCATTCCGCGCCGCGGCCGAGGCTCGCGCGGGACCCGGAACGGGTCGGGTTAATGTAGTCCGAGCCGGAAACTCCTGCCGACGCGCGCAACCGCACCGGGCCCGGCCGCCGGAGCGGAACTAGTCGAAAGCTCCTGGATTGAATCTGCCCAGCGCCCGGACCGATATTCGGGGGTTCGTACCGTTTCGCGCGGCCCTGGCCGTGCTCGGGATCAGCGTGCTGGTGCGCCTGCTGTGGATGCTGCTCACCCCGAACGGGATGAACCTGGTCGACCTGCACGTCTACGTCGACGGGTCGGCGGCACTGCTCACCGACCACCTCTACGACTTCACCTACGCCGAGAAGACTCCGGATTTCCCGCTGCCCTTCACCTATCCGCCGTTCGCGGCGGTGGTGTTCTACCCGCTGCACTTCCTGCCGTTCACGGTGGTCGCGGTGCTGTGGCTGTTCGCGATCGTCGCGGCCCTGTACTGGGTGGTGCGGATCTGCTTCGAACTGCTGCTGGGTCCCGAGGCGCTGCGTGATCCGGGCCGGCGTACCGCGATGGTGGGGTGGACCGCGGTGGGACTGTGGTTCGAGCCGGTGCGCACCACCATCGACTACGGGCAGGTCAACGTCTTCCTCATGCTCGGCGTGATGATCGCGATCCGCAGCACCCGGTGGTGGCTGTCGGGCGCGCTGGTGGGGGTGGTCGCCGGCATCAAACTCACCCCGGCGATCAGCGGCCTCTACTTCGTCGCGCGGCGGCGCTGGGCGGCCGTGGCGTGGTCGGCCGCGGTCTTCGGGCTGACGGTGGGCGCCAGTTTCCTGATCAATCCGGCGGAGACCCGTCGTTATTTCGGCACCCTGCTCGGCGACGCCGATCGCATCGGGCCGGTGGGCTCGGTATGGAACCAGTCGCTGCGGGGTGCGCTGAGCCGGCTGCTGGGCAGCGATGTCGGCACCGGTCCGTGGTGGATCGCGGGTGTACTGGTGATCGCCACGCTGGGCTGGTTCGCCTGGCGCTCCCTGCGTCGCGACGATCTGCTGGGTACGGCGCTGATCGTGCAACTCTTCGGCCTGATGGTCTCGCCGATCTCCTGGTCCCACCATTGGGGCTGGCTGTTACCGGCGGTGCTGTGGCTGCTCTACGGCCCGTTCCGGGACGTGCCGGGGGCGCGGATCCTGGCCGGCTATTGGCTGTTGACCACGCTGATCGGCGCCCCTTGGGTGCTGTCGTTCCTGCAGGATTCGATCTGGACCATCTCCCGCTGGGGAGTCTGGTCCTGGCTGGGGGCGGTCGACACGATCGGCGTACTCGCCCTCTACGGGTGGACCATCTGGGCGGGCCGCCGGACCGCGGCCCGGGTCAGCCCGCCAGCCGATCTATCTCCCGGGCCAGCGATACGTCCTGTGCCGTGAGACCACCCTCGGAGTGGGTGGACAGCGCGAACGTGACCTTTCGCCAGCGGATATCGATATCGGGATGATGGTTCGCGGCCTCGGCCACCTCGGCGACCCGCCGGACCAGTTCGATCCCGGCGGGGAACGATTCCGCTTCGACGGTCCGGCTGATGACATCACCCGCGCGAGTCCACCCGGGCAGGGATTCGAGCGCTTCCGAGATTTCCGTATCGGACAACAGTGGTGTGGTCATATCGCCGTGGTACCCCGAACCGCGGCGGCTAACAACGGCCGCGCACGATTCAGGCGGCGCGGGCCTTCTTCAGGCCCTTCTTCAGTTCCTTGCCGCTCGCGCCCGTGGCTTCCAGGCGCTTCATCCGCATAATGACGACAGGGCATTTCACGCAGCGCGTCTTCTTACGACAGCACTTCTTCTTCGGCTTGAGGCTCGAAACCTCGCTCGCCTTGACCTTGCCCATGCGGGTTAGCATACCCTTACCTCCGGGCGCCGCCAGCAGGCCACCGGCTTCCCGGTAGGGTGTAACCGGCCCAGATGCCCGGTGAGTTTCGAATCTCCCTGTCGCAGGGTCCGGCCGCAAGCAACAGTTAACAGCAGGAGGAACCGGCGTGTCGTCTACACGCGATTTTCGCAACGTAGCCATCGTGGCCCACGTCGACCACGGTAAGACGACGCTCGTCGACGCCATGCTGCGGCAGTCCGGCGCTTTCGCCGAGCGCGCCGAACCGGTCGACCGAGTGATGGATTCCGGCGATCTGGAACGCGAGAAGGGCATCACCATTCTCGCCAAGAACACCGCCGTACACCGGCACCACCCCGACGGCACCGTCACCGTCATCAATGTCATCGACACCCCCGGCCACGCCGATTTCGGCGGCGAGGTCGAACGCGGCCTGTCCATGGTCGACGGTGTGGTGCTGCTGGTCGACGCCTCCGAGGGCCCGCTGCCGCAGACCCGGTTCGTCCTGCGCAAGGCGCTGGCGGCCTGTCTGCCGGTGATCCTGGTGGTCAACAAGACCGACCGCCCCGACGCGCGTATCGCCGAGGTCGTCGAGGAAAGCCACGATCTGCTGCTGGACCTGGCCTCCGACCTCGACGACGACGCCGCCGAAGCCGCCGAACTGGCCCTGGATCTGCCCGTCCTCTACGCCTCCGGCCGCGCGGGTAAGGCATCCAAGGAGCAGCCGCAGAACGGCGAGGTGCCGAACGCGGAGAACCTGGACGCGCTGTTCGACGTGCTGTTCGAGAACATCCCCGCCCCCAAGGGCGATGTGACCGCGCCGCTGCAGGCCCATGTCACCAACCTCGACGCCTCGGCCTTCCTGGGCCGGCTGGCGCTGGTGCGAATCCACAACGGCGAACTGCGTAAGGGCCAGAACGTCGCGTGGATGCACGCGGACGGGGTCAAGAACGTCAAGATCACCGAGCTGCTGCAGACCATCGGGGTGGAACGGCAGCCGGGTGAGGTCGCGGTGGCCGGCGATATCGTCGCGGTCGCGGGTATCACCGACATCATGATCGGCGATACGCTCGCCGATCCGGAGAACGCGGTCGCGCTGCCCCGCATCACCGTGGACGAACCGGCCATCTCGGTGGTCATCGGCACCAACACCTCGCCGCTGGTCGGCCGGGTGCAGGGCCACAAGCTCACCGCCCGCATGGTGAAATCGCGCCTCGACCAAGAGCTGGTCGGCAACGTCTCGCTGCGGGTGCTCGATATCGGCCGCCCGGACGCCTGGGAGGTGCAGGGCCGCGGCGAACTCGCGCTGGCGATCCTGGTCGAGCAGATGCGCCGCGAAGGTTTCGAACTGACCGTCGGCAAACCGCAGGTGGTGACCCGGCAGGTCGACGGCAAGGTGCACGAGCCCTACGAGGAGCTCACCATCGACTGCCCGGACGAGTACCTGGGCGCCATCACGCAGCTGCTGGCCGCCCGCAAGGGCAAGATGGTGCAGATGAACAACCACGCCGCCGGCTGGGTGCGGATGGAGTTCATCGTGCCCTCGCGCGGACTGATCGGGTTCCGCACCGATTTCCTGACCGAGACCCGCGGCACCGGTATCGCCAACGCCGTCTCGCACGGATACGCGCCGTGGGCCGGGGAGATCCGGGCCCGGCACACCGGCTCGCTGGTGTCCGACCGGTCCGGCAGCGTGACCCCGTTCGCCATGATCCAGCTCTCCGATCGCGGTCAGTTCTTCGTCGAGCCGGGCGCGGAGACCTACGAGGGCATGGTCGTCGGGATCAACCCGCGCGCCGAGGATCTCGATATCAACGTGACCAAAGAGAAGAAGCTCACCAATATGCGGTCCTCCACCGCCGATGTGATGGAGACGCTCGCCAAACCGCTGCAGCTGGACCTGGAAATGGCCATGGAATTCTGCGCGGCGGACGAATGCGTCGAGGTGACGCCGGAGTTCGTGCGGGTGCGCAAGGTCACCCTGGGTGCCACCGAACGGGCCCGGGAACTGTCGCGCCGCAAGGCGCGCGACCGGGCCGCGCTGTAAGCGGTTTCGCCGCCGGACGGGGCGGCACGGGTTTGGGTAGAGTGCCGAAGGTGATTTCGGGGAGGCGCGCGGTGCGGCGCGGGCTGCTTGTGCTCGTGGCGGTGCTCGTTCCGGTAATGGCCGGATGCACCGCCGACCCGCCGCCGCCCATTGCCAGTACGGACAGTCCGAAGACCGAACCGGCACAGCCGACCAAGAACACGGTCGTGGTCGCCATCGACGACATCGGGATCGGGTTCAACCCGCATCTGCGGTCCAACCAGTCCCCGGCGACGGCGGCGGTGGCCGCGATGGTGCTGCCGAGCCCGTTCCGCCCGACCCCCGATCCGGCGGCACCCGGCGCCACCCTGTGGGTGCCCGACAACGACCTGATCGAATCGGCGACCGTCACCGCGCAGGCACCGTTCACTCTCACCTACAAACTGAAGGACCAGGCCAACTGGTCCGATGGGGCGCCGATCGCGGCCGAGGACTTCTGGTACCTGTGGCAGCAGATGATCACCCAGCCCGGTGTCATCGACCCGGCCGGCTATCGGCTGATCTCCGAGGTGCGTTCGTCCTACGGCGGCAAAACGGTCACCGTGGTCATGAACGAGCCCTACCCCGCGTGGCCGCAACTGTTCGCGAATCTGCTGCCCTCACATCTGATGAAGGACTCCCCGGGCGGTTTCCAGCGGACCCTGGTGGAGCAGATCCCGGTTTCGGGCGGCAATTTCACCATCGAATCCGCCGACCCCGGCCGCGACGAGATCCTGCTGGAACGCAACGACCGGTTCTGGGGCACCCCGGCCCGGCCGGACCAGATCCTGTTGCGCCGCGGCGGGACCCCCTCCCAGCTCGCGGATTCGCTGCGCACCGGCGATACCCAGATGGCGCTGGTCCACGGCGGCGTCGCCACCCGGGCCCAGCTGGCGGCCATCCCCTCGGTACGGACCGCGATCATGCCGCAGTCGCGGCAGTTACGGCTCTCGTTGAACGGCCGCGACGGCGTGCTCAGCGATCACCGGGTGCGCACGGCGGTGCTCGCGCTGCTCGATCCGGCGCTGCTCGCCACGGTCGGCGCGCAGACCGGGAACTGGGTGGAACCGGTCCGCGCCCAGGTACTCTCCCCCTCCGACCCCGGCTACGCCCCGACCGAACCGCCGCGGCTCTCCACCGAGCAGGCGTTCGACCTGCTGGCCACCGCCGGATTCGGCCGGGCCCCCGAGCCGCCGCCGGTCTCGGCGACCTCACCCGCTCCGCGACCGCGTTCACTGGCCCGCAACGGGGAACCGCTGGCACTCCGGATCGGTGCGGTGACCGGCGACGACACCGGTCTGGCGGTGGCCAACACGGCAGCCGACCAGTTGCGCAGCGCCGGGATCGACGCCACGGTACGCCCGCTGCCCGCCGACGAGCTCTACGGGAAAGAGCTCGTGGAAGGTGGCGTCGACGCCGTTGTCGGCTGGGAGGCCACCGGCGGCGATCCGGCGACGGCACTGGCGTCCCGGTACGGCTGCCCGCCCGTGGCGCCCACCCGGACCACGACCGACGACGGCGAGGAAACCGAGGTACCGGCGGCCGTGGAGGCGGCCCGGCAGGCGCCGAGCAATCTGTCCGGTGTCTGCGCACCGGATTTCCAGCCGGCGATCGACGGTGCGCTGCACGGGGTGGAGGTACCCCGGACCCTGGGCGAGGCGGAGCCGCGGCTGTGGGGCGAATCGACGGTGCTGCCGATCGTGCAGGACAACGTGGTCGCCGCCGCCGGTCCGTCGGTGGACGGCGCCTCGCTGAGCGGTGCGATCCAGGCCGGGATATTCGGCGATGCGGCCATGTGGCGGCGGCTACCGTGACCGCCGCCGCCGGCACCGGTGGACTGCTGCTGGTGCACGCCCATCCCGACGACGAAACCATCACCACCGGGGGCACCATCGCCCACTATCGGCGCCGCGGGGTACCGGTGACGGTGGTGACCTGCACCCTCGGTGAGGAAGGTGAAGTCGTCGGCGACCGGTGGGCCGGCCTGACCGCCGACCGCGCCGATCAGCTCGGTGGCTACCGGATCGCCGAACTCACCCGGGCACTGGCCGAACTCGACGCCGGATCGCCCTGCTTCCTGGGCGGCGCCGGCCGCTGGCGCGACTCCGGAATGGCCGGCACCGCCGCGGCGCGGCATCCGCGTGCCTTCGTGAACTCCGGTGACGCCGCCGTCGCGGAACTCACCGAGACGATCCTGGCCCGGCGCCCCCGCGTGGTGGTGACCTACGACCCCGACGGCGGGTACGGGCATCCGGATCATATTCGCGCCCACCAGGTGACCACGGCCGCGGTGACCGCGGCCGCCGCGCGCGGCTGGGACACGCCCAAGTTCTACTGGACCGTGACCGACGCCGATATCCTGCACGATCACCTGCGGGCGCTGGCCCGGCGCACCGTGGACGCGCTGCCCGGTGCCCTGCCGCAGGGCTGGCGGCTCGCGGTGGACGACGAGCTGGCCTGCGTACCCGGCGCCGCGGTGACCACCACCATCGATGTCGCGGCCGAGCTCAACGCGAAACGGGCCGCGCTGCGCGCGCATGCCACCCAGCTCACCGTGTCGCCTTCCGGCCGGGAATTCGCGCTGACCAACATGGTCGCGCAGCCGATCCTGCCCGAAGAGCATTTCGTGCTGGCCCGCGGCCGTATCGGCCCGCGCGGATCGGACGGCCGGGAGGACGACCTGTTCGCCGGTCTGGGATGACGGGCCGCGGCGCCGGGCCGAATAGACTCGACCGTATGCAGCTCTGGGAGTTCCGATGACCAGCGCCACCGACGACAAGATCGGCGCGGATCCCGCGACGCGGTCCACAGCGCTGGTGGAGCGCGTGCTCGGTTCGGTGCTGATCGCCGTTCTGGTCCTGGTCGCGGTGATCGCGCTGATCGTCGAGGTGCTGTACCTGCCGCTGTATATCGGCGGCGTCGCGGTACCGGTCACCGCGATACTGGCCGCGCCCGTGAACCTGGCGCTGGTGTGGGCGGCGGGCACCGTGACCTCCCGGTTGTCGGTGCTGTTCCTGCCGATCGCGGCCTGGCTGGCGGCTTTCCTGGTGGCCGCGAGCAGCGGACCGGGCGGCGATATCCCGCTGCGCAGCGATCTGGGGACACTGCTGCTGTTCCTGTGCGGTGCGGTGGTGCCACTGATCTACATGTATGTGCTGGCGAACCGGCCGAAACCGGCCCGGACCTGACGGCACGGACCGGCTTGTTGCCCGGGCACTCGGCGAGTGCCGGTCACCAGGCGCCGTAGTTCGCGGCGAGGATATTGTTCACATCCACGCCCACCCCGTCGACCGTGCGGTCGTCGATCTCGAACTGGTGCAGATGCGCGGCCGGATGCACGAATGCCGCGGGGGTACCCCAGTCGTGCTGCCAGAACCAGCCGCCCACCCCCGCCAACCGGGCCAATTCGATGGTGGGCGCGTTGGCGTAGACCCCGGTGTTCTCCCGGCCGAGCACCGAATGCCAGCCGTGCAGGTAGGGCAGGATCATGGTCGCGAAATCGATCGGGGTGGGGTTGTCATCGATGGAGGCGTAGATGGGCCGGTTCTCCGGCCCGCCCGCCGCCCGGTGCAGTTCCAGACCGCGGGCCGCATGCCGCTTGCCGGCTTCGAGTCCGCCGCACCAATCCGCGGTGGGGCCCTTGCCGAACTGGTAGCAGGACACGATCGCCAGACCGGCCGCCCGCAACGCGTCGACTTCGCCTGCCCCCAGCGGTTTCCCGGTCATCCACTCCGCACCCGGCCGGCGGTCGGACACATACCGGATGACACCGAGATGACCCGCGTCCCGGATCGCGGCCGCCGAGGGCACTCCCCCGGCATAGTCGAGCAGTGTCCCCAGCGGCGCGGCCGTGGCACGGGCTCGCCCCAGCGCCGAACCCGCCGCCCCGGCAGCGGCAGCGGCGGCGGCGTATCCGAACAGGGCCCGGCGGGACAGAGATGAGACCATCGCAGACTCCTTCACACCCACGTGAACGGCAGCAGCGTGCCCGGCGCGCCTTCCCCATCCGAACCGCGCGCCGGGAGCCTTCAGCGTGAGGTCATTCCACCACAGGAGGTGTCCGATCTCGTGTCGGCGCGCGGAGTCCAGGATCCCGGGCGAACGCGGCCGCACCGGACCCCCGGAAGCGTCGCCGGGCGTCAGAGCAAACGGTCGATGCGCTGGGCCACGTCCACGGTCCGGCCGGCCGGGTCGGCGAGTTCGGCGCGCACCACTCGCACCACCTGGGCGACGATCTGTTTCCTGATCCCGGCGAGCACGCCCAGCGCGGCCGCCCGTACCCCCTGGGCCGCGTATTCGAGCCGGACGTCCTCCCGCAGCGGGGGATCGACCTCCACCACGATGAGCAGCGGGTCGGCGGCGTGGGCGGTGAGAACCAGCGGGATCTCCACCTCGGCCCGGTAGTGGTTGTCCTTGAGGACGTTGACGGTGATATCCAGCGAGACCGGCACCACCAGATCGAATCGCACGAGCGCGATATCGGCGTCGCCCGGCGAATCGGCCTCGGGGTTTTCCGCCGGGCGGTCGCTGATCCGCGGTTCGGCGACCGCACCGCGGACCGTCACCTCGGCCGCCGCCCGCGGACCGGTTCGCAGGGGCCCGATCTCGATCTGCCGTCCGGCCAGGCGGGTGGCGAATTCACCGACCCGTTCCCGGGTGACGATGCGCGGGAAGAAGCGGCGGCCGAATTCGGCGTAGTCGATCCAGTCGAACTCGGTGCGGGTGCGATGCGGAGACCGTTCGCGGGCCATGATGGCCTCGATATCGTAGATGCGGCTGCGCATCACCCCGGGATCGCGCAGCATGGCGTTCACCCGGTTGGCGACCTCGCGCTGCAGCAGGCCCGCGATCGGGTCGAGCATCCATTCGGCCACCGAATCGGCGGCGGCCAACCGCAGCAGGACCTGGACGTCGGTCCGGCGGACCTGCGGGATATCGATCACCACCAGCAGCGGATCCGCGGTGTGGGCGTGGAAGGTGAGGTCGATGGAGACCACGGTTTCCAGGCCCAGACGCTTACCGCCGAGCAGGATCTTCGCCGCCAGCGATACCGGTATCCGGACGCCGTAGGTGATCCGCGGGCCCCGGTGCACCACTTCCGGGCGGCCGATCCGGCCGCGGGCCAGGAATCCGGCGAGACCGGCGGGCCCCAGGTTGAACGGCCCGATGGCGAGTTCGCGGCCGGTGATCCCGGCGACCGCAGCCTCGATTCGTGATTCGGTCACCGCGTGGGTGACGAACCTCCTGCCGAATTCGGCGTAGTCGATCCATTCCGGATTGCCCAGTTCGATCGGTTCCATGAGTCGCTGTGACACCTTCACCTCCACCGCTGAAGATCACGGTACGCGATCGGGGTTCCGGGTCCGCAGGGTCGTCGGCGCCGCGCTACAACCGGCCGTATCCGACGATATCGATATCGGGGACGGAAGCGGGTTCCCAGCGTTCGATGCGCACGATATCGCCCTCGTTCCCGCCGATCGTGGTGACGGTCGCGCCCTCGGCGACCAGCACGATATTCGTATGCTGCCCGTACCGGCTGCCCGGCCCGTACAGGATCACATCACCGGTGGTGGGCCGGTATCCCGGATCGAACGCGACGAATCTGCCCCGGCTCTCGTAGTACTCCTGCAGGGTGTACACCCCGGGTATCCGCCAGGATCCGGAGTTGGGGTTGGCCAGTGGCATCCCGGCCTCGCGCAGCACCCAGCTCACGAAATTCGCGCACCAGGGTTCGTCGGTGCCCTCGGAATAGTCGGCACCGCTACCCGGATCGGCGAATTCGGTTTCGGCGGCGGCGACCACCGCGACCTGCGCGGGGGTCAGCACGGACCGGTCTATCGCGGGGAACTCGGTGAGCCGCTCCCCGACCAGCCCGTCCCCGGAACCCGGCAGTGCGCACGCGCCGACCGCGACCAGCACAGCCCCCATCACGACCGCCCACCGGAACATGCCCGGCCGGCGCACCTGAACTACCGCTCGTTTCCGCATATCGTCCCCTCCCGGACACCGATGTCACGCCCCGATCGGGCGGCCGGCCTTCAGCAACAGCATGCCCGTCGATCGAATCGCCGGGCCAGTGGATCCGGCGCGGCCGCTACGGGAACTAGCGGTCGGCGTGCTCCGTCCGCATCGGGATCACAGCGGTGAGTGCGATGGCCACGATCGCGGCGGTGACCGAGATCAGGAACGCCGTATGGAATGCGTCGCGCGACGGTAGCTGGTGGTCTCCCAGCGTGATCGTCATATTGGCCAGGACCGCGCTCATCACCGCGGCCGAGGTGGAGGTGCCGACCGAGCGCATCAGCGCGTTCAACCCGTTCGCGGCGGCGGTCTCGGTGACCGGCACCGCCCCCATGATCAGCGCGGGCATCGCCGCGTAGGCCAGGCCCACACCGCCGGTGACCAGCACCGAGGCGATCATGATCTGCCAGACGCTGTCCATCATCGCGGACGCGCACAGGTAGCCGATACCGATCACCGCGGAACCGGCGCCCAGGGTCAGTTTCGGACTGAAACGCGCCGAGATCCGGGCCGATACCGGAGAGAGCAGCATCATGACGAAACCGCCGGGCGCCAGCGCGAGACCGGCAGCGACCATGGAAAGCCCCAGCCCGTACCCGCTTTCCGCCGGGGCCATCAGCAGCTGCGGGAAGGTGAGCGACATACCGTAGAGCGCGAACCCGACCGCGATCGAGGCGATATTGGTGAACAGCACCCGCGGGCGCGCGGAGACGCGCAGATCGACCAGCGGATGACGCCGCCGCAGCTCGTAGCGGCCCCAGCCGAGGAACACCACGATCGAGACGGCGAACAGGGTCAGGATGGAGGTGCTGGTCCACCCCCACTGCGCACCCTGAGTAATCGCGATCAGCAGAGCCAGCAGGGCGGTCGCCAGTCCGGCGGCGCCACCGAAGTCGAAGGGCGCCGGAGTGCGGACCGGTGATTCCGGAACGAACCGGAAGATCAGCACCGCCCCTGCTACGCCCATCCCGGCCGCCGCCCAGAACAGGACGTGCCAGTCGGCGTTCTCGGCGATCACGGCGGCCAGCGGCAACCCGATCGCACCGCCGACGCCGAGCGTGGAACTCATCACGGCCATCGCCGAACCCACCCGTTCGGGCGGGAGTTCGTCGCGCATGATGCTGATACCCAGCGGGATCGCGCCGATCGCCACTCCCTGCAGCGCGCGTCCGGCCACCGAGGGGATCAGCGAGGAGGACATCGCGCAGAGAACGGATCCGGCGATCATCGCGAGCAGGTCCAGCAGCAGAATGCGGCGTTTGCCGAACATATCCCCGAGCCGGCCGCTGATCGGCGTACACACCGCCGAGGCGAGCAGCGTCACCGTGATCACCCAGGACGCGTTGGTGGCCGTGGTGTTCAGGAGGGCAGGCAGACTCGGTATCAGCGGAACGACCAGCGTCTGCATGAGCGAGACCACGATGCCGATGGTGCTGAGCGTGGCGATCAGCAGGGTGGGCGACACCGCCGGACGACCCCGTTCGTCGGATCTGGAGGGGTCGTCGGCTACGGCAGTCACGCTTATGCACGTTACATACCCTGTGTATCCTGCACAATTTGTAATCGGGCGAATCAGGCGAGATAGTGTCCGAATGTCCGATTCGGCTGCCTCGCCCGCCGCGACCGCGGCGGACCGCCGGGACCCCGCCGTCCTGGCGCGGCTCGTCCTGGAACTGACCCTGCTGTCCAGGCAATATCCGGCCCCGCGCCGGAATTCGCCGTTCCAGCTGGACAGATCCGCCTATCTGATCCTCACCCGGCTGCAACTCGGGCAACCACTGTCGCTGCGCGAACTGGCCGAGGCGTTCGGTCTCGATGTCTCCACCGTCAACCGGCAGGTCGCCGCCATGCTGGACCAGGACCTGGTGGAGCGGGTGCCCGACCCCGACGGCGGGGTGGCGCGCAAGGTTCGCCCCAGCGACAAGGGGATGCGGCTGTTCGAAGCGGATCTCGCCCTCCAGCGCCACGGTGTGGGCAAGGTGCTCGCGGACTGGCCCGACGGCGAGGTCGACGAACTGGTCCGGCTGCTGGAGCAGTTCAACGAGGGCGTCGAGGGCTTGGCCCGCCACCCCTGGCCGCGCCCGCTGCGCACCGCGAATTCACCTGGTGGATAACGGCATACTCGCCGGTCACCCGGTGTTCTCCGGCAGCCGGTACCGTTGAGCCATGATCACGCTCAAAAAAGAAGACGGCGCAGCGGATCTCGACGGGATCTCCAAGCTGAGTGTCGGAGTCAGCTGGGACCCGTCCGCTGGCGCCAGCGGTGGCGCGCTCGGCTGGGCGCGCCGCAAGAAGGGGGTGGACCTGGACCTCATCGCCATCCTCATGCAGGGCAGCGAGCCGGTCCGCTTCGCCGGCCTCGATTCGCTGGACCCGCTGGGCAACAACTCCGTCCTGCACTCCGGTGACGAGCAGACCGGTTCGGCCGCCGGTGACGACGAGACAGTGCACGTCACCTTCTCCGATGTCCCCGGCGGTATCGACGGGATCATCTTCGTCGCGGCAGCCTTCAAGAAGGGCAGCTCCTTCGAGAAGGCGAACAATATCTCGTTCAAGGTCTACGACGCCTCCGGCGGCAGCAGCCAGCAGGTCGCCGATATCTGGCCCTCGCTGCTGGGCGCCGATAACGCCAACGCGGTGGCCCGGGCGTTCCGCAATGGAAACGCCTGGAAGCTCGAGGTGCTCAACCGCAAGGGCAAGATCAAGCAGGGGGACAAGCAGGCGCTGCTGCGTTTCGCCATGGGTGGCGGTCAGTAGTCGGAGGGCGTGGTCCGGCACGGACGCCGATCACAACGAACCGCGATCTGGGCGCCGCCGGACTCCACAAGGGAGAACTGAACGCGCCCGGGATGATAGGGCGGATACCCGCGCCCGGCCGGTTCCTCGCAGGTGAGCCGCCCGAGATCGGCGCCGACCAGACGTGCGGAATCGGCCGGCCGTCGCAACCACCGGGGGTCAGCCGGGACCGGCCGACCACCCGGACCAGCGGGTGATTTCCAGCGTGAGCACCGGCCCTGGTGGCGGCTGGGTTTCGTACACAGGGTAGCGGGCGGTGAGCAGCTCGATACCGTGTCGCCCGGCGTCATCTGCGGCAACCTGCGCTGTTCCGTCGGCGCGCACCCACCACAACTGTGACCAGTCGTCTTCGTACACATCGGCGAGCACCGCAACCGCCGGGTGGGCGGCGATATTCGCCAGGCGGCGCAGCGCTGTGGTGGATTTCGGTTTGGCGTCGACGGCGGTGTACAGCGTGTCACCGTCGAGGGCGAAGACGATGGGCACGATATGTGGTCGTCCTTCGGGAGTCACCGTGGCCAGCCGGGCTACGCGTTGGTCGCCGAAACGGGCCCGTGCCTGCCGCTCGTCGAGCCGCATCAGCGCCGCCGGCCGCGCAGATAGTCACTGACCACGGCAGTGCCCAGCCCGTCCAGATCGGGTGCCACCACCCGGCCACCGCTGCGCCGGGCCACCAGATCCACGAAAGCGGCCAGCCGCGGTTCCGCACCGAGCATGAACACCGAGATCGACGCACCGAGCTTGGCCAGCGAGTCCACCTGCACCATGGTCATGGCCAGGGTGCGGCGATCCGGCGGCCAGTTGAAATAGGCGGTGCCGTCGGCTTCGAGATGCGCGGTCGGTTCGCCGTCGGTGACCACCAGCACCACCGGCACCGCGTCGGGATGACGGCGCAGATGCCGCCCGGCCAGCAGCAACGCGTGATGCAGATTGGTGCCCTGCTCCCAGACCGGTTCCAGCGCGGTCAGTTCCCCGATCTCCACGGTTCCGGCGTGCCGGCCGAAGGTGATCAGGCTCAGGGCGTCGGACCGGAAACGGGTGCTGATCAGGTGTTGCAGTGCCAGTGCGGTGCGTTTCATCGGCACCCAGCGGCCGTCCTGCACCATCGACCACGAGGTGTCGACGCATAACGCCACCACCGCCCGGGACCGCTGCTCGGTTTCGGCGATCTCCACATCCGCGACATCCAGGGTGACCGTACGGCTCCCGGTGGAGGCGGAACGCAAAACCGCATTGCGCACGGTTCGCGAGACGTCCCACGGTTCGGTATCGCCGAACTGCCAGGGCCGGCTCGCGCCGGTGGGCTCGCCCGCCGCGCCCGCCCGCGCGGTCTCACGCTGACCCTTCCGGGACCGCAACTGCCCGACGATATCCCGTAGCGCCACCTCGCCGAGCCGGCGCAGCGCTTTGGGGGTGAGGCGCAGCGATCCGTCGGGTGCCCGGTCGAACAGCCCTTGGCGGCGTAGCTCGCGTTCCAGTTCGGCGAGGCGGGCGGCGTCCACCCGGGCGTCGGCGCCGAGCTGGCGTTCCAGCATCTCCAGATCGATATCCTCGAGCCGCGCCCCGGGATAGGACTGCGCGAGCTGGGCGGCGAGCTCGTCGAGTTCGCCGAGATCCTGCATCGCCTGAACCGCTTCGCCCATCCCCAGCGGGTCCTGGCCGCGGAACCGGCGCCCGGATTCCCAGTCCTGGCCCGGACGCAGCGCCCGCAGATTCGCGTCGAGACCGGCGATCTGCTGCGCGATGGCCGGGTCGCCGAAGGCCTGCCCCATCAGTTCGTTCAATTCCGCGCGCTGCTGGTCCGACATCGAGTTCATCATCCGCTGGGCCGCGGCGGCGCGGGCGGCCAGCGTATCGATCAGTTCCTCGGTATCCCGGGGGTTCTCCGGAAAGAACTCACCGTGCTCGGCCATGAAGTCGGCGAACTGCTGTCCGGTGTCCTCGCCGCGGCCGTGCGCGGCGAGCAGGTCGTTGAGATCCGACATCATCCGCCGGACCCGTTCCACATCCTGCGGTGTGGCGTTCTGCAACGCCTGTTTCATACCCTGGAAACGGGATTCGAGCAGTTCCTCGCCGAGCAGGTCCCGGATCTTGCGGTAGTTCTCGCGGCCGGTTTCGGATCGCCACTCGTATTCGCTCAGTTCGCTGACGGCGCCCGCGGTGCCCGAAGGCAACGCGTCCAATCGCATTTCGGCGAACCGAGCGTCGTCGGAGGGGTCGGGGAACAGCGCCCGGCGTTCGGCTTCCAGGGCCTGGTCCAGCAGTTCGCGCACCTGCTGGAGCGTGCCGTCGAGCCGGTGAGACCGGGAGATCTCGGCCCGCCGTTGCCATAACCGGCGGGTCAGTTCCTCCAGGCCCGGCAGGTCCTTGGTCCCGCGGCGCAGCAGTTCCTCCAGCGCGGAACGCGGCGACGAGCCCTCCATCACCTCGCGCCCGATATCGGCCAGCGCCTCCCGCAGATCGAGCGGGGGCGCCAGCGGGTCCGGCCCGTCGTGGTAGGGCCCGTAGGAGTATCGGTCGCCGGCTGTCATCACGCCTCTTCCATCCGGGCGGTCACCCGCCGTATACCGCCGTGCCCTCGTCGTCGGAGTCCTTGGCCACCTGCCGTGCCAGGTACAGCGATTCCAGCGCGAATTCGACCGCCGAGGCGATCCGCTGCGCCGGATCGCCGGGATCCACACCGAGCCGGACGGCCACTTCGTGCAGCACCGGAAGTTCGGGGAGGGCGGAGAGCACCTGCGCCCCGGGCACCCTTTCGCCGGTGGTCACCAGATGGCCTTCGTCCACCGCCTCGGCCAGCGGCCGCAGGTCCAGCCCGCCCAGCCGGTCGCGGGCGGTATCGGCGAACGCCCGCCGCAGCAGATGGGTCAGATGTTCCTGTTCCCGGCCCTCTTCACCGGATTCGAACTCCAGTTTGCCGCGCAGCACCGCCGGAACCGATTCCAGATCGACCGGGCGGGCGACGGCCGGGTTCTCACCGGTGAGCGCGGCGCGGCGCAGCGCCGCCGCCGCCACGGTCTCGGCCGCGGCCACCGCGAAGCGCGCGGAGACGCCGGAGCGCTGATCGATGGCCGGGGATTCGCGCAGCCGGCGCACGAATCGCGCGAGCACCTCGATCAGCGGATCGCCCACCTCGGCGACCAGGTCGGCTTCCTGCCGCACCAGCGCCATCTCGGCCTCGACGGTGAGCGGATAGTGGGTCCGGATCTCGGCGCCGAAGCGGTCCTTGAGCGGGGTGATGATACGACCGCGGTTGGTGTAGTCCTCGGGGTTCGCGGTCGCGAGCAGCAGGACGTCCAGCGGCAGCCGCAGCGTATAGCCGCGTACCTGGATATCGCGCTCCTCCATCACGTTCAGCAGTGCCACCTGGATCCGCTCGGCCAGGTCGGGCAGTTCGTTGACGGCCACGATGCCCCGGTGCGCCCGCGGCACCAGGCCGAAGTGGATGGTCTCCGGGTCGCCGAGGCTGCGGCCCTCCGCGACCTTCACCGGATCGACATCGCCGATCAGATCGCCCACCGAAGTATCGGGGGTGGCGAGTTTCTCCGCGTACCGCTGCGACCGGTGCCGCCAGGCGACCGGCAGGTCGTCGCCGAGCTCGGCGGCCCGCCGCAGCCCCTCCGGGCTGATCGGCTCCAGCGGGTGCTCACCCAGTTCCAGACCGTCGATCACCGGAGTCCATTCGTCGAGCAACCCGATGATCGTCCGCAGCAGTCGCGTCTTCCCCTGCCCGCGTTCGCCGAGCAGCACCACGTCGTGGCCCGCCAGCAGTGCCCGCTCCAGCTGCGGCAGCACCGTCCGCTCGAACCCCACGATCCCGGGCCAGGGCTCCTGCCCGGAACCCAGCCGGGCCAGCAGATTCTCCCGGATCTCGGCCTTCACACTTCGCGGCGCGTATCCGGCCGCCCGCAACGCGCCCGCGGTGGCGGGCAGGTCTGTTGGCACAGTCACCTCCTCGACGCTACGACGATTTCGCCCATAGGTCGACAGTTACCTGCGTCCGGCCCCGCATCGAGGTCCCCGGCAGGACCCGCCGGACACCCGCCGAGGTCCCTCAGGACCCGCCGGAACCCAGCCGGTCGCGCAACACCGGCACACCCTCGCCGGTCAGGTCGGCGAACGCGGCCGCCCGCGCCGAGGCGATCAGCAGCAGCCCGAGGAGCGGCCCCCGCACCTCCGGCCCGGAACCCGCCGTGAAGTCGGTGTCCGCGGCCACCAGGGTGAGCCCCGCGGTGAGCTCCTTACCGCCGCCGAAGCTCGCCGTGGTGCGCAGCTGCAATCGCAGCGCATCGGCCACCGCCGGCTCCGGATACGCCCGCGTGATGCCGAGCGGACGCCGGATGTCCTCCCCGTGCACGATCATCTCCACCAGCCGGCTGTCGAGCGGGGCCGGCGGAGTGACCGTCCGGTCCACCACGCCGCGCAGCCGGTCCAGCGTCTGCGCGGGCGTGGCAGCGCGTTCCCGCAGCACGCCGTACGCGGTGAACCGGTCGAAATCGAATCGCGCCCGGGCGAATTCCCAGGTGAAGCCGAGCCGGGTGGTTTTCGACGACGCGACGATATGGGCGACCACATCGTGCACCGTCCACTCCGCGCACAGCGACGGTGTGTCCCACTGCCGGTCGGTGAGTCCGTCCAGATCGGCGATGAGCGCGATCCGCTCCGCACGGACGGTCGGCCAGACATCCTGCACAATTCCTCCCTCGGGCACGGGCCGGCGAGCCGGACGTCCCGGCGCCGCCGGATCGAGTCGGCGCCCGGCCGGTGGGTCGCTACCGGCCGGGAGCCCGGCTACCGCGCGGGCAGCGCGGCGGCACCGTGGCAGAAGGCAGAGTACGGCTCGGCACCGACATGCGGGGCGAACCGGCGCACCCGGTCAGCCGCGCCGGGCGCCCGCGGCCACCGCCTCGCCCCAGAGCCGCCGCAGGATCTCCGCCGCCGGTTCCACCGTGGCGTCCCGGTAGCCGCTACCCGCCCAGAGCGCCATATCGTCGGGCACCCCCTGTTCGGCCGCGGCGGCGCGCACCGGGCTGGTGAGGTGGTGCAGCTGCGGATAGGCGGCGGGCGCGTCCGCGTCGTGTGCCGCGATGAACCGGTTGGCCAGCCCCCGCGCCGGACGGCCGGAAAAAGCACGGGTCACGACGGTCTCGGTGAATCGGGGATCGACGAGGGCGTCTTTGTGCGCGGCCTTGGCCCCCGACTCCGGACTCCGGAGCAGCAGCGTGCCGAGCTGGACGGCCGCGGCGCCGTGGGCCAGCGCCGCGGCGATCGCGGCACCGTCGCCGATTCCGCCCGCCGCGATCACGGGCAGCGGCGATCGGCCCGCGATCTCGTCGAGCAGGGTGTGCAGGGGCGTGGTCCCCGGCTCGTCCTCGACGTGGAAGGTCGCCCGATGACCGCCGCCGTCGGGCCCTTGCACGCAGAGCGCGTCGACCCCCGCCGCCTCCGCGAGGCGCGCCTCGGTGAGGTCGGTGACCGTGGCGATCACCGCGCTACCCGCCGCGCGAAGCCGGTCGACGGCCCGCCGGGGCGGCAGCCCGAACGTCAGCGACACCACCGGGACCCGCTGTTCGACCAGCAGATCGACTTTTTCGCCGAACCGGTCGTCGTCGCGATCCCGGACCGCGGGCGGTTCGATCCCGTATCGCCGCGCGGTCTCCCGCAACCGCTCCCGGTACCGCGCCACGGCCTCGGCGTCGAACGAGTTCTCCTGCGGTACGAACAGGTTCACCCCGAACGGCGCCGGCGTCCGTTCCCGCACCGCCCGGATCTGCTCCGCCACGGCTTCGGGCGTTTTGTACCCGGCGGCCAGGAATCCGAGCCCACCGGCCTCGGCGACGCTCACCACCAGCTCCGGGGTCGAGGGGCCGCCGGCCATCGGTGCGGCGATCAGCGGGACAGCGAGATCTGCGAGAGCGAACACGAATCCACCTCCGGGTCGGTAATCCGAACCCGACGATACCCATCCCGCCGGTTTCCCCGGCGCGCACTCGTGCGACGCGGTCAGACCTGGTCACGCAGCATTTCGCTGGGCCGGGCCGCGCGAGAGGGGCCATCGTGTTCTGCGCGCTGCCGGTGGCCGCCCTCTCCTATGTCGTGACCAAGAACATCTGGGTCTCCACCGGCGCCCATATCGTCAACGACTGGGCGCTGTTCGGCCTCGGGCTCGCCGCCTCCGGCGCTTCGCTGCTGTAACAGCGTCGACACGGCCGCCCGTCCACCCGGATTCGGGAGCCGGGCCGGGAGATAATCCCGGCATCCCTGGTATCCGCCGACCTCCCGCAGGAGTGGGCATGACCGATACGTTCGTCATCGAACGCACGACCACCATCGCCGCACCGGAAACCGCGCTCCGGCCGCTCATCGACGATCTCCGCAACTGGCGCGACTGGTCGCCCTGGGAGGACGCCGACCCGGACCTGCGGCGGACGTATTCGGGGCCGGAATCGGGGGCGGGAGCCCATTACGAGTGGGAGGGCAACCGGAAGGCCGGGGCCGGCTCGATGACCGTCATCACCTCCGGACCCGGTCGCATCACCATCGACCTCGAGTTCCGCAAACCGTTCAAGAACCGCAACGATGTGCTCTTCGTGCTCGAACCGGCCGGCAATATGACCGAGGTCACCTGGCGGATGAGCGGGACCAAGAACCTGTTCCTGAAGCTTTTCGGCTTTTTCTATCCAATGGACAAGGTCGTCGGCCCGGATTTCGAGAAGGGCCTGGCGCGGTTGAAGGCGCTCGCCGAAGGCAACTGAGGTCCCGCCGGCCTCGAGGTTCCCCGAGGCCGGCGGCGGCTCAGAAACGGTCCTTGTGCTCGGTCACCCATTCGGTGAAGGTGCGGGCGGGCCGGCCGAGTATCCGGTCCACAGTTCCGTCGGGGGTCCGCGCTTCGACGGGCGGGTCGGCGTGCCAGCCGATCACGTATTCGGCGTCGGCCCGCGGCACCCCGCTCCGGGTCAGCCGTTCGATGGCCTGTCCGGCACTCAACTGCTCGAACCGCACCTCCCGGCCGAGCGCGGCGGCCAGTATCGCGACCCGCTCCCGGGTGGTCAGTGCCTGCGGCCCGTTGAGGTTGTAGGCCCGGCCCGCGTGCCCGTCCTCGGTGAGGGCGGCCGCGGCGACGGCGCCGAGGTCTGCCTCGTGCACCACCGCGCTGGGCAGGTCGAACGGTTCGCGCACCACCGATTCGTCCCGGATGGAATCGGACCAGGTGAGAGCGTTGGACATGAATTCCTGTGGTTCGAGCCGGGTCCAGGCCACACCCGATTCCGCGACCGCGTTCTCCGCGGGACCCACGTAGCCGCCCCACAGGATCGTGATCCGCTCGACCCCGGCCGATACCGCGCGGCGCACGAGTTCGGGCCCGGTCTCGGCGACTCCGGCGGTGACGGTGATATGCAATCCGGTGACGCCGTCGAAGACACCTTCCAGTGATCGCGGCTCGGTATGCGAACCGGACACCAGTTCCGTACCCGCGGGCAGCAGGCTTTCCGCCCGCCGCGGATCCCGGGTGAGCGCACGGACGCTGCGACCCCGTTCCAGCAGTTCCGCCACCACATGCCTGCCGGTGTTACCTGTTGCGCCCGTTACCAATATCGACATCTCGAACTCCTTTCCGAGACCGAACGCTAAGACCTGAACAATGATTGAGGTCAAGTGCCGGTTTCCCGGCGAGCGGTCCGCCGGGTTACCGCGCGCAACACCGCATCCATGAGCGAGCAGTCACCCGCGTGCGCCGCGATCTCAGTCGGACGTCGATGGGTCCGGGATGGCGAAGCCGGTGACCTTGGAGGGCGTCACCCGGACGATGAACCGGCGGAGATCCTCCGGTTCAGCGGATGGCTCCTGGCCCAGATACTTCTGGGACAGCCGCCGCGGCAGGGATTTATCCGGGTCCTCGATCAGTTCGGCGGTGCCCTGAATATCGATGGACCGGTACGGGTTCGAGGCATCGATGACCGTGATCCCGATCCGGTTGTCCCGGTCGAGGTTGCGGACCTTGCGGCGGCCGGTCGTCGAGGAGAACTGCACGGTATCGCCGTCCCGCTCGATCCAGACCACCGAGGTGTGCGGGGCGCCGTCGGGCTGGATGGTCGCCACCGTGGCGAAATTCCTGCCATCCAGCAGTTCGCGCGCCGATCGGTCGAATTCCACAGTCATGATCCGTCCATTCTCTTCGTCGTTTCTTCGAGTGAATTCGATTGCGGTACAAATATTCTGGGTTGAGCAGGCAGGTCTCGGTCAGGGCACCGGCGCCGGTCCGGGTACCGGTGCGGCGTTGGTCGCCGGCCGTAATACCGTGTAGGCCACCAGCAGCGCCGCCACCAGCAATCCGGCCGCGATACCGAAGGCCAGCCGGAAACCGCCCGTCAGCGCCTCGGCAGCCGGCGCGCCGGTGGTGAGCAGGGTGGCCGTGCGCGCGGCGGCGAGCGTGGACAGCACCGCGACCCCGAGCGCCATACCGATCTGCTGGGTGGTGTTGAACAAACCGGACACCAGGCCCGCGTCGCCGGCGTCGGCGCCGGACATGCCCAGCGCGGTGAGCGCGGGCAGAACCAGTCCGAATCCGGCGATCAGCACCATCATCGGCAGCAGATCGGTGAGGTAGGAGGCGTGCACCGGCAACCGGGTGAGCCAGAGCATCGCCCCGAGCAGCAGGGTCAGTCCGGCGAGCAGCACCGCGCGTTCGCCGAATCGGGTGTTCAGCCGTGCCGAGACGAACAGCGATACCCCGCCGATCGCCGCCGCGGCCGGGAGCAGCGCCAACCCCGTCTGCAGGGCGTTGTACCCGAGCACTCGCTGCATATAGAGGGCGACCAGGATCTGGAAGGCGAACATCGCCGATACGGTCAGCATCTGCACGGCGTTCGCGCCGGAGACACTGCGGGAGCCGAAGATCCGCGGCGGCAGCAGGGGGTCACGCACCAGGTTCTGCCGGACGGCGAACGCGATCAGCAGGGCCAGCGATACCGCGCCGAGTCCGAGCGTGCGGCCCGCGAGCCAGCCGTGCTGCTCCACACCGACGATCGTGTAGATCCCGAGCATCAGCCCCGCGGTGACCAGCGCGGCACCCGGGACATCCGCCTTGCCGGCCCGGGTCGTACCGCGATCCGCCGGAAGAACTTTCACCGCCAGGGCGAGGGTGGCCAGGCCGATCGGGATGTTGATGAAGAAGATCCAGTGCCAGCCGAACGCGTCGGTGAGCACACCGCCGAGCACCTGGCCGAGTGCCGCGCCCGCGGCGCCGGTGAAGCTGAACACCCCGATGGCGACCTTGCGTTCCCCGGCCTCGGTGAACAGCGTGACGAGGATGCCGAGCGCCACCGCGGAGGCGAACGCGCTGCCCACGCCCTGCAGGAATCGCGCCACGATCAGGAGAGCGGGGCCGGTGGCCGCCCCGGCCACCAGGGACGCGACGGTGAAGACGGCGTTTCCGAGCAGGAACATCGACCTGCGGCCGAGCAGATCACCCAGCCGGCCGGCCAGCAACAGCAGCCCGCCGAAGGCGATCAGATAACCGTTGACGACCCAGCTCAGCCCGGCGGCGGTGAACCCGAGGTCCCGCTGGATCTCCGGTAGCGCCACGGTGACGATGCTGCCGTCGAGGATCGTCATCAGCGTCGCGGCCGATAAGACCGCCAGCGCGAGGCGTTTCGGGTAACTCATGGTGCTCTCCTGTCCAGGATCCGACAGAAGAGACTGTAGTAGATAGTTTCGTTGCAGACAATCTATTCACGAACTACTGCCGCGCGCGGCGCGCCGCCGGGGGCGCCTCCGGCGCGGCGGCGAGATGCCCCTCGGTCAATCGCCGCAATGCGCGCAGCAGGATCTCGCGCTCCGCGGACGGCAGGGATTCGAGCGCCGCCCGATGGACACCGTCGACGATCTCCTGACTCCGCGTCGCCATATCCCGCCCCGCGGCGGTGACCGCGATGATCCGCGCCCGCCGGTCGGTCGCGGCGGGGCGGCGCTCGGCCAGTCCGGCCCGCTCCAGCGCGTCGACCGTGACCACCATGGTGGTCTTGTCCATATCCCCGATCACCGCCAGCTGGGCCTGGGTTCGCTCCTCTTCCAGGGCGTGGACCAGCACGCAGTGCATCCGGGCGGTCAGCCCGATCTCGGCCAGCGCGGCGGCCATCCGGCCACGGAGAACATGGCTGGTGCGGTCCAGCAGGAAGGACAGGTCCGGTTCGGCTGCGACAGGGGCCATAGCGGTCATGACCCCATGATAGTTCCGTTACAGACGATCTACCCTCGCCCCTGACGGGCGGGGAGGTTCCCGACCGGGACAGCCCGGCCGACCCCGGGTAACGGCCGGGGCGCGGGGATGGTCAGGGCTTACGTGCGACCCCGGCGTACCCGGGAATCTTCGTGTCCATCGACGCCGGCGGCTCGATCGGCGGGCGCCACCGGTGGATCGGCACGAGTCCCGGTTCGAGCAGGTCGAGCCCCTTGAACAGCGTGGCGATCCCGGCCTTGTCGCGGGGTTCGCAGAACAGACCGCGTTCCCGGTACACCGCCGCCGTCGCGGCGACCCCCTCGGGATCGAAATCGCCGGTCAGATACGTCATGGCCAGGTACGAGCCCGGCGGCAGCGCGTGCACCAGCGTTTCGGTGACGTCGTCGGCCCCGGGCACGAAGTTCAGCAGCGCGACCAGCGACAGCCCGATGGGCCGGTCGAAATCCAGGGTGCGCCGCGCGGCCTCCAGGATCTCCTCCGGCCGGGTGGCGTCGGCCTGGATGTAATCGGTACGCCCCTCCGGCGTGCCGACCATCAGTGCCCGCGCGTGCGCGAGCACGACCGGGTCGTTGTCCACATAGACCACCCGCGCCTCCGGGGCCTGCTCCTGGGCGACCTGGTGGAGATTCGGTGCGGTGGGGATTCCGGTGCCGATATCGAGGAACTGGCGCACACCCGCCTCGCCTGCGAGGAACCGCGTGACCCGGTGGATGAAACCGCGATTCTGCTGGGCCGCGAGCCGGACATCGGGCAGCGCCGCCAGCACCTGCTCGGCGGCCTCCGCATCGGCCGGATAGTGGTCCTTGCCGCCGAGATAGTAGTCGTACATCCGCGCGACATGCGGTTCCTGCTCGTTGAGGCCGGCCCTCGGTTCCATAGACGTCAATTTACAAGACCGGCATCATGTCTCGCGACCGTCGGTGATGCCCACCGGTGGAACCGCCGCGACCTACCCGGGGGCGGCGACCAGCCCTTCGCTCCGCAACCAGTCGTAGGCGACATCGGCCGGATCCTCGCCGTCGATATCGACGCGGCCGTTGAGTTCCTGCATCAGATCGTCCGTGAGGCGCTGCGAGATGGTGCCGAGCAACTCCCGCAACTGCGGATACCGCTCGATCACCTCCTCCCGCACCACCGCGGTACCGCTGTAGGGCAGGAAGAACTTCCGGTCGTCCGCCAGAACCACCAGATTCAGGTTCTTGACCCGGCCGTCGGTGGTGTAGATCATCCCGAAATTGCACGGCTGCCCCTCGGCCGTGGCCGTGTACACCACCCCCGCGTCCATCCGGGTGACATTCCCGGCCGGAACGCCGTTCGGATCGTTGTACGGGATTCCGTACTTCTGAAGCATCGGGACGAATCCATCGGAGCGGCTGAAGAATTCGTCGTCGACGCAGAAGGTGCGCTCGGCCACCGGAAGCGCGGCGACATCGGACAGCGATTTCACCCGCAGCCGTTCGGCGGTGGGCATGGACGCGCCGAACGCGTAGGTGTCGTTGAAGTTGGCCGGCGGCAGCCACTCCAGACCGTTCTCGCTCTTCTCGATATCGTGCACCCGCTGCCACAGTTCCTGCGGGTCGGAGATGGTCTCGGTCTGGTTGTGGTACGTGACCCAGCCGGTTCCGGTGTACTCCCAGAGAATATCGGCGTCGCCGTTGAGCTGGGCCTGCCGCGAGGACGCGGAACCGGGCGCGCCGGTCAGGTCGGCGACCTCGGCGCCGGCCGCGGCCAGATAGGTCGCGGTGATCTTGCCCAGCAGCACGCCCTCGGTGAAACTCTTCGAGGTGACGGTGAGTTCCGCCCCGTCCAGCGGTCGCGCGCCGTCGGGCAGCCGGGCGTCGTGGAACGTCCCGGACGAACTCACCAGACCGCATCCGGCCAGCAGCGATACCGTCGCGATGAGCACACCGATCAGCGTGACCGGCCGGGCACGTGACGCTCTCATGACACACCTCGTGGAGTCGCGGCCAGTTCGACGAGCCTGCCGAGCCAATCGATGATCAACGCCAGCAACGCGACGAGGACGGCGCCGGAGATGAGCAGTTTGGGCAGGAACAGGGTGACGCCGGTGGTGATGAGCGTGCCGAGGCTCGTCGCGCCGATGAAAGTGCTCAGGGTCGCCGTGCCGACCAGGATCACCAGCGCGGTCCGCACCCCGTTGAGAATGACCGGCACCGCCAGCGGCAGTTCGACCTGCAACAGCGTGCGCGCGCCCGAGAATCCGATGCCGCGCGCCGCCTCGATCGTGCGCTGATCCACCTGCCGCAATCCGACGATCGTGTTCTGCAGAATCGGCAGGATGGCGTAGACGACGAGACCGACGATCGCCGTGCGGAAGCCGGTGCCCAGCCAGAAGGTGAACAGCACCAGCAGGCCGACCGCGGGCGCCGCCTGACCGATATTGGCGATATTGACCGCCAGCGGCTCGAACCGTTTCAAGGTGGGACGGGTCAGCGCGATCCCCAGCGGAATCGCGAGGACGACCACGATCACCGTGGCCACCACGGTGAGCTTGACATGCTCGAGAATCGTCGTCTGCAGGCTGGACCAGCCGAGTGAGGCCTGTTCGGTGGGGGTGAGCGTCGCCGAGCGGTACCAGAGGATGTAGCCGATCCCGACGATGACGATGATCAGCGGTTCGAACCAGACGTCGATCGGCAGGCGCCGCAGCCGGTTCACGACGGGCCGGCCTTTCCGTTCTCCCCGCCCGCCGGTTGTCCGTCGGCATCCGCCGCGCCCGGATCGCCGCCGTCCGCCGTGCCGGTATCACTCGCGACACCGTCTTCGGGGCGGACCGGCGGTTCGTCGTCGGCCGCGACCACGGGGGTCGGCGCCGGATCGGTGCCGTCGACATAGGTCGTGTAGGAGACGGCGGCCGCGTCGTCGCGTACCTCCGCGAGTTTGTCCCGGATCAGCTCGGTGACCAAACCGATGCTCAGCGACCCCACCACTGCCCCGCGGCCGTCGGTGACGAGCGTGGCACCCTGGCTGGTGGCGAGCATCGCGTCTAGCGCGTCGTTGAGGGTCGACGACCGCGCCACCACCGGCAGCCGCCGGTCCAAGAAGTCCGAGACCTCCGGTTTGGTCGCCAATTCGGTGATGGTGGGCCACGACCGCGGCCGCCCCGCCGCATCGACCACCACGACCCAGGTGTGCCCGGCGGCCTTCGCGCGATCGATCACCGTCTGCGACGGTTCACCGACCCGGGCGGTCACCACCTCGTCTGATTCCACATCCCGTACCCGCTGCACGGTGAGGTACGCCAGTTTCGCGCCCGACCCGACGAATTCCTCCACGAACGGTGTCGCGGGATCGGTGAGGATCTCCTCGGGCCGCGCGTACTGCTCGACCTTGCCGCCCTCGGAGAGGATGAGCACCTTGTCGCCGAGTTTGGTGGCCTCCTCGAAATCGTGGGTGACGATCACGATGGTCTTACCGAGTTCGTGCTGGATTCCGATCAGACTGTCCTGGAGCCGGGCCCGGGTGATCGGATCGACCGCGCCGAACGGTTCGTCCATCAACAACACCGGCGGATCGGCCGCGAGCGCGCGGGCCACACCGACCCGCTGCTGCTGCCCGCCCGACATATCCTTGGGCAGCCGGTCGGCGTAGAGGGCAGGGTCCAGGCCGACCAGCTCGAGCAGGTATTCGACCCGTTCGGCGATCCGCTTCTTGTCCCAGCCGAGCACCCGCGGGATGGCGCCGATATTGCGGGCCACCGTCCAATGCGGGAACAACCCGCCGGATTGGATCACATACCCGATCGACTGCCGCAGCTTGTCGGGATCCTCTTTCGTGACATCGCGGCCGTCGATGCGGATCCGGCCCTCGGTCGGTTCGATCAACCGGTTGATCATCTTGAGTGTGGTGGTCTTGCCGCAGCCCGACGGCCCCACGAAGGCGACCATATGGCCTGCCTCGATCTCCAGGTCCAGGCGTTGCACCGCAGGCTTGTCCTGGCCCCGGAAGCGTTTGACGACGCCGTCCAGGTGGATGGCCGCACCGGTCACATTGCGGTCCGGCGACTCGGGGGCCGGCCGGTCGGTCACATCGGTCACTGCGCCTCCTTCGAAGCGGGTGCCTGCGCTCCGTGGCGGCCGAGGCATGGGCGGAGGTATCGCGTCATGACAGTCCCTTTGCGATCGTGAAGCGTCCGAGCAGGACGAGCAGCGCGTCGAACACCAACGCGATGAGGACGATGAGAACGGTTCCGGTGAAGGCCATCTCGAGCGCGTTGGCGCCGCCGAGCCGTGAGAGCCCGTTGAAAATCAGCGATCCCAGGCCCGGCCCGAGCACATAGGCGACGATGGCCGCGACTCCGACGATCATCTGGGTGGACACTCTGATACCGGTGAGGATCACCGGCCAGGCGATCGGCAGTTCGACGGTGAACAGGATCCGCCAGCGGGAAAATCCGATCCCCTGCGCGGATTCGATCACCGAGGCCGGCACCGACCGCAGCCCCACGATCGCGTTACCGATCACCGGCAGCGCCGCGAAGAACGCCAGCATCAGGAACGAGGGGACGACGCCCAGCCCGAAGGGCACCAGCAGCAATGCCAGCAGCGCCAGCGACGGAATCGTCAGCGCGACCCGGCTCGAGGTCAGCGTCAGCGACGACATCAGTGGCAGCCGGTAGACCGCGACCGCGATCAGCACGGCGACGACCGTCCCCGCCAGGACCGTCTGGAATGCCAGGGACGCATGCTGATAGGTGAGGAATGCCAGCGTCTCCCCTCGGCCCTGGATATAGCTCCACAGATTCACGGGATTCCCCTCGTCATCCGTATACCGGCCGGCCCCGGGTGGCATGATGATCGCCGGACGCACGAGCTGTCGAGACTAATGGATGCCGGGCGTCCGGCCCCGGACGGCGCGCGGCGGGCGATTTCCCGGGGCTCCCGGACTCCCCGAAGATCACTCGGCCACCGAAAACACTGTGACACAGATACTCCTGCCGCGCCGGATGAGCGGCGCGGCAGGTCGGCTCGAGCACGCGGTACCGAGGTTCGGGCGGCACGCGGCAGCGGGATTCGAGCCGCACGCGGCAGCCGGATTCAAGCCGCACGCGGCAGCGGACCTGCCGTCGAATAGTTCCCGGCGTCACCGGCGATCACCGTGCTCGGTACGCCGTCCACGCCCACCGGAATCTCCCCCGCCAGCGTGATACGGGTCAGCCGGCGGTGTTCGCCGCCGTCGTAGTCGTCGATCGCGTAGTGCTGGGTGGCCCGGTTGTCCCAGATCGCGACATCGCCCGGAGACCAGTTCCACCGGGTGGTGTTCTCCAGACGCGTCACCCGATCCTGGAACAGCCGGAACAGCGTATGCGACTCGTCGCCGGTCAGGCCGACGATCTGTTTCACGAAATGCCCCAGCAGCAGCGCGCGTTCCCCGGTCTCCGGGTGCACCTCCACCACCGGGTGCTCGGTTTCGAAATAGCGCGATTCGAATTCGCGCCGGTACGCCTCGACCTCGTCGTCGGGATGGTCCTCGGCGGTGGCGGCGTAGTCGTAGAGGTTCGTATGCCGGGCGCGCAGACCCTCGGCGAGCCGCTTCAGCGGCTCCGGCAGTGCGTTGTACGCCGCGACCGTGGACGCCCAGGTCGTGGACCCGCCATAACTCGGCAGGGTGACCGCCCGCAGGATCGAGGCCTTCGGCACCCGGTCCACGAACGTCACATCGGTATGCCAGCTGTTGGACCGGCCGTGCCGGGAATCGATCGCCAGGCTCTTCACCCCCGCCGAGGTGACGGTCGGGTGGGGGGTGGTCGGCGCCCCGAGCAGCTGCGCGAACTCGTACTGCCCGTCCTCGGTGAGCTGATGCTGATCGCGGAAGAAGATCACCTTGTGCTCGTGCAGCGCCGACCGGATCGCGACCACGGCTTCGGCGTCCAGATCGCCGCCCAGCCGGACCCCGTCGATCCGCGCGCCGATATGGGTACCGAGCCGGGTCACCCGTACCGCGGTCCGGGTGCCGGGGGCGTAGTCGACGGTCATAACCAGGGCCTTTCGCTCGACCTGATGATCAGGACAGACGAAACCACGCCACGACCCGCAGGCCCAGTATTTCGGTCACCCGGATCGGAAGCCCCGTCAACCGCGCCCGGGACTGCCGCGCCGGGGCGATCACTTCACCGGCGACCCACCGCGCGATTCCCTCCGGGTACGGCGACGGAAGGCCGATAACGAGGTGCCCGAAGCCGGCGCCGACGGCCGCGTCGATCGCCTTGCGGGCGGGAGTGGAACGGCCGAGGTGTCCACGCGGTGAGCTCCGGCCCTAGAATTGCCGTACAACTCGATGCTCGAATCCGATTCTTCGTGATTTCGTACCCCGCTCTCACGGGTGCGTTCCGTAGTACGCCCGCCCGCACGGCGGTCGCGTACAGAACTTCGACTCGAGGCGGCGCTCATGAAAGACGTCGACTTTTGCGTGATCGGCGGGGGATTCGCCGGAACGACCGCGGCCCTGCGACTGAAACAGGCAGGGCATTCGGTCACCATGCTCGAGGCACGCGACCGGCTCGGCGGGCGCACCTTCACCGAGACCCGCCCCGACGGGTCCTGGATCGATAGAGGCGGCGCCTGGGTGGGGCCCGGGCAGGACCGGATCCAGGCTCTGATGAGGGAATACGGAGTACCCGCCTATAAGCAGTACACCGGCGGCGAGGCCATGATGCTCGTCGACGGCAAGGAGTACCGCTACAGCGGCACCATCCCGTGGTCGATGAGCCCGTGGGTGGCGATGAACCTCGGCGCCGCCCTGCTCGATCTGGGTCATCTGTGCAAGACCATCCCGCTGGACGCGCCGTGGACCGCCGAGCAGGCCGAACGGTGGGATCGCCTGACCCTGGAGCATTGGCTCAACACCCATGTCGTCTCGAAGGCCGCCCATGAACTCCTGGAGGCCGCGCTCGCCGGCGCCTACACATCCGCGGGCTCGGAGGTCTCACTGCTGTTCGCGCTGTATCAGATGGCATCCGGGGGCGGTCCGGCGTTCATGCTCGGCGTCGAGGACGGTGCCCAGGATTCCCGGCCGGTCGGCGGTATGGGAGCCGTCTACCGCCCGATGGCGGCCGAACTCGGCGACGCGGTCCTGCTGTCGCGGCCGGTCCACCGAATCGAGCAGGACGTCGGCGGTGTGACCGTGCACGCCGTCGACCACATCGTGCGCGCCCGGCGGGCGATCGTCGCCGTCCCCCTGGCGATCGCGAGCCAGATCCACTACGAGCCGATGCTGCCCGTCGACCGCTCGTTCCTGCACCAGCGGATGCCGAGCGGCGCGATCATCAAGACCTCCGTCGTCTACGACGAACCGTTCTGGCGGACCGCCGGGCTGTCCGGGCAGTCGGCCGCTCCGGGCTCACCGGCCACCATCACCATCGACGCCTGCACCGATACCGGCCGCCCCGGGATCCTGTGTGTCATCACCGAGGGTCCTGTCGCCCGGCGGATCGGCGCGTTCGACACCGCCGACCGGCGCCACACGATCCTCGGTGAACTCGCCGAACGCTTCGGCGAGCGGGCCCGCACCCCCGAGGACTACATCGAACAGGACTGGAGTACGGAGCGTTACTCCGGCGGCGGCATGCTCAGTCACGCGCCCACCGGGGTCCTCACTCAGTTCGGGCACGCCCTGCGCCCACCATGTGGACGTATCCACTGGGCCGGCACCGAGAGTTCCGCGGTCATGTGCGGGTGGGTCGACGGGGCGGTGCGGTCGGGTGAGCGGGCGGCGCACGAGGTGCGGGAATACGAGATGGCCGGCGCGGCCGGACCGGCGCGGAGCTGACCCGCGAGCGACATAATCCCGCCATGCCGAGTCCGCCTGTAACGCCGCGCGGACCCGCCGACGATTGCCCGGTGATCTGAGTCACAGCAGATATCCGGGCGAAGGGAAAAGCATGCAGAGAATCGCGGCGTACCTGGCCATCGCGGCGGCACTGACGGCCACGGCGTGCGGGGCGACCGAAACGCAGACCGCCGATGTGCACACCGCCGTCCCCCCGGCGCAGACCACACCCGTCACGGCCGTTCCGGCCGACCGATCCGAGCCCGCCGCCGATCTCCCCGGCCGCAGCGATTCCGTCGCCGTACCCATGCCGGACGTGGTGTGCCTGAACCTGCAGGACGCACAGGACCGGATCCAGGCCGCCGGAGTGTTCTTCTCCCGCAGCGAAGACGCCACCGGAGCCGGTCGCAGACAGATCGCGGACCGAAATTGGGTTGTGGTCGGCCAGAATCCCGCCGCCGGCCTGCCGGTCGGTGAGGGCGACGCGGTCCTGTCGGTCGTGAAGACCGGCGAACCGGGCGACTGCTCCTGAATCACTAGGACGGGTCCCGGCCGGCTCACAGGCGGCGACCGGCTAGGCGGCGAGTCTTCGACGCGCTACGCACCTGGCATCACCGGCGGACCCGCGACCACAGTCAGGGCGCGAGGTCCGCCACTCCACTGCCGGTCGCGATATCGAACGGCACCGAGACCTGATCATGCACGACCGACCAGCGGCCTTCGATCCTCCGGAAGCAGAACGTGATCCGCACCCACATCCCGCCGGTGGCCGCGCCATTGTTCAGTACGCCGCCGAGCCTTCCGAAGGCGTGCCCGAACGCGATATCACCGCCCACCGTGACAACCAGATCGCGGATCTCGTAGGTCACCTCCTCGAAGACTGTGAACACTTTCGCCCAGTTCCGCAGTTTCGCGTCGATCCCCACGTGCTGCAGCGGCGGTTCGATATCGAAGGACACGACGTCCGGCGCGTAGAGCGGCCGCAGTGCCTCGAGATCCTTGGCCTCGATCCCCTCGACGATCTTCTCGACCTGCCTCCGGATCTCGGCATCCGGCGCATCGGCGGCGACAGAAGATGTTCCCGCGACACTCACCGGGCCTCCACGATGCCGGCCTGGACGCCGGTGCGGCCGAGCGGTCGGTACTGCATCAGGTGGGTTCTCCTTGTCGTGTCGTCAGTCGTTTCCGGTGGCCCTTCATATCGCCGCGGGGCATGTACCTGCTACTTCACGGTAAACTCACGGGCGGCCGCCTGCGAGGTACTGCCGTTACACGGAAGAGCAGCAACTCCCACGCGGACGCAAGAGCGCGTTACATGGAGAACACCGTCCCGCCGCTTTCTCCGGCCGCCGGGACGCCCCATAACCCGTCGCCCCGAACGAAAGGTTCCGCCGATGGACACGCTCACCCTCAACAACGGCGTCCGGATGCCCGCCCTCGGGCTCGGGGTATTCCAGACCCCGCCGGACGAAACCACAGCCGCCGTCTCCGCCGCGCTCGAACTCGGCTACCGGCATATCGACACCGCCGCGGCGTACGGCAACGAACGCGAGGTCGGCCGGGCGATCCACGAATCCGGGGTGCCGCGCGAGGACGTCTTCATCGAGACCAAGATCTGGATCAGCGACTTCGGCTACGAAGAAACCCTGCACGGTTTCGACAAGAGCGCCGCCAAACTCGGCGTCGACCAGATCGACCTGCTCATCCTGCACCAGGCCCTGCCCTCGGATTTCGACCGGACTCTCGGCGCCTACCGTGCCCTGGAGCGGCTCCTCGCCGACGGCAAGGTCCGCGCCATCGGCGTCAGCAACTTCATGGTCGACCACCTGACCCGGCTCCTCGACGCCACCTCGGTCGTACCCGCCGTCAACCAGCTCGAGATCCACCCCTACTTCCAGCAGCATGCCGTACTCGACTTCGACGACAAACACGACATCCTCAACCAGGCGTGGTCTCCCATCGGCGGGATCACCCATTACCCGGGCTGGGGCGAGGACCGCAAGAGCGTGCTCGAGGATCCGGTGGTCACCGGCATTGCCGAGGCGCACGGCAAGAGCCCCGCCCAGGTGCTACTCCGCTGGGGCCTCCAGCAGGGCCGTTCGGTGATCCCCAAATCAACCAAGCGCAAGCGGATCGCCGAAAACATCGACGTTTTCGATTTCGAGCTCACCCCGGCCGAACTCGCCGCTCTCGACGAATTGGAGACCGGCCGGCGCGGCGGTCCCGAACCGGAGGACGTCACACTCGCCTCCTTCGGCAAACCCATCCCCGAGGCCTGACGCACCTCCACTCGCGCCGGCCGTAGTTCCGCCGTGGCGGCTATGCCGCCCCGCCCCGTCCCGCCCGCACTCCGAACCGTGGGCGGTGGATCGGCCGGGGGTCTGCCAGGATGACCGCATGGGAACCCTGGCTCGCCCCGGCACGATCTCCGCCGGGACCCTGGTTCTGCTGACCGCCCTCTACTTCGCGCAGGGCCTGCCGTACGGCTTCTTCACCCAGGCCCTGCCCGTCGTACTCCGCGAGTCCGGCTTCTCCCTGATCGAGATCAGCGCCACGGGCGTCCTGTTCGCCCCGTGGGCCCTGAAATTCCTCTGGGCCCCCTACGTCGACCACTACGGCACCCGGCGGCAGTGGCTGCTGACCCTGCAACTCACCGCGTCGGCGGTCACGCTGGGCCTCGCCTGCCTGGACCTGTCGTCGTCACTGCGCTGGCTGCTGATCGGCATCGCCGTGGTCAACGCGGTCTCCGCGACCCAGGACATCGCGACCGACGGTCTCGCGGTCCAGCTCCTCGGACCCCGGCAACGCGGCCTGGGCAACGGTATCCAGGTCGGCGCCTACCGCATCGGCATGATCGTCGGCGGCGGCGCGCTGCTGTGGTTGTTCTCGCTCGCCGGCTGGCGAACCCTGTTCGTGGCGATGTCGATGCTGCTGCTGCTCTCCGCGATCCCGGTGTGGTGGTCGCCGCGCACCACGATCCGCAGCACCTCGGCGAAAGCGCCGGCGAACCCGGGAAGGTTGACGACCGGCTGGTGGAAAAGGCTCCGGCGGCCCGGAATGCTCGTATTCATCCTGCTGATCGGCGGATTCAAATTCGGCGACTCGATGGGTTCGGCGATGGTCGGCCCGTTCATGTCCGATACCGGCCTCACCCTCGGGCAGATAGCGCTGGTGAAAGGAGCCCTGTCGTCGGCCGGCGCACTCGCGGGCGCGGCCCTGGGCGGCTGGCTGTGCTTCCGGCACGGCCGGCGGAACGCGCTGCTGATCGGTGGTGTCACCCAGACCGCGAGCTTGGCGCTGTACCTGTTCTCCGCGCTGGGTGTCGGCGGATTCCCCCTGATCGTCACCGCGAGTATGGCCGAACACATTCTCGGCGGCGCCGCGACCGTCGCGGTGTTCACCCTGATGATGGACGCCTCCGACGCCGACCATGCCGGTAGCGACTACACCCTGCTGGCCTGCGCGGTCGTGGTGGGGCAGGGGATCGCCGGGTTCGCCGCCGGCACGATCGGGGAACTACTCGGCTACCCGGCCCTGTTCGGGACGAGCCTGGTGCTGTCGGGAATCGGTTGCGCGGCACTGATTCTCGCGACCGACCGCGGTGCCGGACCGGCCGGGGTCCACGCGGTGTGGGCCCGCGGTAGTTCGCACCCGCACCAGTCCCTCGACAAGGACCTCGCCGGCTGAACTCACAGAAAGAGCGGCCGGCCGCCGGTCACGGATGCAGGGCGAGGACGAAGGAAATGGCATCCGGCGTGCGGCGCGGCTCGCCGATCCACCGGCGGCACGGGCACCCAGTGGTGGGTTATCGTCGGCTCCTCATGACAGGCGGACCACGCGACAGCAGCCCGCCCCAGCATTCCACACCGACCTGACGTGCGCCGATAGGGAGGCCTGATGGATATCACCGACCTGATCCTCGACGACCACCAGGAGCAGCGGCGGTTGTTCGCCATCCTGGAGCAGATCGACCGCAGGGATACCGACATCCTTTCCGCGATCTGGGACCGGCTGGCCGCTTTTCTCGAGTTGCACGCGCAGGCGGAAGAGGAGATCTTCTACCCCGAGCTGCTGCAGGTGGGTCGCGCGGCCCGGCGCGCGGCGGCGGTCCGGGAGGAGACCCTCGACGCCATCCACGATCACAACGAGATCAGAGACGCCGTGGCGGAGGTGGGTCGCCATCGGACCGGCACCGATGACTGGTTCGCGGCCGTCGCGGCCGCGAATACGGCCAACAGCGACCATATGGCCGAAGAAGAACGCGAAGGTCTCACCGAGTTCCGCCGCCTGGCCGCCCTGCCCCGCCGCCATCAACTGGCCGTCGCCTTCGCCGCATACGAGGCGCGGAACTACGCCGGCGTCCAGGCCGTGGACAAGGATCCGGAAGGCTACGTCCGTACGGCCGCGGACAAAGCGCGGACCGCACCCAACGGATCCTTGAGTGTCGGCACCCTGAAGCGAACTTGATCCAGCAATTCGACGCAGCTGCTGAAACAGCGGTTCGGTCTCCCCCGGGTCGTACCGCAATCAGCGATAGCGTTGATTGCATGGGTCCGCCAACACCTGCCATGTCGCGGTGCCGGGCTGGCCGACGTCGATCGACCGCAGCTGCCCCGCGGGTCCCGCGCGCTCACTTTCCGTCGATCACCCGTCCCAGCTCGAGATCGATATCGAAAATCTTCGGCGCCGCCCCACACTGGGCGATCGCCTTCCGCGCCTCCGCCCGGATCGCGGACTTGTCGTCGACGATCCTGGTGACACCGAACGCCGGCACGTAGATGAGCCACTTCGACCCATAACAACTCACTTTCACTACGAAATGCACGCGTCTCCCCCGTTCCCTCGGTCGCCCAGCTCGTCACGTCGCCACGCGGATTCGGCGTGCCGCGCATCGGATTCGACCTTCGGAGCCTGGAAACCGCCCGCCTGGCACGCAGGGCTCACCGACCGCTCCGAGTGGTCGCATGTCCACCTCCTGAGCGCATCTGCAAACGTGGCAAGCGTAGTCAGCGGCAACAACTCCGCGGTCTGTCGTGGGATGTCGTCGTGCCGCGGAATCCGTTGTATCAGCGCAGTCATCGTGTACCCCTTAGGTTCGGACAGTCCGGATACCTCAATGGTTGCCTTGGTGGGCAACGGGATCCACGGCGCACGCGATGTACATATGATGGATCCATGCGACGGCAACGCCTCATCGACGCCCGTAAGGCCATCGGCAGGACTCAGGAGGAGGTGGCCGAGGCAGTCGGTGTGGACCGCACAACGCTGGGCAAGTGGGAACGTGACGAGTCGACTCCGCAACCGGGTCAACGCTCCCGCTACGCCGAAGCCCTGGGGCTCACCTTGGACGAACTGGCCGCGATGCTGTCCAGCGTTCCGTCCGTCGACAGCGAGACACCCGACTGGGTATCGACCTACCTGGGGATGGAGCAATCGGCCACGGCGATCAAGGCCCACGAGCCCCGAGGTGTCTATGGGCTGCTTCAGACTCCCCGGTATACCGAGGCACTGATTTCCCGTGTCGGCATTACCGGCGTATCGGACACCTATATTCAGCGGTCGGTAGAGCAACGGCTCTACCGACAGAAACGTGTCCGCTCAGGCGACCTGGAAATCGACCTCGTGCAACCCGAATCGGCACTGCACCTCATGGTCGGGACGCCTCAGGTCATGGCCGAGCAGATGGCTACCTACCTCCAACTGTCCGAACTTCCCACGGTCACACTGCGGATCTCCACCTACAGCGCCGGCAACCATGAAGCCCTCAGGCTCGGCAACTTCGCGCTCATGACGCATCCGTGGGGAACACCGCGAGTGCACCTGGAGGGGTACGGCGGCGGCCGGTTCATCACAAATGCCGATGAAGTAGGCTATTTTTCGGCCGTGTTCGATCAAGCGAGGAGCATAGCCCTGACTCCGGCGGAGTCGAAGAAATTTGTACATGGGCTAGAAAAGGCGTGGAGTAAGAAATGTTGAATTGGCGGAAGTCCAGTTTCACGAATCCTGAAACATGCGTTGAGGTCGCCAGGACACCGGACGGAAATTTTCTCGTCCGTAATTCGAACGCACCGGACGCCGGAACCGCGGAATTCACGAATGCCGAATGGGACGCCTTCATCCGAGGTGTAAAAAATGGCGAGTTCGATCCAGAACAACCATAAGATCATCCAAAGCTCATCCATTTATTCGATGATTGGGATCTCCTCGAATTCAAGCGTGACCGACTGGCCGCCTATCTGAAACGTTGTGCAGCTTGGCTGGAACGGGACAAGACGGGGCCAGGCCGACGGCCGAGCGTACGCCCGGCCCCGGAGCGGTCGAACAGCGCAGAAAGGTAACGCCGCCGATGCGGGAGAATCCAGCCGTACTTGCCGCCGGCAGGCGTCATTCGGTCGGTTTGCGTTCGGACGGAACCGTCATCGCCACCGGAAACGGTTCTGCCGGTGAGTGCGACGTTCCGGCGTGGTGCGACATCGTCGCTGTGGCGGCCGGGAACGTCCACGCCGCCCGGAACACCGGTAAGTCGCACACCCTCGGATTGCGGTCGGACGGAACCGTCGTGGCCACAGGCTGGAACGGCGACGGGCAGTGTGCCGTCGCAGAGTGGCGGCGGGTCATATCCGTGGCTGCGGGCTGGCGGTTTTCCCTGGGATTATGCGCGGACGGCACTGTCGTCGCGTCTGGTCGCGACAACGAAGCGCAGTGCGAGACCGGAGGTTGGCGCGAGATCGTCGCGCTGGCCGCCGGCGACTGGCATTCCGCCGGGGTCCGGGCGGACGGCACCGCGGTCGCTACGGGCAACAATCGGTTCGGTCAGTGCGATGTCGCCGGGTGGCGGGACCTGACCGCGATCACGGCGGGATACCTGCACACGGTGGGCCTGCGAGCCGACGGAACCCTGACGGCGACCGGGCAGCGCGGCTCGGGCGCGTGCGATATCGAGGGGTGGACCGGGATCGTGTCCGTGGCGGCGGGTAGCCACCACACCGTCGGGGTGCTCGCGGACGGCCGGGTGCGGGCGACCGGCGACAACGGCCACGGGCAGTGCGATGTGGGTGGTTGGCGCGATATCGTCGCGGTCGCGGCGGGCGCCGCCCACACGCTCGGCCTCAGGAGTGACGGCACCGTCCTTGCCGTGGGCGACCGTGCGGACGGCCGATGCGATGTCGGCGAGTGGGCGGGCATCCGGACCCTCGGATGACCGCCCTCTTCTGGATGTTCAGCCGAGGTCTGCGGCGGTCCGCACCACGACCCCGTACAGGTCGGCGACCGTCGCCAGCGCCGCCTTGTGCAGTTGATCGGCGGGCACCTCGGAGACGACGGTCTGCAGTGGCCGGGTCGCGCAGGCGTCGGCGACCACGGTCGGCGTCTTCCCGCGCAGGAAACACCCCTCGGCGGTGAACTGGACGCACATGTTCGTCATGAACCCGGCGAGGACGACGTCCCGCTTGTTCGCGGTGTCGACCAGGCGGGCGAGGTCGGTGCCGACGAAGGCGTTCGGCGCGGTCTTGACCACCACCGCCTCGCCGTCGAGCGCGGCCACCCGATCGTGGATCCGGCCGATCTCGGCGTGGATGTCGTAGGGAGTTCCCGGCCCACCGTCGTTGACGATATGGATGATGGCGGCTCCGGCCGCACGCGCCCGGGCGAGCAGGTCGGCGGCCGCGCCCAGGGCGGGCTCCCAACCGTCCAGCTCCATCACGCCACGGGTGTAGGTGTTCTGGTAGTCGACCATGAGGAGGGTCGAGTTCGCGAGCTCGGCGGGGGTGTCGTCGAGGCCGTTGAGCCGGCGCAGAGTAGTCGTCGTCATATGCGTTGTCCTTCGGAGAAGTGGTGCTCCGCCCGCGGTTCGCCGGGCACCGTTCACGCTATGAGCGGGCACGAATGTCGGCAATGTCGAGTAACCTGCAAATACCGACATCGGGACGGAGAGGAGCGACCGTGATCGAAAGACTGGTCGTCGTCACCTTGTTCGACCGGATCGATCTCCTCGACGTCACCGGGCCGCCGGAAGTCTTCTCCCTCCTGGGACGGGAGATGGATGGGCCGACGGGCTACGAGGTCGTCCTCGCCGCGCAGACGATGGATCCGGTGACCACCTCCGCCGGGGTGCGGATCCTGCCCGACGCGACCTTCGCCGAGGTCGCGGAGAGAGCGATCGACACTCTCGTCGTGCCCGGCGCCGTCGAGGACGACGGCGACCGCCGGGTCACGGCGCTGGTCGATCCGGCGGTTGTGGGGTGGGTGCGGAAACTGGCCGGGACCACACGCCGGGTCGCGTCGGTCTGCGTGGGCGCCCACGTCCTCGCGGAAGCGGGACTCCTCGACGGCAAGCGCGCCACCACCCACTGGTCCACCGCCGCCCAGCTCGCCGCGGATCATCCCGAGATCACCGTCGACGCCGACCCGATCTTCATCCGGGACGGCGATATCTGGACGGGAGCGGGTCTGACGGCGTGCCTCGATCTGACCCTGGCCCTGGTCGCCGAGGATTTCGGGCACGAGTACGCGCTACGAATCGCCCGGCAGCTCGTCATGTATCTCACGCGGCCCGGCGGGCAGAGCCAGTTCAGCGTGCCGCTGGAGCCGATATCGACGACCCGCCGCGTCGACGCACTGCGCCACTACATCGCCGAGCACGCGTCCGAAGCATTGACCGTGGCCGATCTCGCCGCCCATATCCACGTCGGGGACCGCCAGCTCACCAGGATTTTCAAACAGGAACTCGGCACTACCCCGGCGGCCTACCTCGAGTCCGCCCGTGTCGAGATCGCCCGCAACCGGCTGGAGACCAGCGACGACACCCTCGCCAGAATCGCCACGGCCTGCGGCTTCGGCACCGTGGACACGCTGGGCAGGGCGTTCCGGCGCGGTCTCGGCGTCACACCGGCGGAGTACCGGAGCCGGTTCCGCCGGCTCGAGTAACAACCACACCACCTGAGCGATGTGATCCAGACAACATCAATTCAGGAGGTTCGGAATGCTTACTGCGAAGCGACTCGCTGCCGGCGCCGCCGTTGCCACCGCGACCGCGACCGCCGTTCTCGCTGGTGGTGGCGTTGCCCAGGCCGACGTGCCGGTGTGGCAGGCCAACTGTCATGTCTACAACGTCTTCAATACCGGCGGGATGGCCAATTGCGAGCTGCCCACCTGGCATCAGGTGAAACTCACCTGCGTCGCGTGGCCCGTCCCGTTCACCTACTGGAAGTACGGCCCGGCCCAGTACGGGCAGAACCAGTCCTGGGCCAGTTGCGACGCACCGGGCGCGCTGGTACGGGTCGAGGTCATCCAGGCGTAGGTCACGCCCGGTGGACCTGCTTGTCAGCGGCCGTGTCCATCAGCTCGGCGCGCTCGATATCGCTGCGGGAAGCCGGAAAGCCTCCGGCGCCGGGCGACTCCGGTCTCCTCGGTCACGGTCGCCCACCCTGCGGTGATTCGCCGCAATCTGCAGCCGTTACGCCCGACCTGACCGGTCCCGGCCTCGAAGAGCGGTGCAACGTTCACAATAACCAGGGCAAACTCTGTGCGCCCGGGCCGTTGCCGCGTCCGCCGGCCGCTCGTTAGCCTTTCGTCACAGCGGGACGAAAGCGGTAGTGACCATGGCTGACTCAATCCGGCATGTTGCCCACGAGAGCGCCGACCGTGCCGATTCCCACCGGCTGTCCACCGTGGCGCGCCCGCACCGGTGAAGGCCCCCACTGCCGGCCTCCTCACTGCAGCGCTGCGCCGGCTCGGAGCACAGTCTTCCCGGGTGGTGAAATCCGCGGCGGTCCAGACGTCTGCCAAATACCGCGGTATCGCCCACGGCATGCGGGGAACAGAGGCACTGCAGGAGCTCGATCGCCGCCCGGGTTTCACCACATGGGAGGTTGTAGGCCTAGGGGTCTCGATGATGGTCGCCGCGAAGACCGGCTCGGCAATTTTCCACGCCGTTCACGACGACCCGGCAGAGCCGGAATCACCGGTGACCTCCGAGATCGACCCCACCGTGGAGCGCTACGCCGCGATGTCTCCCTTTCTGCGGCAACAGTTGGCGAATCTGCGCGCCGAGGGCTGGACCATCGGGTACGGCGCCATCGATTCGCTCGGTGCGACTCGGAACTGGACCAAGACAATTGTGATCGACGAATCCCTGAAGAGCGATCCGCTGAAAGCTACGTCGGTACTCGCGCACGAGGTCGGACACGCATATCCCGGCCAGTTCGACCCCGGCCCCCTGCCGCCCCACCCCGATGAGGACTACACCAGCTGGCTCGAACGGAATCTGCGGCTGCGCCGGCTCTCCGAAGCCGAGAGCGAACTGGTCGCCGGTCAAGTGCGCTGGGAGATCATGCGCGAGGGAGGCCCTGATATCGGACTTGTCGATGACATTGCGATGCACCTCTACATGGCGGCCGACACGGATCTGATGTCGCGAGACGAAGCACGCGAGCGGATGACCGAACATCTCGACTGGTACTCGTTCGCGAACTACTGGTCCGAACACGAAAGGGTCTGGAACAAGTTCTTCGCCGAAACACACGGCCCGGCGGTCGAACGGCCGGACCGCGCCGGATCACCGGCCCCTCCGAAATCGCCCTAGCCCATTCCGGGTAGCGGATCATTTCACGCGGCACGACTGTTCAGCCAGCTACGGTATCGGCGCAGCGCACGCCGCTGGAGCAAGGTTTCCTGGAGGAGAGCGACCTTGGGGTTGATCCCGGGGCGGGTACGCCGACCCGCGCCGAGACGGCGAAGCTGTTGCCGCCGCCTGGGGCAGTATCGACGCCCCGATGGGCGGTATGGGTGACTCCGGTCTCGGTCGTCGCCACGGTGCCGACGGGCTGCTGAAGTACACCGAACCCCAGACCGTCGCGCACCAGCGCCTACAAGGCTTCAACCCACCACGCGGTATCGGCCACGACCGGTGGCCCCGAATCCTCACCCTCGCGCTCCGAACACTCCGGCGGGTGGGTGCACACTGAATCGACAACGGTCGCACCAGCGAAAAGAAGGTACAAGCAGGCACCAACGACGAACAAAGGACGATCACGCATGACCAAGCGCATCTTGAACGTCGTCACCAACGTCGGCCACGACGACGACCCGTCCCACCCGACCGGACTGTGGTTGTCCGAACTCACCCACTCCTGGCATGTGTTCGAAGAGCATGGATTCGAGCAGGCCATCGTCAGCCCGGCGGGCGGCCCCACCCCCTTGGAACCGCGGTCGCTGAAATTCCCCAACTACGACCAGACCGCCAAGGCGTGGCGTGCCGACCCGGCCCGCATGGCGCTGCTGGCGAACACCTACGCACCCGAGGACATCGACTCGGCCGACTACGACGCCATCTACTTCACCGGCGGGCACGCGGTGATGTACGACTTCCCCGGCAGCGCGGGCCTGCAACGCATCACCCGCGAGATCTACGAACGGGGCGGAATCGTCGCCTCGGTGTGCCACGGCTACTGCGGCCTGCTCAACACCGAACTCTCCAACAGCACGCACCTCGTCTCCGGGCGCAGGCTCACCGGGTTCGCCTGGCGAGAGGAAGTCCTCGCCCGAGTCGACAAGCTCGTGCCCTACAACGCCGAGGCGGAGATCAAGAAGCGCGGCGCCCGCTACGAGAAGGCCACACTGCCGTTCGTCCCCTACGCCGTGGTGGACGGGAACCTGGTGACGGGGCAGAACCCCACATCCGCCAAGAAGACGGCGAAGGCGGTCGCAGCTCGGCTATGACTCGTCCATCCGATTGTCGAGCCAGAACGAGGACCGATCACAGCGTGATGCGCCTCGAACACGGTGCGTATCGATCGCTCACCAGTGGGCATGAAGTCATTGATACCTCCGATCTGGACCGCGAGCCGAAGAGCGTCCACCCGGCCGGCCCGCCGCACGGTCGGAGCATGGAGGCCGAGGCCGGTCCCCCTTCCATCCAGCTTGCCAAGCCTTCCCCGCCCCGGTCCCACTGCACAAGGACCGGGTCAAAGATCGTCTGTGGTCGTCGATACCTCGAGCGCGTGTAGTGAAACGTAGCGCTGCCGCTGTGTGAATGCAGAACCTCGGCCGATTCCGCGGTGAGGTAGCGGGCAACTCAACTGTCGATGTACGGGGTCACCTGCGTGAGTGAGAAGAAATACCTGATAGGAACCCGCAATCCACCCGTGCGACCTCGACTCATCGATGACGCGGGCAATCTTGCGGTCCATCACGTCGACAGACTTGCGAAGCCGATCAGCCGACGCCGCAGACCATTCGACATTGTCACGACGGTATTGGATGCGCGGAATGTCCGATTGGATGTGGGAATCGAAGTAGAACGCGATCCGCTCGACGGGACGAAAGAACCTGCCCGGTTGACAAACGTAGGCGTTGCAGTGCTGGTACAGAGGCCATGCATCTTTCGCAGCAACAACCGCGGTATCCGCAACTGCTATCGGACGTAGCGCATACTGATCCATGGCGGTACTCACTTCTTGCAACCACTTCGCAGCCGAAGAATCTATGAACGACGCCACTTCGATAACCCGTCGAATTTCAAACGGAACATCGACGTTCAGTAGGCTGTCGTGGTGCGCAAGCCGGTTACGGAACTTGCGCACACCTTCGACCGCTACCGAAAGCTGTTTCCGTTGCCCTGACGAATTCGGAAATGCATGGCGCAAGCAATCACGCCAGAGCTGTTCATATTTGCGTCCCAGCAGACCCGACCAGAACCCGAAGCTCAGCCCGGCGACGATCTGGTGGCGCGACTCACGCTTCATCGGCCGTAGACGTGCCCGGACCGCATCCACGGCCTCGGAAAGGTCGGCACCGTCAGGAACTGGCATCAAAAACCATGGGATGCCGATCGATGACTCGTCGAAGTATGCCCGCAGCTCCCTGTCCAAGGCGTTCCGAAGTAACACCTCAAGGTGCCCGACCACTTCGAACGATACTGCGGCTGTGCGGCTGGACCACACGTACAGCTTGAGCGCAGCGTCGCGATCACCCCCGGCCGCCTTCAGAAACGGATCCAGACGGCGCTCGGACAGCAGATCCCACACGTCTGTTGCGGCATAATCCCCGGACACATCTGAATGCTATCCTTGTCGAGAACGCCCCAGTGCCGCCTCTGAAGCAATTCATGCGCCTGGGGCTCCCAAATTTCTCGGTCAGGTCAGACGTTGAAGCGGAACTCGACCGCCCGGAAACATCACCGGCGCGCCGAGTTCGTTGTCGAGGCCAGGCCTGCGCCACCGTCGATCATCGCGCCCTTCTGCTTCGAGGCGATTAGCCAGCGCAAGGCGCGGACTGCCCGGTTCGATCGCTCGCCCGTAAGCGCTCGGCAGCTCGATGAGCTCGAATCACGGTCGACACTGGTGACTGCCATCGACTCGAGCCACCCGCTCTCACCGCCTGCGGTTCCAGAGCTGATGCGTCAGACCACTGGAGGTGCTGACGGACTCGACACTGAATCGCCCTTCCAGGCCGGCGAGGTGATCCCAGATCCGAACACCGGCACCGAGCACGATCGGAATGATCGACACGTGCAGGAAATCGATGAGATCGGCCTGGAGGAACTCACCCACCGTGGTCGGCCCGCCACCGATCCGGACGTCCAGCCCGCCGGCTGCCTCCTGCGCCAGGCGAAGCGCCTCCTGCGGCGAGGCATCCACGAAGTGGAAACTGGTGCCGTTGTCGAACTCGAGTGTTTCGTGCGGGTAATGGGTCAGGACGAAGACCGGGGTGCGGAAGGGCGGGGCATCACCCCACCATCCCTGCCAGCCGTCGTCCGGCCATTCGCCCGACTGCGGGCCGAACTTGCGACGACCCATGATCTCCGCCCCGATGCCCTGCCCCCACATGCTGAACATGGCGCGGTCCACGGTCACCGGTTCGTCGATTCCGTGGATGCCCTCGATGACGCGTCCGTCGAACTTGCTGAAAAGCGCCTGCGCTCCGCCGATCGGCGCGTCGAACGTCACGTGATCGCCGGCGGCATACCCGTCCGAGGAGACGAAGAGGTTGTGGACTCGCGTACGGGACATGATGGCTCCGATACAGGTGGTTGCAATATGAAATCACTTGGATCGTAACGTAGAGTGGTTTCCATCTGCAATCACTTTGGAGGTCGGATGGCGAGAGAACAGCCCCGATCAGGGTGCGCGATCAATGCGGCGGTCGAGGTGCTGGGCGACGCCTGGAGCCTCATCGTGCTTCGCGATATCGTTTTCGGGGGTCGCCGGCACTTCCGCGAACTCCTGACCCGCAACGACGAAGGCATCGCGTCGAACATCCTCGCCGGCCGCCTCCGGAAACTGGTCGAGGAGGGCCTGCTCTCCCGCGACGATGCGACGCGCGGGCAGCGGGCGGCGTATTCGCTCACCGAGGCAGGGATTCAGACGGTTCCGGTGATGGTGGCCCTCGGGGCCTGGGGCATGCATCATCGGCCCACCTCACACGCATTGACCGTGCGCGCTCGGATCCTGGCCGAGTCCCCGGACCTGGTCGACGACCTCATCGACGAGCTGCGCGAGATTCACCTCGGCATTCCGCGACCCGCCCCCGAACGCCCCCTCGCGTCCGAACGACTGCAGCAGGCCTTCGAAGCCGCGACACAGTGAGCGGACGCATGGTCCAGTGGCAGTGATGCGCACGAACCGGCCGTCTCGAACTCCGACGTCTGAACGTTCACGCGTCCCGACGCCTTTGTAAGAAGGCCCTGAGGTCGAACCGAAACGCGCCTACACGTCAGCGCCGCGTAGGTGGTGGGCCGCTCACGAACGCGCGGCATCCGGCCCGGCCACAGGACCGGTGAGCACCGATCGACCCATGCCCTGGAGCTGCCTCGGTTCGTTCACAAACCATGTTCATTTCGCCGTGTAAATCCCCGCGACCAGGCAAAACACCGTATCAGCGGCTATGTCAGGGCGGTGTCAGGACCGTGACAGCCGGCCCGGCGAAAGTTACCGAACAAGAGCACAGAACGGATGCACCGGCCTTCCCCGGCGCATCAACGAAAGGAAAACAATGTCCGGCAACTTCACTCCGCACTCGGCCGACTCGACCTGGACCGGCATGGTGCCCGTCGACGACACCGCGCTGGCCGTGAGCGACACCGGCGGCTCCGGCCGCCCGATCGTCTACCTGAACGGCTCCTATGCAAGCCAACGGCATTGGCAGCGGGTAATCGCCGACCTCGGTCCCGGCTACCGGCACATCACCTTCGACGAACGCGCCCGCGGCAAGTCGAAGCGATCCGAGGACTATTCCTTCGAGGCGTGCCTGCGCGATATCGACGCGGTCCTCGCGGCGCGGGAAGTGCACCAGCCGCTGCTGGTGGGCTGGTCCTACGGCGCGCTGCTGGGGGTGCACTGGGCCGACCGCCACCCGGACCGGGCCCTGGGTGTGGTAGGGGTGGACGGCCCGTACCCGTCCGGCTGGACCGACGAGGCCGGCCGGGAACGGCTCCGCAAAACGTTCCGCCGCATGCGGTTGCTGCTGCCGCTGGTCGCCCCGATGGGCCTGGCCGCGCGGATGAGCGCCGACCAGCATGCCGAGATCCAGATCGAGTCCCATGCGCTGCACGCCGCCCTCGGTCCCATCCTCGACGGCATGAGCCGCCCGGTCCGGTACGTGGCCGCCTCGGCCGACACCGTCTACGACAAGGGCGGTGAGCTGGAGCAGATGCGCCGTACTCTCGACCCGTACCTGGAGCGGAACCCGAACCTGAAGGTCAGCGCGAGGGTCACCAGCGACCACGGCAAGATCCTGCGTAAGGATTCCCCCGCGGTCGCCGACGCGGTCCGTGAGATCGTCGCCCTCCTCGAGCGCCAGGGGAGCTGAGCTATGACGCACCCCTCCGGCACGCAACGGCATCCCCGGCGCCGGCTCATCCTGGCGGTGCTGGTGCCTGTGCACGATGGTGCCGGTGATCGACAACGGGGTGCCGGCGGTAGCGATCCCGTCGCTCACCACCGATCTCGACGCGACCGGCCCAGGACATTCAGCGGGCGATATCCGGCACCCTCGGCCTCTCACTGAGCATCATCTGCGCGGTGGTCGTGGTCCGACCAGGACAGCAATCGGTTCGGGCCCACGGAGCCGTTCGAAGTAATGCGGGCAGACAACCCATAGTGCACACCGTTGCATTATGCACAGAGAAATATCGCGCGTTATGCGCAGAGAACAATTATTACCTGCCGTCGAGCGAATAAGTCCGCCCAGGAACGGGAAGAATCGACAATGGGAAGGCTAGAGAGGGGCGCCCAATCCATGACGTCAACCGATAATCTTTCTTCCCTTTCCCTCGACTTCCGCGATCGCCCCGGATCCGTCGAACCCGGCGGCCCCGGCACCACCCCATCCCTCGACTTCCGCGACCGCCCCGGATCCGTCGAACCCGGCGGCCCCGGCACCACCCCATCCCTCGACTTCCGCGACCGCCCCGGATCCGTCGAACCCGGCGGCCCCGGCACCGTA
>NZ_JBEZYU010000026.1:0-23512 GCF_040638875.1 Nocardia sp. NPDC024068 | reverse complement strand
CCGTGAACGGCCGGCGCGGTACGCATTTCTGGCTGGTCGAGTTGCCGGTGCCACCCAAGGCGTCGGCGGGCCTGGTGATGCTCATCGAGATGGCCGAGACGTATATCCAGATCTTGGTCGACCAATGGGGAAGCGGATCGACGTCGAGCCCCCCGGGCGTCCACGCTCTCGCGAAGGGGGTCGTCTATGACGACCGGCAGGGAGGAAAGATGGCCGCCGCGTACAGAAGTGGGACAGCAGCACTCGCAGACCGGCGGTCCGAATTGCTGGAGCTGGACCGGACAATCACTGAAACCGCGAATTACGTTGCCGATAATCAGGACACGAACTTCCAGAACATCAAGAAGATTGTCGATATGCTCCAGGACGAACTCCGCAGCGTGGGTTCGAGGAAGTTGTCCGTAGCGACGGAAACCACTCTGGTCGGTCATATCGTCGAGGCGGTAGCAGCAATACTGGAACTGACGTCGACCACCACCGAAGACAATCAGCGGACTGCGACGAGCACCTCGGACACAACTCGCGTTGCCGCCGCCACCGGCAGCGGCGGCAACGGCGGCGGCAGCGGCAGCGGCGGTTTGGATATCGGTTCGATCATTTCGATGCTCGCCGTCCCATCGATGGCGGCACTACCCATGGCAACCCAGCTGATAGAGAAACTCGGCAATGACAGCCAGGGCGGCGGAACGGATGCGCCGGATACCCAGACCGCCGGCCCGGCCGCGCCCACAACGGTTCCCGACCTGGTCAACCTCCTCGGGACAGCACCCGCACCACTGCCACCCACAGCGCCCGCACCCGCTGCGCCGATCGCGCAGACGACCGGCACCACCGACTCGGCGGCGTCGCGTCCGGGCGGGCCGTCGATACCCGGCATCAATTCGCCGTCCGCACAGAAAAAGCGACACGACGCCCAACCCGCTGCCGCAAGCACCGAGGAGCAGGAATCCCCCCTGGACGAACAAGGCGAACAGGCGGCCCCCGCGATGGCATGATGCGCGGCAACCATGCCGGTCCGTCCCGGCCTGCGAGTCATCGAGCCTGCCGGTTACTTGTCCGCGGCCGAGTCCCGCGGCATCGTCGTCGCTGTGCGCCCGCTCGCCGCAGCGTGACCGCCGGTCCTCAGGCCCGGACGGCGGCGAACTCTCGACCGGAGACTGCGCCGGGATCTGCGATCATCACGCGGGCCTCGCGAGCGGCAAGCGTAACGCCGTTCGGCGACTCGAAGCCTGCGTCACGATAGGCGTGCTGATGGCGACTGATCGATATTCTCAGGATGACCCCGGTGCTCATCGAAGCGAGAACGACGAAAACGATCGACCCGAGCGCCAGGAAGCCGGTGTCGATCCCGATCCAGGGCAGCACGATCCCGAGCACGAGCCCGGCGCCGGCGGCGTAGACCAGGTAGAGGAGAACCTTCGACAGCCGGTTACCGGAGGCGCTGGAACGCTGTAGGCGATCCTCCAACGTATCGATCTCCTCGATCGTCGGCGTCCGTGTGGTCGCGTACCGCTGGAACAACTGTTCGTGTTCCGCGTTGCCCCGAGACCGCTGCTTGATCACCGTTCCATCGGCGGCAATGTGCCACTGGATCGTCCAAAGCTTCGCCATAGCCATGCCGTGCACCCTATTTCGTCCCGCTCCCGGAGGTTTCTCCATGCCGGAAACCGATACGCCGGCGCGTGCAGGCCGGGGCTCGGGCCGGCCGATGGATTCCAGGAGTTCGTCGTCGGGTTCGCGGAGTCCGGGTTGGACCTCGGGCGCCGAGGACTCGAGCCCCATACCGACGTGGATTCGCTCGAAACGTCTGCGCATCACGCCCGGCAGGAGTGCCACGCCGCGTAAGGCGCCGGCCCAACGGTTGCTCAGAGCCCCGTTGCCATCGGCCGCCGGGCCCCTACTACACGTTGAAGCGGAACTCGACCACGTCGCCGTCGGTCATGACGTAGTCCTTGCCCTCCATCCGGACCTTCCCCGCCGCCTTCGCCGCGGCCATCGACCCCGCCTCGATCAGGTCGTCGTAGGCCACGACTTCGGCCTTGATGAACCCGCGCTCGAAGTCGGTGTGGATGACCCCCGCCGCCTTCGGCGCGGTGTCACCCTGGTGGATCGTCCACGCCCGCGCCTCTTTCGGGCCGGCGGTGAGGTAGGTCTGGAGGCCGAGGGTATGGAAGCCGGCGCGGGCGAGGGCGTGCAGGCCGGGTTCGGTCTGGCCGATGGATTCGAGGAGTTCGGCGGCGGATTCGTCGTCGAGTTCGAGGAGTTCGGATTCGACCTTCGCGTCCAGGAACACCGCGTCGGCGGGCGCGACCGAGGCTTTCAGCTCGGCGACCTTGGTGTCATCGCTGAGCACCGACTCGTCCGCGTTGAACACGTACAGGAATGGTTTGGTGGTCAGCAGCGACAGCTCTTTGAGCAGTTCGCCGTCGATTTCCTTCGCGGCGTGGAACAGGGTCCGGCCGCCGTTGAGGATTTCCTGCGCCTGTTTGGCGGCGTCGGCGTAGGGCTTGCGATCCTTCTTGACCTTGGCTTCCTTCTCCAGGCGGACGACCGCCTTCTCGAGGGTCTGCAGATCGGCGAGGATCAGTTCGGTTTCGATGACCTCGATATCGGAGGCGGGGTTCACCTCACCGTCGACGTGCACCACGTCGTCGTCGGCGAATACGCGGACGACCTGGCAGATGGCGTCGGCTTCGCGGATGTTGGCGAGGAATTTGTTGCCGAGGCCGGCGCCCTCGGAGGCGCCCTTCACGATGCCGGCGATATCGACGAAGGAGACCGTGGCGGGGACGATGCGAGCGGACCCGAAGATCTCGGCGAGCTTGTCCAGGCGGGGATCGGGCAGCGGAACCACGCCGACGTTGGGCTCGATGGTCGCGAAGGGGTAGTTCGCGGCGAGCACGTCGTTGCGGGTCAGCGCGTTGAACAGCGTCGATTTTCCGACGTTGGGCAGGCCGACGATTCCGAGGGTGAGACTCACGAGGACTGGAGTCTACGCGGGAGAGCGCCCGGGTCGGCGGTCGGCCATCCGTGGGCGCGGGAGCAACGGCGTAGCGTGACCTCTATGGAGCCGACCTCCCAGGTGGTGACGGCCCACCCGGCCCCCCAACTGGCCGCCTTCATCGACCGGTACATCGGTTACCGCATGACCGGATACGAGGCGGGCCTGCATCGTGGGCTGCCGTCCCGGCATATGACCTTCATCGTCGCCATCGGACCTGCCATCGACGTGATCGGCCAGACCGATCCCCGCCAGTCACCGAACGACTACCGCTGCGTGCTGAGCGGCCTCCAGGACACCCCGGCGATGATCGCGCACAACGGCACCCAGGAAGGCGTGGCCATCGAACTCACCCCGCTCGGCAGCCGGGTGTTGTTCGGGCTGCCCGCGGCGGAGTTGTGGAGCACCTCGATCGAGTTCGCCGATCTGATCGGTTCGCCGGGACGGCGACTGTGGGAGGAACTGCAGGAAACGTCGGGCTGGCCGGCGCGGTTCGCGGTATGCGACCGGGCCCTCACCCGGCTGGTGGTGCCCGAACGTGCGGTGGGACCGGAGCTGACCTGGGCCTGGCGAGCCGTGGCGGGGTCGCACGGGACGATCGGGATCGAAGCGCTCGCCGAACGGGTCGGATGGAGCCGCCAGTACCTCACGAAACGATTCACCGGCGAATTCGGCTCGAGCCCGAAGGTCGCGGGGCGGGTGGCGCGGTTCGAGCGGGCGAAACAGATGCTGCTGCGCACCCCCTCGTTCGTCTCGATCGCGCAGGTGGCCGCCGCCTGCGGCTACTACGACCAGCCGCACCTGAACCGGGAGTTCGCGCGCCTGGCGGGATGCAGCCCCACCCGGTGGCTGGCCGAGGAGATTCCATCCGTCCAAGACCCGGAGCCCACCGGAGGGCCAGGCTGAAACCATGACCGCAACAGAGAACACCACCACGACAACCACCCCCGCGCCGGCCGTATGGCCGTGCCTGGCCTTCCGGGACGCCCGCGCCGCCGCGGACTTCCTGGTCCGGGCTTTCGGCTTCGAATTGACGGCCATGTATTCCCGGGACGACGATCCGTCCGTGATCGAGCACGCCGAACTGCGCTGGCCCGAGGGCGGCGGAATCATGTTCGGCACCGCGGACAAGGGCGGCGGACTGCCGGAACGCCGCACGCCGGGAACCGAATCCGTCTACGTGGTCTGCTCCGACCCGGACGCCCTGTACGAACGGGCCACCGCCGCCGGCGCGGAGACCATCCGCGGAATGAAGGACGAGGATTACGGGTCGCGCGGATTCACCGTCGCCGACCCGGAAGGCAACTACTGGAGTTTCGGAACCTATCGCGGGCAGTGAGCCGCGTCGTTGCCGCGGATCCGGCCTCCGCCATGGTTCGCTGAGCGCGGTTGCCGCGGCGGTGTCGAGCCCCTGCCGCGGCGCCTCCCGAGAACCGGATCGGCGGCCGGAAGACCGCCCGCCCCGGCCTTGACCTTCAGGTTGCTCGAAGCCCGATGATGGGCGGGTGCCCGAAACCGACCTGATCACTATCGGTGCGTTCGCCCGCTCGTGCGGGATCACGGCCAGCGCGCTGCGCTTCTACGACGACTCCGGCCTGCTGGCGCCGGCGGGCGTCGACGACACCACCGGCTACCGCTACTACTCGCCCGCGCAAGTGGATCGCGCGGTGACGATCCGCCGCCTGCGCGATATCGATATGCCCCTGGAGAAGATCGCCGGGGTATTGGCCGCCGACCCCCACACCGCCGCCGAGCTCATCGACGACCACGTATCGGGATTACTGCGGCGCACCCAGCAGGCGCGGCGCACCGCCGAGGTCGTGAAAGCCGCTCTCGGCGAACCCTCCGGCTGGTGGGTGGCGACGGTGAGCGGACCGGTGCTGGCGGCGGCGGTCGAGCAGATCCTGGCAGCCACCGGGACCGATCCCGAGCTGCCGGTACTGGCCGGTGTCCGGCTGGAGGCGACACCCGAATCGCTCACGCTCACCGCCACCGACCGGTACCGGCTGTCGACCCGCACCGTGGTTCCCGAACAGGCCGGGTCGGCCGAATGGGCCGCGACCGTCGACGGAACCGATCTGAGCGCCGCACTCCAGGCGATCCGCGGCATGCACCTGGTGGATATCGAGGCCGGGGAACACCGCATCCGGTTCCGTTCGGCGGACGGCACCGTCCGCACCTGCCGGACGCTCACCGAACCCTTCCCCGACCACCGGGGCCTGCTGGCCGGGCTGCCCGCCGCGCCGACCCATGCCGTGGTGTCGAAGCATGCCCTGATGGGTGCGCTGGAACGGCAGCGTTCGCGCTATCTCCGGCTGGCGGTGGCACCGGATTCGCTCGCCCTCTCCGGAACCCCGGATGAGCCGCCCACGCGGCTGTCCGCGCTGGTCACCGGGCCGCCCATCGAAGTGTTCTTCGGTTTCACCATCCTGCACCCGGCCGTCGCCACCGCCATCGGTCCCGATGTGCGGCTCGATATCGGCGGTCCGAAAGACCCGATGGTCGTCCGGTCCGCGGACAACGGCGACCTCACCACCCTGGCCATGCCGGCCGACCCCACAGTGATCGACGCACAGAACGGATCCCCCAGTTGACCTCCACCGACCTCTCCCCCGATGCCACCATGAACGCGATCACCGAGGCCGTCACGCTCGGCCGGTCGGGCGATAATGCCGCCGCTCGTGATCGCCTGCTGGAGATCTGGCGCGGGATCGGCGTCGCGGGTGACCCGCTGCACCGCTGCACCCTCGCGCACTATCTGGCCGATCTCCACGACGATCCGGCGACCGCCCTCACCTGGGATATCCGGGCACTGGACGCCGCCGACGCCCTCACCGACGATCGCGTCCAGCGACACCATGCGAGCCTGCAGGTCGCGGGCTTCTACCCGTCTCTGCACCTGAACCTGGCCGACAACTACCGGCGGCTCGGGTCGTGGGAGGCTGCGCAGGAACAGCTGGACGCCGCGCGCGGACGGCTGGACGCCCTGCCTGATGACACCTATGGCGCGATGATCCGCACCGCGCTCGTCGAGGTGGCCGAGGCGGTTACCGCACGATCCACCGACCGGCGCGCGAGCGCACCGGGCCCCCAGGGCTGAGCTCCGCGACCCGCCCCGGACGATCGGCGGCGCGGCCGTCCGGGGCGGTTCTCATCGCGCGGTGAGTTTCGCGATATCGGGGGCGTAGACAGCCATCCAGTGTGGGCGCAGGCGGTAGAAGACCACCTCCTCATCCCATTCGAAGGCGTCGCCACCGTAGAAATCCTTGAAATACGCGAGCAATTCCGGCCATTCCGGATCCGGTTCAGCGTTCGGCGGATTCAGGACCTCCGCGACGCCGTGCGTGAAAACGCCCAGATCCTCACCGCGCATATGCGCGGCGCTCGCCCCCGGACGCGCGGCGAGGTGACGGGCCTTCGCGGCGGTGCGGGCGGTGCCGAAATACCAGCGACCGTGCAGGAAATGCCCGTCCTCCCCACTCACCCGCGGCTCGCCCTTCGCGGTGACGGTGGACAGCGCGAGGGTGCACATACCGGTGAGGACCTCGGTGACCTGCTCGGCGGTCAGGGTGCGGTCGGAATTGATGATCGAGCGGAGATGGCTGGTGGAACCCGCGAGAGAGGTGTCGAGCAGGGTCTGCAGGGCGATGAGTTCTTCCGGAGTTTCGCGCATCGCCCCACCGTAAGTGCGCCGGTCCCGCTTCCGGTTGACCGAAATTGCTCGATTCCGGGCCTGCCGGTCTATCCGACTCGGCAACCGGGTTCGCCGGCGACCCGGCCGAGCGGCGGTTCCGGCCGCCGGACCCACCCGGCCGCGGAGTAAGAGACGTTTCCCGTTCGGCGCGCCGCAACGACCGTTCGTCGCATTCGTCCGACCACCCGGTATCGATCGGTTACGTTCAGGTGACCGGCATGTTCACTCGCTGTACAGGAGTAGCCCGATGGGGACCATCGAATATCTGCGAACCGATCCCGACCGACCACCCGTGGGTGTCGTCGACCGGTCCCCGATAACTTCCGCGAAGAAGGGGATCTTCGCGGCGATCGCGGTACTGGGCGCCGCGGCCTGGACGATCCTGGCGGTATCGCGGGGCGAATCGGTCAACGCCGTGTGGATCGTGGTCGCCGCGGTCTGCACCTACATCATCGCCTACCGGTTCTACGCGCGGCTGATCGAATACAAGGTCGTCAAACCCCGCGACGATCTGGCGACCCCCGCCGAGATCATGGACAACGGCAAGGACTTCATGCCGATGGACCGGCGGGTGCTGTTCGGGCACCATTTCGCGGCCATCGCGGGAGCCGGGCCGCTGGTGGGGCCGGTGCTGGCCGCGCAGATGGGGTATCTGCCCGGCACCATCTGGATCATCGTGGGCGTCGTATTCGCCGGGGCGGTCCAGGACTATCTGGTGCTCTGGGTCTCGATGAAGCGGCGCGGCCGCAGCCTGGGCCAGATGGCCCGTGACGAACTCGGCGTGGTCGGCGGCGTCGCCGCCATCATCGGCGTGCTGGTGATCATGATGATCCTGCTGGCGGTGCTGGCGCTGGTCGTGGTGAACGCGCTCGGCGAAAGCCCGTGGGGCGTCTTCTCCATCGCGATGACCATTCCGATCGCCCTGTTCATGGGCGTTTACCTGCGGTATCTGCGGCCGGGCCGGGTCGGTGAGATCTCCGCGATCGGCTTCGTACTGCTGATCCTGGCGATCATCGCGGGTGGCTGGGTCTCGGAGAACGAGACCTGGGCGGGTTGGTTCACCTTCGCTCCGGTCACCATCTCCTGGATGCTGATCGGCTACGGGTTCGTGGCCTCGGTACTGCCGGTGTGGCTGCTGCTGGCCCCGCGCGACTATCTGTCGACCTTCATGAAGATCGGCACCATCGGACTGCTGGCGGTCGGCATCCTGGTGACGATGCCGGTGCTGAAGGCCCCGGCGATCTCGGAATTCGCGACCTCCGGCACCGGCCCGGCCTTCGCCGGCAGCCTGTTCCCGTTCCTGTTCATCACCATCGCCTGCGGTGCGCTGTCCGGGTTCCACGCACTGGTGTCGTCGGGGACGACGCCGAAGCTGCTGGAGAAGGAATCGCACGCCAAGATGATCGGCTACGGCGGCATGCTGATGGAGTCGTTCGTGGCGGTGATGGCGATCATCACGGCGTCGATCATCGACCAGCACCTGTATTTCGCCATGAACGCACCGGCCGGCGCGACCGGCGGCACCGCGGAAACCGCGGCGGCCTACACGAACGGGCTCGGTCTCTCCGGTCCGCCGACCACCGGCGCGGCGCTGGATCAGGCGGCCGTCGACGTCGGCGAGGAGTCGGTCATCTCCCGTACCGGCGGCGCGCCCACACTGGCCATCGGTATCTCCGAGGTGTTCGCCGGATTCCTGGGCGGCGCGGGGATGAAGTCGTTCTGGTACCACTTCGCGATCATGTTCGAGGCGCTGTTCATTCTCACCACGATCGACGCGGGCACCCGGGTGGCCCGGTTCATGCTGTCGGATTCGCTCGGCAATCTGCGCGGCCCGGCGCGTAAGTTCTCCGATCCGTCGTGGCGGGTGGGGGCCTGGCTGTGCTCGGCCGTCGTGGTCGCGGCCTGGGGTTCGATCCTGCTGATGGGTGTCACCGATCCGCTGGGCGGTATCAACGCGCTGTTCCCGCTGTTCGGTATCGCCAACCAGCTGCTGGCCGCGATCGCCCTGACGGTGGTGCTCACCATCCTGGTGAAGAAGGGGATGACGAAATGGGCCTGGATACCGGGAATCGCCCTGGGCTGGGATCTGATCGTCACCATGACCGCGTCCTGGCAGAAGATCTTCTCCGCCGACCCGAAGCTGGGGTACTGGAAGCAGAACAGCATCTGCCGGGCCGCCCGTGACGCCGGCGAGCTGTGCCTGACCGCGAAGACACCGGGTGATGTGGACGCGGTGATCCGCAACACCTTCATCCAGGGCGTGCTGTCGGTCGTCTTCGCGGTGCTGGTGCTGATCGTGGTGCTGGCGGCCGCCTGGGTGTGTTACCGGGCGTGGAAGTCCGGCGATACCTCGACCACCGAATCGCCGGAGGAGCCGTCGAAGATCTTCGCGCCCAGTGGTTTCCTGCCGACCTCGGAGGAGAAGAAGGTCCAGGCCGAATGGGACGAGCTGGTCGCGAAGGGCGAAGCGGCAGTGCCGGGGGCGGCGCACGCGGAGGTCCGGAGTTGACCCTGCCCGCCGCGGCCGGTCCGCGACCCGCCACCCCCGGACCGTCCGGCGGGCGGCGGATCGTGGCCGGGCTGATCCGGGGCGCGCGGAGTGTGCTCTGGTATGTGGACTCCGTTCTCGGCGGTCAGGACTACCGGCGGTATCTGGCACATATGCGGCGGGCGCATCCCGGCGAACCCCTCGCGACCGAACGTGAGTACTGGCGGGAGCGGTATGCCGACGCCGAACGAAATCCGGGTGCCCGCTGCTGCTGAGCTGCGATTTCCCCGGTCCCAGGGACGGCTTCGGCCGTCCCTGGACCGGTGCCGGGACCGGCGGATTCCGGCCGCCGGCAGCCCGGCACCGATGTCTGTTTCCCGCTAGCCATCGACTGCTGGAGCTGACATCGTGAGACGGGTGAGCATCACGGTCCTGGACTTCGAGCGCTGCTACCGCGCGGTGGCCGCCCGCGACTCCCGTTTCGACGGGCAGTTCTACACGGCGGTCCGCACCACCGGGATCTATTGCCGCCCGTCGTGCCCCGCCATCACGCCGAAACGCATGAATGTCTCGTTTCTGCCGACCGCCGCCGCGGCCCAGCAGGCGGGCTACCGGGCCTGCCGGCGCTGCCTCCCCGACGCGTCTCCCGGTTCGCCGCTGTGGAACACCCGCGCCGACCTCGCCGCGCGCGCCATGCGGCTCATCGGGGACGGCGTCGTGGAACGCGGCGGCGTCCCCGCGCTGGCCTCGGCACTGGGCTATTCGCAACGCCAGCTCACCCGCGTACTCACCAGCGAACTGGGCGCCGGCCCGCTCGCGCTGGCCCGGGCGCACCGCGCGCATACCGCGCGGCTGCTCATCCAGACCACGGCCATGTCGATGTCCGATATCGCCTTCGCCGCGGGATTCGCCAGTATCCGCCAGTTCAACGACACCGTGCGTGAGGTGTTCGCGGTCAGCCCCAGCACCATGCGCACCGAAGCACAGCGGAGCACCCTGCGCACCGAAGCGCAGCGGGCCGGCCGCGATACCGGGGCGGCGGCCAACGGCACCCTGACCCTGCGCCTGCCCTACCGCGCCCCACTCGACAAGGCCTGGCTGGACTGGTTCCTGTCCGCCCATGTAGCACCGGGCCTGGAGCTGTGGCGGCAGGGCAGCGACGGCGAAGGTCACTATCTACGCACCATCCGCACCCCGCACGGCCATGCCGGGATCGATCTCAGTGTGCTACCGGGATACGTGCGCGCGGAGCTGACGCTGCGCGATATGCGTGACCTCGCCCCCACGGTGGCCCGGATCCGGCATCTGCTCGACCTCGACGCCGATCCCGTCGCGATCGACGAGGCCCTGCTCCCGGCACCACACGACGCTCCCGCCGATACACCGCGATTCGTGCGCGGGATACGGGTACCCGGCTGCCTCGACGGCCCGGAACTGCTGCTGCGCACCATGATCGGGCAGCAGATCTCGATAGCGGCGGCGAACACCCACACCGCCCGCCTGGTGAGCGCCCTCGGCGAGGCCGTGGAAGGCCCGGTGCCGCGCCTGTTCCCGGCACCGGCGGCAATCGCCGAACGCGCCGCCGAAGTACTGACCGGTCCCGCCCAGCGCATCCGCTCCATCGCCGCGGCCGCGGCCGCACTGGCCTCCGGCGATCTGGTGCTACATCAGGGCCGCACCGCCGCCGAACTGCGCCGCGACCTGCTGACGCTGGACGGGGTAGGTCCGTGGACCGCCGACTACGTGACCATGCGACTGCTCGCCGACCCCGACATCCTGCTCGGCACCGATCTCGTCGTCCGCCGGGGCGCGCAGCGCTACGGAATCGACCTCGCCGATACGGGCCGCTGGTCGCCGTGGCGGTCCTATCTGTCCATGCAACTGTGGCGGACCGAACTGCGCACCCGCACCGGGCGCGCGCCGGGCACCGGGAGATCCGCCGCATCCGATCCGAAAGCGAGTACCGAATGATGTCCGCTCCCACCACGACCCGCGCGGCGACCGGCCGCGCGGCGGCCCGCACCGCCGATACCGCCACCGTTCGGACCCCGCTCGGCCCGTTCACCACCATCGTGGCGGCCGACGGCGCGGTGCTGGCGTCCGGCTGGACGGCCGCGGCCGAGGATCTGCGCACCCTGATCCATTCGAGCCTGCGCCCCGCCGACCTGCGCGGCCGCGCCGAACTCGGCGCGGTGACCGAGGCCGTCACCGCCTACCACCACGGTGACCCGACCGCCATCGACGGCATCGAGGTCCGCCAGCAGTCCGGTGAGTTCCTGCGCCACGCCTGGGAGGTGCTGCGCACGGTGCCTGCTGGGCAGCCGATCTCCTACACGGATTTCGCCGCCCGCAGTGGTCGTCCGGCGGCGACCCGGGCTGCCGCCAACGCCTGCGCCCGCAATGCCGCGGCTCTCTTCGTCCCCTGCCACCGGGTCCTGCGCACCGACGGTAGCCTGGGCGGTTTCCGCTGGGGACTGGATATCAAACGCCGGCTGCTCGCTCTCGAGGGATGATCAGGAGCCCGGGAGCGCGGGTAACGTCGCGGCCGTGAGCAGTCTCGGAGTCGCGATCATCGGGCCCGCGGCGTCCGAGCGACCGCCTCCGCGGCGTTGCGCGGGTCACAGTATCGCGCCGGAATAGCGGGAGCGGTCGCGCCGTTGAATCAGACTGCCGGCGTCCGGACAGCCCCGGGCCTCACCCTTCAGTCGCTACGAGCGACCACTCGCCGAGAGGCGCTTGTGGGGCGCCGGCACCTTTCTCGACAGAACGCCGCCGGCCCCCGACCCGGCGGCGTTCTGTTTGTCGCGACCATTGAGCGGGACGCGCCGGACCCGCAGCAGCTCGCAGCCGATCTGCGGACACTGCCGACCCGGCTCGACCTGGGCCGGCCTTGCGCCGCGGCGGGCCGGTCGCCGTGTGAGAGTCGCGCGCGGCTACCGGGTCCCGCGATCGGACCGGGCCCGCGGCCGAACATGCCTTTATCGTCGGCACCGGGCCCGAACTCGGTACCCGGGAATCACGCGGGCAATGCGGCGCAGGCGCTCATATCGTCCCGGCAGGGTCAAGCGATGGTGGCGTGCAGGTGCGACCCGTCGCGGCCGCGGATGACGTGCAGGCGGCTGGGTATGCGCTGGCGCATCTCGTCGACATGGCTGACCACCCCCACCACCCGGCCACCGGCCCGTAATTCGTCGAGCACCCCCATCACCGCGTCGAGGGTTTCGGCGTCCAAGGTGCCGAAACCCTCGTCGATGAACAGGGTGTCCAGGATGATCCCACCCGCTTCGGCGGCGACGGTATCGGCCAGTCCGAGGGCCAGCGACAGTGACGCCATGAACGTCTCGCCGCCGGACAGGGTGCGGGCGGGACGGATGGCGCCGGTGTAGTCATCACGGATATCGAGGCCGAGGCCGCCGCGGCGGCCGTGGGTTCCGGCGCGATCGGTGTGCACGAACTCGTACCGACCGCCCGACATCCGGCGCAACCGCTCCGACCCGGCCAGCGCGACCTCCTCCAACCGGGCCGCCAGCACGTATGAGCGCAGCGACATCCGGCGGTTGTTCTCACCCCGCCCCGCGACCACCTCGGCCAGCTCGGCCAGCTCCTGATGCGCCCGCTGCGCCGGGGCGATCAGATCCACCGCCGCCCACAGCTGGCCGCACAGGGTTTCCAGCTGGGTGACCCGGTGCACGGCCGCCGCATGCACGGCCACCGCTTCGTCCAGCGCGGTACGGGCCTTGTGCACCGCCTCGGCGAGACCTTCGGGGTCGCGGGGTTCGGCCGCGGCCGCCGCCCGGATCTCCGGTTCGTCCAGGACTGCCTGCGCGGCCGCCCGCATCTCGTCGGCGGCGGTGAGGGCGGCGCCGAGGGCCTGCTGGCGTTCCCGGGGGCGAGTGGCGGCCTCGATCAGCGGGGCGTACAACCGCAGCACGGCGAGCAGTTCCTCCGGTACGAGATCTTCCCGCTCCGCCCGCCAGATCGTCGTATCCGCGGCGGCCGGGTCGTCGGTACCGTCGGGCGCACGCAGGGTGATATCGCCCGCGGAACTGGTGGGTGGTACGAGACCCGCTGTCACCGCGAGCCGTTCGACCCGGGCGGCGCAGGTGGCGACTCGGCCCCAGGCCGCGCGTGCCGCGCCGAGCGCATCACGCCGGTCGGTGGCGGCATTGATCAGGCGGTGCAGGCGGTCGCGGCGGCGGCTCAGAGTCTCGTCCAGCCCGGCGGCGGTACGCAGCTTCCGCTCGATGTCGGTGAGCCGGGCCCGGGCGGCCTCGGCTTGCGCGGCCACCGCGCCGGCCCGGGTCTCGGCGGCACGCAGCGCGTCGTGCAGGGTGGTCTCGTCCGCGCGCAGCCGGGCGAGTTCGGCGGTACACGATTCGGCGGTGGCGGCCAGTTCCTCGGCATCGGCGAAACGCTCGGTGGCCGCCCGCAAGGCGGCGGCGAGTTCGACCCGGTCGGTATCACCGCCCCGCGCGAGCAGCGCCTCGATCTCCTTCTCGATCCGGGCCACCGCGGCCTGGGCGCGTTCCCGGGCCGACTCCGCCGCCCGTTCCGCGGTAACCGCCGCCGCCTCGTCCGCACGGGAGACCGCGCTGTCGGCCGGGCGCGCGGGCCGCGGATGCTCGGCCGAACCGCATACCGCGCAGGCCTGCCCGTCGACGAGCCGGCCCGCCAGTTCCGCCGCCATCCCGGCCAGCCGACGCTCCCGCAGATCCAGTACGTGCTCTCTGGCCTCGAGATGATCCGCGCGGGCCGAATCCGACTCCACCCGGGCGCGGTCGAGACCGCCGCGGGCGCCGGCCAGATCGACGGCCGCCTGCGCCGCGGCCTGTAGCCGTGCGGATTCCGCGCGCAGTCCGGGCAGCGCCGCCGCCGCGTCGTCGGCTTCCCGGGCCCGCGCCTGCGCCGCGGCGAGGATCTCGGGCATCCGCTCCCGTCTGCCGGTGAGTTCGGCCGACCGCCTGCGCAGTTCCTCCGCGGTGCTGTCCAGTTCGCTCACCTCGGCGCGCAGCTGCTGCGCGACCCCCGCGTCGGCGTGGATCTCACCGAGTTTGCCGAGAAGCGCGCTCCAGCCCCGGATCGCGGTGTCCAGCGCGAGATCCTCGTCGGCCTCGGCCGGATCGTCACCGTCGAACAACTGGTCTGCATCGGCTACACCGGACAACGGGCCGGACTCGGCCGGGTGGAACAGCAGATCGGCCTCGGCCACTTCGGACAACGGACCGGGCCCGGTTACTTCGGCCGCGCGCGGGCGGCCGGGTGCGGGGCCGCCCGCGGTGCCCGTAGCCGGCCGCACGAGGTGGATACCCGGAATATCCGCGCTCCCCGGCTCCCGGACCAGCGCGCTCAATCTCCCGGCGGCCGCGGCCGCGTCGGCGTCCCGGCCGCGCGCCGCCCGCACGGCGCCGTCGGCCTCACCCAGTGCCGCCGCGACCGGCTCCGCGCGGCGGGCCCGCTCCAGTTCGGCGCGGTCGGCGTCGCGCCGGGCCGAGCCGTCGGTGTATTCGTCGAGCTGACGACGGGCCAGCGTGAAACGCTGCCGCCGCTCGGCGGACCGGCGTTCGGTCTCTGCCTGTTCGTCGGCCTCGGCCGACTCCGCACGCCGCAACTCCAGTTCCCCGACCGCGAGTTCGAGGTCGCGGCGGGAGGTGCCCAGCAGATCCTGCGACCATTCGACGGCGTCGAGGATATCGATCCGCTCGGTGCGGTCGATCCCGGCCGTTACCGCGACCCGGGTGATCAGATCCTCCACATTGCGCTGCTGAGTGCCGATCTGTTCGCCCGAGTTCTTGCGCTGCGCGGTCAGCCACTGTTCGGCGGTACCGAACCGGCCCGTATCGAACAGCTTCTCCAGCAGCCGCTCCCGGTCCTCGTTCTCTGCCCGCAGGAACTTCGCGAAATCGCCCTGCGGCAGCAGCACCACCTGGAAGAACTGATCGGCGCTCATCCCGAGCAGCCGCAGCACCTCGTCACCGATCTCGTTGATCCGGGACAGGTTGGTGCCCCGCCCGTCCAGCCATTCCAGGGTGGCCTTGGCGTTCTCCACCCGGGTTCCGCTGCCCCGGAGTTTGGGACGTTCGAATTCGGGGTGGCGGGTGAGACGCACCCGCCGCCCGCCCAGCGTCGCCTCCAGGACCACCTCCGGGCGGGTCTGGGCCGGGGCATGATCGGAGTGCAGTCGCTTGTCCCCGCGTGCCCCCGGTACCCGCCCGTACAGGGCGAAGGCGATGGCGTCGAGCACGGTGGTCTTTCCCGCGCCGGTCTGCCCGTGCAGCAGGAAGAGCCCGTCGGCGCCCAAGGTGTCGAAGTCGACGGTGGCGGTATCGGCGAACGGGCCGAACGCCGTCATCTCCAGCCGGTGCAGCCTCATGCGGTGAGTTCCGCGTCGGCCGGCGGCTGCTCCGGGCCGCTCGACCGGACGGTCTCGGCCTCCCGGACCGCCGCGGCCATCGCCCGGGTCACCCATTCCATCTCCGAGGCGGACGGTTCACCCCGGACATCGGTGAGGAAGGTGCGCGCGATCTCGGTATCGTCGCGGCCCCGCACCCGCTCCCGGTACTTCAGTGCCGGATCGCCCTGCGGGCGGTCCCATTCCATATGCACCGCGTACGGGAAACGCTCCCGGAGCTTGCGCATGGCGTCCACGGGCCGGGCGAAATCGGTGAGCGTCACCGATACATAGTGCTCGGCCGCCGCGGCGTGCGCCGGATCGGTCAGCAGCTCCTCCAGGGTGCCGGTGAGCCGGCTCAGACCGCGGACCAGCGGCAGCTCCCGCTCCCGGACCCGGGCCGCACCGGCGGCCTCCAGATCGACCAGCCATACCTTCTTGCGGTGCGAACTCTCCCCGAACGAATACGGTAGCGGCGATCCCGAATAACGCACGGCCTCCGCCAGGGTTTGCGGGGAGTGCAGATGCCCGAGTGCGACATAGTCGAATTCCGGATCGGTGAACATCCCGAGCGGCACCGTCTCCACGCCGCCCACCGAGATCGACCGCTCCGATCCGCCCGCGGCGCCGCCCACCACGAACGCGTGGGCCAGCAGCACGGTCCGGGTATCCGGGCGTTCCCGCCGGTCCGCGGCGATCCGGGCCAGCACCGCCGCCAGCACCTCGGCGTGCGAGCGCGCCTGCGGCACCTCCAGCTCGGCGCGGCAGATCTCCGGCTCCAGGTAGGGGATCCCGTAGAACGCGACCTCGCCGTGCTCGTCGGACAGCAGGACCGGCCGTGCCGAATCGGACACCGTGGTACGCAGATACAGTCCGCCGGCCGCCGCGAAACTCGCGCCCGCGCCCAGCCTGGCCGGTGAATCGTGGTTTCCGGAGGTGGCAACGATACGGGCCCCCGCCGCGCGAATCGCCTCGAAACCTTTGTTGCACACCGCGATGGCGTCCGCACTCGGGATGGAGCGGTCGTAGACGTCGCCGGGCAGCACTACCGTGTCCACACCCTCCGCGGCCACGAGCCCGGCGATCGCGTCGAGCACCCGCGCCTGGTCGGCCAGCAGGTCCACGCCGTGAAAGGTGCGTCCGATATGCCAGTCCGACGTATGCAGGATTCGCATGACCGCGAACTTAGGGCAACTCACCGACAGCTTTCAATGCGAACGCCGATACCCGGTCCGCCACACCGGCAACACGCCGGAAGCGCCGGGCAGTTCTCGGCGCGACACCCACGGCCGACACGACTCCGGCGAGCGAATGTCTCCATTGCGCCGTCGTGGCACTCACCACCCATCACCCTTGACGCGTATGAATACCGCCGCCGACCACCGTTTCCGCACAATCGCGACCCCGGACCGGCCGTGCCGTAACACGGTCGACCCTTCCGGACGATAGTGTTCAATACGTGGCTGCTTCCCAACGAGTGAATTCCCGGGTGCCCGCGCCGCAACGTTCGTTATTGCCGACGGTGCCGGGTGTCCCGGCCTATGCCGCGGTTCTCATCGCGGCGGCCTGCACATTCGTGGGTTTTGTGATCGATGCCCTCGGCGACGTCACGGACCTCACCGGCACCTTCAGCGCGTTCTACATCTTCGGCTGCGTGGCCGCCGCCGCGGCAGTACGTTTCCGCGGGCTCTTCACCACGATGGTGTTACCGCCGCTCCTCCTGTTCGTCGCGGTTCCGATCGCCTATCGCCAGCTCACCGGAAGCAGCACCGCTTCGCTGAAGGACATCCTGCTGAACCTGGCGATCCCGCTGGTCCACCGCTTCCCGCCGATGATGCTGGCGACGGTGCTGGTGTTGGTCATCGCCGGAATCCGGATCGCGCAGTACCGCTCCGAGAAGTCGGCGCGCGATACCGCCGAGGCCCGGCGCGGGACCAGCTGGGGCCGCAGCGAACGACGCGGAGCGCGCGGCGAACCGAAAAAGCGCGCGGAGAACCGGCCCCGCCGCGAGACCGCGCAACGAACCGGCCGCGGTCAGCCGAAACGGGCCGTGGGAGGGGAGGGAAAACCGGCGCGCGGGGGTAAACCGTCGCGCGCGGAAACCCTGGCCGCGCGCTCGAAGGCGAACGCCAAAACCAAGACGAAGCCTCGTCCGGCCCGGCCCGAACACCCCGAGCCCGATTACACCCACGACGAGCCCCCGCGTCGCGGGAGCCGGGGACGGCCACCCGCCGAACAGGCGGCCCGTCCCGCCCCGGCGCCGCGCTCGCGGGAGGCGCACGGCCATCGGCCGGCGCGGACACCCGCCGCCCCCGTCCAGGAAGAACCGGTACGAGCCAACGCCCGCCGCGCCGAACCGCCGCGACAGCCGCAGGCGGCCCGGGTGCGGGAACCGATCCCGGAGGGAAGGCGGCCCGAACGCCGCCGATGACGTCATCCCGCCCGGGTCGGCCCGGGCGGGGCGGGCGCGATCAGCGCCGGGCGGCCCGAAGTTCGCGAGGCAGCGCGAAGACCAGGGTCTCGTTGGCGGTGGTCACCGGCTGCACCTCGCCGAATCCGTATTCGGCCAGCATGTCCAGCACACCGCGCACCAGGATCTCCGGTACCGAGGCGCCGGAGGTGATGCCGACCGTGCCGACCCCCTCCAGCCACGCCGGATCGACCTCCCGGGCGTAGTCCACCAGATACGACGCGCGGGCTCCGGCGCCGAGAGCGACCTCCACCAGGCGTACCGAGTTCGACGAGTTCCGGGAACCGACCACGATCACCAGATCGCATTCCGGCGCCATCGCCTTCACCGCGACCTGACGGTTCTGGGTGGCGTAGCAGATATCGTCGCTCGGCGGATCCTGCAGGGCCGGGAACTTCTCCCGCAGGCGTGACACGGTCTCCATCGTCTCGTCCACGCTGAGCGTGGTCTGGGACAGCCAGATCACCTTGGACTCGTCGCGCACGGTCACACCGTCGACGGCGTCCGGGCCGTCCACCAGTTGTACGTGTTCAGGGGCCTCACCGGCGGTTCCCTCGACCTCCTCGTGGCCCTCGTGGCCGATCAGCAGGATGTCGTAGTCGTCGCGGGCGAAGCGTTTGGCTTCCTGGTGGACCTTGGTCACCAGCGGACAGGTGGCATCGATGGTGCGCAGTTTGCGTTCGGCCGCGGTCGCGTGCACTGCCGGGGAGACACCGTGCGCGGAGAACACGACGAGTTCACCCTCCGGCACCTCGTCGGTACTGTCGACGAAGATCACACCGCGTTCCCGCAGGGTCTCCACGACGTGCCGGTTGTGCACGATCTCTTTGCGCACGTAGATCGGCGCACCGTGCTTCTCCAGCGCCTTCTCCACGGTTTCGACCGCGCGGTCCACACCTGCGCAATAACCGCGCGGTTCGGCTAGCAGCACTCGTTTCCCTTCCGGGGCGAGGGTCGCCGCACCGGCCGAACGAGCGATTCCGACATTCAACGGTATTGCCGAGGACATGCCCCACACGATACGTGCGTGGCCGGGCCCCCGCTCCACGCGTGCGCCTCCCCACACCCCCGGTGCACCGCGCCGGTGCCCGGACCCGGCCGCAACCCCGTGGGTATCGCGGGCGCGACGTCACGGCACGGACGGCCGTATCCGCCCACCCTCTTTTGCGGAGCAGGCGATATCGGGCAGGCTAGTACCATGTTTCGACCACCGTTCCTGGCCCGCGTCGCCGCCGGAGCCGCCGTCTATGTGCTCGAAGAGACACGACGGCTACCGTCGGCGGCGGTGAAACTGCCCGTCACCGCAGTGAGCCAACTGCTGCAGACGGGTATGCATGTCCAGCAGTTCGTCACCAGTCTCGCGATCAAGGGCGATTCGGTCTTCGACCGGATCATCAGCCGCCCGGAACAACAGCCGGAATGGGCCACGTTCGACGAGGACGAAGAACTCCCGGTCCGTACGCCGGGCGCCGCCGCTCCGGCCGGCAGCACCGGATTCGACCGCTTCGAATCCGACCCCCTCGAGGTCGAACTCGCACTCCAGGAGACGCTGGCGGGCCTGCGCGCGATCCAGAACGGCAACTCCGTACCCGACGCGCTCACCTTCGATCCGGAGCCCGAGAGCGCCGACGATCCCGCCGATGCCCCAGAACCGGCCGCGGCCCACGCGGCCGAGGCCACCGAGCCCGAGACCACGTCCGGCACCGAGTCGCCCGCCGCCGACTCCGCGCCCGCCGCCGACTCGGATGCTGCCGCCGACGAGGATCCCGCCGACGAGGATCCGGCCGCCGCGACGGAACCCGAACTCCCCGAGGTCGGAGCCCGCTACGACTACCCCAATATGAGCCTCGCTCAGCTACGTGGCCGGCTGCGCACGCTCACCGTCGCCGATCTGGTCGCCCTGCTCGACTACGAACAGCGCACCCGGGACCGCGCGGCCTACGTCACCATGCTGACCAACCGGATCGCTACCGTGCGAGCCCAGTGACCGACGCCGATCCGGCCCCCGCGCCCGCCCGGACCGGTTCCGGCCGGGCCGGACAGGCCGCGGCCCCCGCCAACTCCGCCGAACACCCGTGGCCGGTGCGTTCGGTGTCGATGAAGGTGGCCCAGTGGATCGACCGCCTCGGCACCATCTGGGTGGAAGGGCAGCTCACCCAGATCAACCTGCGCCCCGGCACCCGCACCGCCTTCCTCGTCCTGCGCGACCCGGCCGCCGATATGTCGCTATCGGTGACCTGCGATCCCGCACTGCTCCGCAACGCCCCCGTCCCGTTGCAGGAGGGCAGCCGGGTGGTGGTGTACGGCAAACTGTCCTTCTTCCCCGGCCGCGGCACCCTGTCGCTGCGGGTCACCGAGATCCGGCCGGTGGGCGTCGGTGACCTGCTGGTCCGGATCGAGCGGCTCAAAGCGCTCCTGGACGCCGAGGGCCTGCTGGATCCGCGCCTCAAACGGCCGATCCCGTTCCTGCCGGGAACCGTCGGATTGATCACCGGCCGCGGCAGCGCCGCCGAACACGATGTATTGAGCGTCGCCCGGTCGCGCTGGCCCGCCGTCCGGTTCGAGGTCCGCAATACCGCCGTTCAGGGCCCTTCCGCGGTCCCGCAGATCCTCGACGCCCTGACCGCGCTCGACCGCGACCCGGGCGTCGAGGTGATCGTGCTGGCCCGCGGCGGCGGCAGCGTCGAAGACCTGCTGCCGTTCTCCGACGAAACGCTGTGCCGCGCGATCGTCGCCGCCACCACACCGATCGTCAGCGCCATCGGTCACGAACCCGACTCCCCGCTGTCGGACCTGGTCGCCGATCTGCGTGCGGCCACTCCCACCGACGCCGCCAAACGGGTGGTTCCCGACGCGGCCGCGGAAACGGCGCTGGTGCGCGAACTCCGCGCGCGGTCGGCGTCGGCGTTGCGCGGCTGGGTGCGCCGCGAAGCCGCCGCCCTCGCCCAGCTGCGGTCCCGGCCCGTACTCGCCGACCCGCTGCGCGACCTCACCCATCGCCACGACGAGGTGGAACGACTGCGTACCGCGGCCCGCCGCAGCATCGAAAGCCTCGTCCGCGGCGAAACCACCGCCGGCGGCCATCTGCGCCGCCAGCTGACCGCGGTGGGCCCCGCCGCGACCCTGGCCCGCGGCTACGCTGTCGTGCAGCGGGTCGCGGGAACCGACCGGCAGGTGGTGCGGGAAATCGAGGACGCACCCGCCGGCAGTCAGCTGCGCATCCGGGTCCGGGACGGCGCGATCTCCGCCGCCGCACTCGGCACCACCCCGCTGGGCGGCGGGCCCGCCGGGAAAACCCGCACCGACGAATCAGAGAGGACGTGACCGTGCCCGAATCCAGCGGTACCGGCGAACTGGACGATATCGCCGGCCTCGGCTACGAACGCGCCCGCGACGAACTCGCCAACGTGGTGAAGATGCTGGAGCAGGGCGGGATGGATCTCGACGATGCCCTGGCGCTGTGGGAACGCGGCGAGGCCCTGGCCAACCGTTGCGAAGAACATCTCGCCGGAGCGCGGCAGCGGATCGAGACGGCACTCGCCGAATCCGGCGACCCGGAATGACCGGCCACCGCCCGCGATCGACGGGTCACCGGGCTCGCAACGGGCCGGTACCCCGGCAGACGGCGGCCTAGCCGACCGGCAGCGGGCGAGCCGCCACCACCGCGGCAGCCAGGGTTTCGAAGGCCTCGGTATCACCGGCGCCCCGGATGAGTACCCGGCTGTCACCGAAATCCGCGACCCACGCCGGTTCGGCATCGGGCTCTTCGTAGACCACCCATTTCTGCCCGCCGATATCCCGGGTCCCCGAGGGGTACCGGCCGCCGGCGATATGCCCGGCCAGGACTTCCTCGGTGGCATCGCTCTGGTTCAGTTCCATGTAGGTACCCGCACCGGTCACGAATCCGATGGTGCTCACCGTGCCCCTGCCGCGTTCGGTGATGGTGTCGCGACTGCCGGAATTGGCCTGCCAGTTCTGCGGGAGCTCCGGTTCGCGGATCGGGAACGGGAGGTTCTGGGCGTCCGAGCGCAGGGCCGCCGGGGCGTCGAAGCTGGGAATCGTGCCCTGCGTCGGCCCGCTCGCGGAAAAACTGCACTGGCTGGTCAGTCCGGCGAACACCACGGCGATCAGCACCAACGGAATCAGCGACCAGACCAGATCCCGGTAGTCGTTCATGATGCGTGGCTTCTTGTTCGGCACGGTCCCAGTATCCATCGTGGTAGGGACGGGGGCCCGCGCCGCCCCCGGTACTGCCGTACCAGGTGATCACCGGCAGGTATTCCGGCGATGCGACAATTACGGCAAGTTACACAACCTAGGAGGCACCCGCTATGACGGCATCTTGGACCGCTTCGAGCCGCCGCGAGGCACCGGATCGCAACCTCGCGCTCGAACTCGTCCGCGTCACCGAGGCCGGCGCCATGGCGGCGGGCCGCTGGGTGGGCAAGGGCGATAAGGAAGGTGGCGACGGGGCCGCCGTGGATGCCATGCGACAGCTGGTCAGCTCGGTGTCCATGAGCGGTGTCGTGGTGATCGGCGAGGGCGAGAAGGACGAAGCCCCCATGCTGTACAACGGCGAGGAGGTGGGTGACGGGACCGGTCCCGAGGTCGATTTCGCGGTCGATCCGATCGACGGCACCACCCTGATGTCGAAAGGTTCACCCGGCGCCATCTCGGTGCTCGCGGTCGCCGAACGCGGCGCCATGTTCGACCCGTCGGCCGTCTTCTATATGCACAAGATCGCCGTCGGCCCCGATGCCGCCGATGTGATCGATATCTCGGCGCCGATCGGGGAGAACATCCGCAAGGTCGCCAAAGCGAAAAGCGCCTCGGTATCCGATATCACCGTCTGCATCCTGGACCGCCCCCGCCACGGCGAGCTGATCCAAGAGGTCCGCGACGCGGGCGCACGAATCCGGCTGATCTCCGACGGTGACGTGGCCGGCGCCATCGCCGCGGCGCGACCCGATTCCGGCACCGATATCCTCGTGGGCGTCGGCGGCACCCCCGAGGGCATCATCGCCGCCGCCGCGATGCGCTGTATGGGCGGTGCGCTCCAGGGCAGGCTCGCGCCCAAGGACGACGAGGAGCGGCAGAAGGCGATCGACGCCGGCCACGATCTGGACCGCGTCCTGATCACCGAGGATCTGGTGGCCGGGGACAACGTTTTCTTCTGCGCCACCGGCGTCACCGACGGCGACCTGCTGCGCGGCGTCCGCTACTACGGCGGCGGCGCCTCCACCCACTCCATCGTGATGCGGTCGAAATCCGGCACGGTCCGCATGATCGACGCCTACCACCGCCTCACCAAACTCCGCGAATACTCCTCGGTCGACTTCCACGGCGACGAACACGCCGCCCCACCGCTGCCGTAATTTTGGCGGCGCCTGCGGCGCCGCGGGGTTGCGGGCCCCTTGTGTCCCGTGTTTCAGCCCTCGAGACTCGCGGCTGCGCCGCCTCGCTTCGAGGGC
>NZ_JBEZYU010000025.1:0-80013 GCF_040638875.1 Nocardia sp. NPDC024068 | reverse complement strand
CGGGGGGGTTTCGCCCCCCTGAGCGCCGCCTCCCCCCCCCCCATCCTCGCGGCTGCGCCGCATTGTCTCGCGTGCTGACAGGCGACGCGGGCCGAACCCTTTCAGGGCCTCGTAAGACTCGGCGCCGAGGGGCGGACGGGTTGGTGGGGGCGCGGATCGGCCGGACGGGGCGTCTGAAAAGGGTGGGGGGTGGGGCGGATTCCGGTGAAGGGGCCGGCAGCCGGTTTGCTGCGGTGACGGTGGTGGGTTTCGTACAGGGTGCCCGGCCTACCTGACCTCGGCGCGGTTGTCTCGGACAGTGATGGTGCCGGTTTGGAAGTTCTGCTGGACTCCGCCCGGGATGGGGAACTCGTCGCTGATGGGGAAGCCGAGGCGGCCGTTTTCGTAACCGGCGTCACGCCAGGCGTCCATGATCAGGCCGTTCCGGACGGCCCAGGCGCCGGAGAGGGGGCTCCAATAGATACTGCCGCCCTCGAACGTTGTGAAACGACCCAGGTCTTTCAGGGGAATTTCTCCGGCGGCCGGGAAGCCCAGCCAGCTGTTCTCGAAACCGAGTTCGGCGTATTTGCCCAGGATGAAGCCCTCCACGCGGTGGGCGCCGGTGGCGGGGCTGAAGTAGAAGGGGCCGCCTTCGAAGGGCTGGACGGCGCCGTCGCGGTGCGGTGTGCCGATTTCCGGGCCGGTCGGGTATTTCGCGGGGCCCCCTTCGAACCCCTGGCGGCCCCATTCGTCCAGGATGGCGCCGCGCACCATCTGCGCTCCGGTCTCCGGTGTCCAGTACAGGGCCCCGTGCCGGAACGGCTGGAAGCGGCCGCGGCCGTCCGGGAGCGCCTGTTCGCCGCCGACGGGCAGGCCGAGACCGCCCTGCGGGCCGGCCGCGGCCTGGTAGCCGCCGCCGATCCGGCCGTATACGGGATGCGCGCCGGTGTCCGCGGAGTAGAAGACCCTCCCGTTGCGGAAGTCCTGGGCGGTTCCGCCCGGGACCTGGTACTCGGCGGTCAGGCAGTCGCCCAGCCAGTCGTTTCCCGCGGCGACGCCGGCGATGGCGCCGCCGACCGCGCACTCCGGTTTCGTGCCGGGAACGCCGAGTGCGGCCGCGGCCTGTGACCAGGATTGGCGCATCTCGAAATCCCAGTAGGGCCAGGTATGCGTTCCCGACGCCCGGTAGTTGACGGTGGCCGGAATATCGAGTTTCCCGAGTTCGGCAACGAAATTCTGCGAGGTGAGCAGCGACAGGGTTTCCAGGCCCATTCCGAACATATTCGTGGTCACGCCCGGTATGTCGGTGCCTTCGTCGTGTTTGCCGGAGGCGCCGGTGCCGCTGGAAATGTACAGAGATTTATCCTTCAGCCGATCGGCCAGCAGCATGGGATCGTGCTCCTCCCACTGCTCGCTGCCGGGCGGTCCCCACATGGCCCCGGCGTCGAAACCACCGGCATCGGCCAGGGCGAGGCGAATGGCCTGCGGCATACCCGCGCTCGTGGTGGTGAGGAATCCCGAATACGAGGCGGCGAACTTCGCGAACTCGGGGTTACGCGCGGCCAGGAACATTGCGGCGGTGCCACCCATGGAAAGTCCGGCGATTCCACGTGTGGCGGTTGCCCGCCACTGGCCCTCGAGCAGCGGCGGAAGTTCTTTGGTGAGGAAGGTCTCCCATTTGTAGTTCTTGCCGTTGTCGGGTTGAACCCAGTCGGAGTAGAAACTCCCTTGCCCGCCCACCGGCAACACCACGGTGACGTTCTTGTCGGCGAAGAAATCGACGGCGCCCGCGTCTTTGATCCAGCCGCTCTCGGTTTCGGTGGCCCGCAGACCGTCGAGCATGTACAGGACCGGGAAGCGAGTATTCGGCTGGGTGTTCCAGTCCCGGGCCAGCAGCAGCCGTACCTGGATGGGTGCAGCCATCGAGGGTGAGTTGACCCACACCTCGACATGGCGGTCGGAATGCCAGATGACATTGCGGATGGAGGCAGGCGCCGCGGTGGCGGTGGGCTGGGCGGGAGCGGGCACCTGGGCGGCGGCGAACGGCAGGATCAGAGCGGCCGCCAAGGCGGCCAGCCGCCACCGGCCGCGTCTACCGCTGCGGTCGGCCGTCCCCCCGGACCCGCGAGTGTTGCCTGCCACACACTGTTTGTACCGCTGCCGCAGGCTGATTCCCGGTAGGACGCGCTGACAGCAAACCAGTTGGTCACTGCGGGACCCGGCGAAAACAAACGGCGCCACCTGCTTCGATTCGAAGCGGGTGGCGCCGTTCGCGACAACTATCGATTCAGCGGCAACCTGTCGGCATGCCGTTGATCACCAGCCGTTGGTCGAGTCCAGGAACATCTGGCGCGAGGCGAAGAGCTGGCTCTCCCAGTACTTCCAGGAGTGGGTGCCCACGTTCGGGAAGTCGAAGTAGGCATTGATGCCCAGCGACTTCAGCCGCCCCTGGAAGGCACGGGTGTTCACCAGCGACAGGGCCTCCAGAGCCATGGCGTTACCGGTGTTGAACAGGCCGAGGGCCGAGGCCGGCTTATCGTGCGGGCCCGGCAGGCCGCTGGCCGCCGAGATGTACATCGGCAGGCCCTTGAGCTGCGGGGCGAACACGAACGGGTCCATCCGCAGCCACTGCGGGCTCCACGGGGCGGCCATCGAGTCGACGTTGAAGCGACCCGCGTCCAGCATCGCGATACGGATGGCCTCGCGCATACCCGGCGCCGAGATGTTCAGGTAGCCGGAGTAGGCGGCGGCCGACTTGAACTGGTCGCGGTGGTAGGCGGCCAAGGCCAGCGCCGCGCTACCGCCCATGGACAGGCCCGCGATCGCGTTGTTGGTCCGGGAGACGCCGTAGCCCTCGAGGAAGGCCGGGAGTTCCCTGGTGAGGAAGGTTTCCCACTTGTAGGTGAACTTCTGGCCGTTGGTGTTGCTCGGCGAGTACCAGTCGGCGTAGAAGCTCGACTGCCCACCGACCGGCATGATCAGCGAGATGTTGTCGTTGCCGAACTGCTGCAGCGCGTTGGTCTCGAACGACCAGGCGTTGCGGTCCTCTTGGGCCCGCAGACCGTCGAGCAGGTAGAGCCCGGCGTTGCCGCCGCGCGCCGCCCACTGGACCTGCACCTTGATCGGGCCCATGCTCGACGGAACCATCAGTTCCTCGTAGGCACCACGCTGCACGGGCGACGCCACCGGCGCGGCCACGGCGGCGGTCGGGGCCGCGATACCTGCGGCGACCGGAAGCGCCAGCACCGCGGCACCGATTGCCAGAATCCGGTTACGCCAACCGCGAGGTGACCGCGACCCCGTACTTCTCTTCGGGCCGGCTGCCCTGCCGAAACGCATGAATTCTGCTCTCTTTCTGCTGTTGTGGTGTTGTTCGCCACCGCTGCGCGGACAACACCCCGTTTCTCCTCGGGCGCCGGCGGCCGGTCCCGACCAACCCATGGCCGACAGCGCTACAACGATCTGGTCACAGATGTGCTCGCTGGACCATATTCGACCTCATCGAGCCTAAGCAAGGCCGTGCTGATCGGATGGCCGAAATCCGCCGCGAGAACGCTGTGATCGCCCCGTGACGATACCTTGCCGAAGCGTTGATGTCGCGGCGGGCCGCGATATTCGGTCGTTATCGAAATCGGCTTCCGACCAGCGTTGTGTAACGGAATACGAACCCCTGTCGAATTCCTATCGACAGCAGTGTGCCCGCCCCGGGGAGGCTTCCCCGGGGCGGGCACACTGCTGTCGTTGTTCGGGTCTCCACGCGCGGAGTTGTGCCGGTCTCCGCGTGGAGACCGGCACAACTGCCGTTATCCGATATTCGCGGACAAATCCGGGAGCATCCGCAGCACTTCGGCCTCCCAATACGTCCAGGAGTGAATACCGGTCGCCGGGAACGAGTAGACGACATTGTTGGCACCCAGCGTCATCATCCGGACCTGGAAGGAACGGGTATTGGCCAGGGCGAGCGCTTCGAGCGCCATCCCGTTCACGGTGTTGCCGTTGAACCCGTCGCCCGCTCCGGGCAGCCCGCTACCCGCCGAGATCCACAGTCTGGTGTTGTGATCGCGCAACAGCGGGGCGAACACGAACGGATCCATCCGCAGCCACTGCGGACTCCACGGCGGCGCCATGGAATCGACGTTGTACCCGCCGGCGTCGATCATGCCCAACCGGAGTGCCTCCCGCATCCCCGGCGCGGAGATGTTCAGGTAGCCGGAGTAGGAGCCCGCGAAGCTGAACTGGTCGGGGTGGTAAGCGGCCAGGGTGAGCGCACCGCTGCCGCCCATCGACAGGCCGAAGACGCCGTTGCGGTTCGGGTTGAAACCGAGTTGGTCGCGTAGCGCCCAGCGCAGATGCTGGTTGATGAAGGTCTCCCAGGCATAGCGGTAGCTCTTGCCGGGCCCTTCGGAGATGACGTTGAGGGCGCCGGAGCCGGAGGACGACCCCGTGGGCGGGAGACCGAAGAACGAACTCGGCGCATTCCAGTCCGCGTAGAAACTGGACATGCCGCCGACCGGCATGACGACGTTGATGTTCCAGTCGGTGAGCGCGTTGGCGACGTTGGTGTCCATCTCCCAGCCGCTGTGCGTCTCCGGGGCGCGCATACCGTCCAGCGCGTACACCACCCGCGCGGTGTTGCCGTCCTTGGCGCGGAACACCCGGGACCGGATCGGGCCCATCTCGGGAGAGTTCACCCAGAAATCGAATCCCGCCGGGTTCGGCGCCGCCCGGACCTCGGGCGCCGTATCGGTCAACCCCACCGCGAGGGGGGCCAGCAGTGCCACGGCGATCCCCATCGCCCATCGCCGCGCCCAGCCATGGGGCCGCGCCGATCCGGGCCTACGCGCACTTCGCATTCGACTAGACCTTTCGCCTGGGCAGCCGGACAGCAAATCACGAGCTACGTTACCGGCCCCATCTCGGATACATAGACCTCGGCGCTCCGCCGAAGCGCAGGCCGTTACCTGATGCGTGCTCCTGGTATATCAATCGACCAAATGTACGCCCCTGTTGCCATCAAGTGGTGTAGGTCACAGCAAATCGAGGGGTGGGTATATACGCCCGTTGCCGTGCCCCCGATTCCTGGGGCACGGCAACGTTCTCGCAACGCGGCGCGTCCGGGTCGTGACCCGGTCCGGCTCAGCCGATATTGGCCGACAGATCCGGGATCATCCGGTACACCTCGGTGGACCAGTAGCGCCAGTTGTGCACGCCGACGGCCGGGAAGTCGTAGGTGGCGTTGCGCGCGCCCAGCGCGCCCATCCGCACCTGGAAGGCCCTGGTATTGGCCAGCGCCAGCGCCTCGAGGCCCATGGCGTTGAGGGTGTTGAAGTCCAGGCCGTCGGCGGCCGCGGGCAGTCCGCTACCGGCCGAAATCCACAGCCGGGTGTTGTTGTTGCGCAACAACGGGGCGAATACGAACGGATCCATCCGCAACCACTGCGGGCTCCACGGCGGCGCCATCGCGTCGATATTGAAGCCGCCGGCGTCGAGCATCGCCACCCGCAGCGCTTCCCGCATACCCGGCGCGGATACGTTCAGATATCCGGAATAGGAAGCCGCGTACCGGAACTGATCGGGGTGATAGGCGGCCAGGGTGAGCGCGGCACTACCGCCCATGGACAGCCCGAATACGCCATTGCCGTTGGGGTTGAAACCGAGCCGGTCGCGCAGTGCCCAGCGCAGATCACGGGACAGGAAGGTTTCCCATTTGTACGTGGTCGACAGACCCGGCCCCGCGCCCGATCCGGAGGCCAGCCCCGAACCCGAATCGCCCGCCGACCCGGTGACTCCCCCCGCGCTCCCGGAACTTCCGAGCCCGAAGAAATTACTCGGCGCGTTCCAGTCCGCGTAGAAACTGGATCGGCCGCCGATCGGCATGACCACGTTGATATTCCATTTGGTCAGTTCCCGGGCGACATCGGTATCGAGCTCCCAGCCGCTCAGATCGTTGCGGGCGCGCATACCGTCCAGGGCGTACACCACCCGGGCGGTATTGCCGTCCGCGGCGCGGAAGACCCGCGATTTGATCGGCCCCATCTGGGAATCGACCCAGAAGTCGAAACCGCTGGGATCGAACTGCGCGGAGGCCGGCGCCCCCGGTCCGGCCACCGAAAAGCTCAGGGGTAGTACGAACGCCAGTGACAACAGCGCCGTTCGTTTCAGCCAGCCGCGCAGACGCCCTCCCGGCTGTCCGGTCGTGGTACCGCGGCCGTTCACACCTCGCATTGGTTCCCGCCCTCCGTCGTGCGGCAGCTCCGGCCGCGCGGTCGACTTCCGGTCCCGTTGAACGGGATCGGACGCGAGCACCTTAACCCGAGCTGAGAGCACCCGCCCACCGGGAATCGCACGACGCGTTCCCGGTACCGGACGGCTATCAAGAAAAGCGCAGATCAGCGCGGTTGCGGTAGTGGATCCACCAAACCGCAGCGCTGAATCTCATACTTCGGCACCCGATCGAGCCGGTAGGAGGCGAAGTCGAACGCGTGCCGCAGGTTGTGCTTGAACCGGTCGAAAGTGAGCGGGCCCTTGTACGAGAGCATCAAGGCCTGGGTGTCCGGGCACGACATCGCGACATGCGCCTGCGCGACCCAGTCCTCGTCCATGTACCAGGGCAGCCACGGTTTGCGGTCGACCATGCCGGTTTCCACGATCACCCAGTCCGGATACAGGCTCTTATCGTGTCCGATCCGGCCGTCGGTGAGCCGCTCGGTATGCGCGGCCAGTGGGAAGGCCAGGCCCATCGGATCGATGACCCGGACATCCAGCGGGACGTTCATGCTGGTCATACCCAGGTTGAGGAAGTAGACCGTATGCCCCGCGCCCTCCGGCGGAATGGGGATGGGAGGCGGCGCGATGTACCAGAACATGAACGAGGGCGAGTTCAGCAGCAGCCCGCCGTCCGGGGTGTTCTCGATTCCCTCCACCATCGGCCGCATGCGGGCGTAGTCGAGGTAGTCCTCGGCGCGGATCGGATGATCGTGGCCGGTGTTGAGCACGTAGTAGATCCGCTCGTCCACGATGCCGGACTTGTTGATCGTGGTGCCGGTCTTGATCGCGGTGGTGCCCGAGGCCAGCAGCGCCCAGGCCAGGGTCCCGGCCAGCGCGAGGACCAGAATCCCGAACGCGGGGGCCTCCCGGCGCGACAGCGACCGTAGGCCTTGCTCCGGCAGCCGCAGCGGGATCACCGCCACCGGCAGCAGGAAAAGGAACAGCTGCGGCAGCAGCATCCGGCCGTGCATGAAATCGCCGCCCACCCGCAGCGCGTACACGGTGAGGATCGCGGCGGCGGCGAGCACCAGGGTCACCACGGCCGACGGCGAACGCAGCCAGACGCGGAACCGCCGGACCCGGCCGGCAGCGGGATGGTCGTCGTTGTCCTGGTCCGGGCCGTCGGCCGGCCGAGCGCGATAGGTACGCGCCGCCACCAGCCCGGCCACCAGCAGAACCGCCAGCGGCACATACAGGTAGTACGGGCCCGCCAGATCCCAGAGGTAGGTCAGGCCCTGTCCCCATTTGGCACCGCCCGCGTCCTTGGCCACCGCGGTATTCGGGTACGGGAGACCGTAGTAACCCATCCGCCAGACCTGGTAGCACAGCGGCACGACACCGGCCACTCCCACCAGCAGCATCCGCAGCAGCCACGGACGCAGCCGGGATTCGGGCATCGGGGCGAAGAAGATCAGCAGTAGCGCCAGGCCGCCGACCACGGCCATCTCGGGCCGGATGAGCGGTGCCAACCCGGCCAGGAAGGCGAGCACGAGGATGCCCGCGACCCCCGGCCGGACCGCCTTGCTCCACCGGATCAGCAGCAGCCACAGCAGCGCGATCCAGCAGATGACCAGGCAGTTCTCCAGCCCGGACGTCACATAGTCGCGGGCCGGGGGTACCGCGATATAGGCCAGCGCGCCGGCCGGGATCAACAGCGACGACGACGCCGGGCCCCAGAGTTTGCCGGTGCCCAGCATGGCGAACAGCAGCGCCAGCAGCGAAAGCGTCAGCGCGATCCCCAGTACGACGTATTCGAGCCGGGCCTGGGTCACCCAGCTGAAGAACCAGACGACGTAGGTCCACGCCGTGCTGGTGTTGGTTTCCACCCGCTCGCCCGGATTGAACACCGGGCCGTTACCGGCCAGCAGATTGCGCACCGTGCGTAGCACGATCAGGCCGTCGTCGGCGATCCAGCGCCGTTGCCAGCCGCCGAAGGCGAACAGGGCGACGGTGATCACGATCCCACCGGCGAATACTCCACGCGAGATCCGCGCGGAACGCGGCGACGAGCGCGACTGCTCGGAGGCAGCCGGCTCGTCGACGTGTTGTGTTTCCGCTACCGCAATCTCGTCAGAAGAGATAGACAGCGACACCTACCGCTCCGATCCACGCTATGGCCAGCAACTGCAGGACGCGGTCTCCGAGAGCGATCTCCTCCGGTTCACCGGCTTTACCGCCGTCGACCTCCACCGCGTAGCGCAGAATCGCGATGGTGAACGGGATCATCGAGATGACGAACCATTCGGTGTCTTTGGCGGCGCCCTGTTCGAAGGCCCACAGTCCGTAGAAGACCACAACCGCGGTCGCGGCGAGGCTCCAGGCGAATCGTAGATAGGTCGGGGTGTAGTACTCCAGCGATTTGCGAATCTTGGCTCCGGTCGCCAGCGCCAGTTGTAGCTCGGCGTAGCGCTTTCCGGCCGCCATGAACAGCGAGCCGAAGGCCATGATCAGCAGGAACCACTGGGAAAGCGGGATTCCGGCGGCCACACCGCCGGCCACCGCCCGGATCAGGAAGCCCGAGGACACGATGCAGATGTCCAGCACGACCTGGTGTTTGAGGCCGAAGCAGTAGGCGAGCTGGACGCCGATGTACACCGCGATGGCCACCGCGAGCTGCCAGTTCGCCAGGAAGGACAGCCCGATCGAACCGGCCAGCAGGACGGTCGCCAGCGCGAAGGCCAGGTTCACCGGGACCACGCCCGCCGCGATCGGCCGGAACCGCTTGGTGGGATGAGCCCGGTCCGCCTCCACATCCATGGCGTCGTTGACCAGGTAGATGCCCGACGCCGCCATGCAGAAGGCCACGAACGCGATGGCGACATTGCCGAGCACATCGAGTTCGATCACCGAACCGGCGGCCATCGGCGCGGCCAGCACGAGGACGTTCTTCACCCACTGCCGCGGCCGGACCGCCTTGATCAGGCCCGATGCCAGCGATTTGGGTGGCCCCTTGATCTCGGCGTCGGCCAGATCCGCGCCAGTCGGCTCTTCACTCATACGGGGCAGCGCCTTTTCATCTTGTGCGGTCACTGTCGAGTCTCTTTTCGGCGGCGAGCAGGGCAGCGGCGGACGCGGCGCCGAGTGCGGAACCCGCGAGCACATCGGAGGGGTAGTGGACCCCGAGAACGACCCTGGACAGCAACATCGGCGGTACGAGCACCGCAGGCAAGGGTAGCCCGGTCAATTTTCCGAGCAGCACCGCCGCCGCGGTTGTGGAGGTCGCGTGCGAGGACGGGAAGCTCAATTTGCTCGGCGTCGAAACGTTGACCTGCACCGACGGCGCGTGCGGGCGGGGCCGCCGGACGATGCGCTTGATCACGATGGACGCCGCGTGGGCGCCCACCGCGCCGACCGCCACCCCGGCCCACTGCCGGCGCCGGGGTCTATCGGTCAGGGCGCCGACGGCGGCGATCGCCATCCAGCCCAGCGCGTGCTCACCGAAATGCGACATCCCACGTGCCGCGGAGATCACCGCGGGAGTCGCGATGGCGCCCTGTACGGCCTCGATGATCGCGACCTCCGGGTCGCCGCCGCGCTCCGATCCGGAATCCCGCAGGCTCGGGTTCATCGCGTTCACCGCCGGTTACCTCCGTCGCTGTCGATACCGAAGACCTTCTCCCAGGCCGCGGCGCCGGTGAGTTCGGCATGCGCCGCGCGATACTGCCGGCGCATCTCCGGAAGCCGGTCGGCGAGTTCCTTGCGCAGCCGCAGCGCCTCCCGCAGCAGCCCGTAGGCCTGCCGCGGATCGCGTTTGCGGTACACCACCCCGCGACCGTCCGCGGTGGTGACGGTGACCCCGTCGACCTGCGAGAGCAGGAACCAGCGCGCGTCCAGCGTCGGCACGTTGAGCTGCGGCCGGTCGTGGTGTTCGGTGTGGGCGGGCCGCAGATTGTGCAGCAGGCCCTTGCCGAGGCGGACGATCTTGGCCAGCGGGTTGGCGGGCTCACCGACGGCGCCGACCCCGATACCGCTGGCCAGCGGCAATTCGGTGGAAGACGGCAGGATCACCGCGTCCGGATACTGTTTGCGCAGTTCGTGGACGGCGCCCAGCGCGCTCGGCAGCAGTTCGAAGAGCCGCTGCGGGCCGGCCAGGAAATCCTTGATCGCGAGGTTCTGGATCGCGACCGTGGAATATTCGAGGCAGAGCAGATGCTTGAGGGTGGCCTTGACCGTATTGGCGACCATGGCCCGGCCGTTGCCCGGCTGGTGCAGCGCGGCCACCACCAGGCGATTGCGCAGGTGGAAATACGCCTGCCAGTCGATGGCGTCGTCTTTATCGCTCCACGCCATATGCCAGACCGCGGCACCGGGCAGGGTGACCGTCGGGTACCCCGCGGCACGGGCGCGCAGACCGTATTCCACGTCGTCCCATTTCAGGAACAGCGGCAGCGGCTGGCCCAGCTCCTCGGCGACCTGCCGGGGGATCACACAGGTCCACCAGCCGTTGAAATCGACGTCGATCCGCCGGTGCAGCAGTTTCGAGTTGTCCCGGTCGCGCAGCGGGTATTTGGCGAAATCGTGGTCGTACTCGACGTTCGGCGGCGCCGACCACATGAAGATATTGCGGTCGACGACCTCGCCCATCACATGCAGATGGGATCGTTCCTGCAGGTTGAGCATCTGCCCGCCGACCAGCACCGGGGATTTGGCGAAGCGGGCGAAGGCCAGGGCGCGCAGGATCGAATCGGGTTCGATCTCGATATCGTCGTCCATATAGACGATGAACTCGGCGCTGGTGGTCTTCAGCGCCTCGTACATCACCCGGCTGTAGCCACCGGACCCGCCGAGATTCGGCTGGTCGTGGATGGCGAGCCGGTCGCCGAGCACCGCGGCGGCCTCGTCGAACCCGGGTTCGTCGACGACCTTGCGGGTGCCCTGGTCGGGAATGATCACCGCGTCGACCTGCGCCAGCACCAGTGGATCGGCGCCGAGCGCCTTCAGCGTGGTGACCGCGTCGGTCGGGCGGTTGAAGGTCGGCATCCCGACCGCGATCCGGCCCTCGCCGGGCGCCTCGACCGGCGCGTACCAGCCACCGGCCACCAGCGTCACCGCGGTATCGGTGGTGATGTCGAACCAGAGCCAGCCGCCGTCCTCGAACGGCCCGAGATCGGCCTCCATCTCGACGAAAACCGTCTCCGAGCCGGAGGCGACGGCGAACTCGCGACCCTGGACGTGGATCCGCGACCCGTCGGCCTTGGAGCGGTACAGGTCCACCCGGCCGTGCCCGGCGAGTTCCAGCCGCAGCACCACGGAGTCGAGAATGCTCCAGCGCCGCCAGTAGCTCGCGGGCAGCGCGTTGAAATAGGTGCAGAACGACACCTCGGACTCCGCGCCCACCGACAGCGAGGTCCGGGTGGTGGCATGCGCGCGGCGCGCGTTGGTGTCCGACTCCTCCAGGTAGAGGGTGCGCACATCGAGCGGTTCACCCGGGCGGGGCAGGATCACCCGCTGCAGCAGCGATTTGGCTCGGGTGGTGGACGCGCTGTGCGCCAGTGATGCAGAGGTCATACGTCGTTGTTCTCCTCGGCCAGCGGCGCACCCGTTTCCAGATGCGGGCGCAGCACATTGTCGAACATGTTCAGCGCGCTCGCGATGGCCATATGCATGTCCAGGTACTGGTAGGTACCGAGACGACCGCCGAACAGAACCTTCGACCCGGCGGTCTCCTGCTTGGCCAACGCGCGATACGCCGTCAGTTTGGCTCGGTCCTCAGGGGTGTTGATCGGATAGTACGGTTCGTCGCCGGTCTTGGCGAAACGTGAGTACTCGCGCATGATGACCGTTTTGTCGGTCGGGTAGTCGCGTTCCGGATGGAAATGCCGCGGCTCGATGATCCGGGTGTAGGGCGGATCGGCGTCGTTGTAGTTCATCACCGATGTGCCCTGGAAATCGCCGGTCGGCAGCACCTCGGTCTCGAAGTCGATGGTGCGCCAGCCCAGCTCGCCCTCGGAATATTCGAAGTAGCGGTCCAGCGGCCCGGTGTAGACGACCGGGGCGTCCGGGTTCTGCGCGCGCAGCTCGTCGCGGACATCGAACCAATCGGTGTCCACCCGGACCTCGATGAGTTCGCTCGCGGCCATGTTCTCCAGCCACTTCGTATAGCCCTCTTTGGGCAGGCCTTCGTAGGTGTCGTTGAAGTACCGGTTGTCGAAGGTGTAGCGAACCGGGAGCCGGGTGATATTGCCGGCGGGCAGTTCCTTGGGGTCGGTCTGCCACTGCTTGGCGGTGTAGTTGCGGAAGAACGCCTCGTACAGCGGGCGGCCGATCAGCGAGATGGCCTTTTCCTCGAGGTTCTGCGCGTCGGCGGTCTCGATCTCCGACGCCTGATCGGCGATCAGCGCGCGCGCTTCGTCGGGGGTGAAATACCGCCCGAAGAATTGCGAGACCAGGCCCAGGCCCATCGGGAACTGATATGCCTGGCCTTTGTGCAGGGCGAATACCCGGTGCTGGTAACCGGTGAACTCGGTGAACTGCGTGACGTAGTCCCATACCCGCTGGTTCGAGGTGTGGAACAGATGAGCGCCATATTTGTGGATCTCGATACCGGTTTCCGGTTCGGGTTCCGAATAGGCGTTACCGCCGATATGCGGACGGCGGTCCAGTACGAGAACTCTCTTGCCCAGTAAGTTCGCGCTGCGCTCGGCGATGGTCAGCCCGAAGAAGCCGGAGCCGACGATGATCAAGTCGAACTGTGCGGTGTTATCTGAGTTACCCGGAGACGATGCGGCGGTCACGGGTGCCCAGCGTATCGGAAGCGATTCCCGGCGCCAGTCGGGATCGACGGGTAGGGGGTAACACCTGGTGGGGAGAGCCGCGGCGGCGTGGTGCCACAAAAACGTCCCCTGGGATCGGTGCGTACCGGTCCCAGGGGACGGAGGGGTTGTCCGAGGCGGACCCGAGGATCAGCGGTAGCCGTACGGTGCGGCGCCGTAGCCGCCGGCCATGGCGGGCATCCGCGCCGCCTCGATCCACCGCTTGGTGGGGGCGATGGCGGCCAGGACCAGGGTGATGATCGCGAACAGGGGCGCGGAAAACACGCTGAAACCGCCGGTCGACGCGGCGACCAGCACCGCGATCGTCAGCAGGATCGACGCCACACAGCCGACGATGACCAGGACGCGGCCGGTATTGCTGCGGCGCAGCAGGAGGATCCCGCCGATCAGGAGCAGCAGGGCGAGGACGCTGTAGGCGATCCCCAGCACCACCCCGATACCTCCGAGATCGAAGTCCAGATCGATATCGGGGCCGCCACTGCTGGAGCTGGAACTCGAGCTGCGGCGGCGCGCACCGGTGGCCAGAGCCGCGCCGCTGGTCAGCGAACTATCGGAGGTCGCGGCCGCGAGGACGAACATCCCGATCGCGCTGAACGCGCTGGCGACCCCGCCCAGCAGGGCCAGAATCCCGGCGGTGATCCCGGTACCGCCGCTCGGCGCGGACTGATACCCCGTGGAGCCGGGATATCCCGGCCCCGGATATCCCGGGCCGGGATAGGCGGGAGCCGGGTACCCGGGCGCCTGGTGGGCGGGAGCCGGATACGGCGCCGGATAACCCGGCTGCTGCGGCGGTTGACCATACGGATAACTCATGGGACCTCCCCCTCGTCGAAAGTTTCCGGGCACTGTACCGCGACCGGGTGACCGGCGTCCTTCCCCCACAATGTGAAAAACTGACGTCCGCACCCGTATTCGGGTGCCCGCTTATTCGAGATTGTTATCGGCATAGATCCGCATGGCGTCCCGGACGAACTCCGCCGTCCCCGTGCCGTGCGCGTCGTAATTCGCGCCGAAACGCTCGTCGGCCACATACATTTCGCCGAGCCCGGCGAAATAATGCGCATCGGGCCGGCGGCCCTGCCAGCCGCCGGTCACCCATTCGTAGTGCCGGGCGGTGATCGCCTGGACCTCCGGGTCGCCCGGCGGGAGCCCCTCGCGGTGGGCGCGCCCGAAATCACTCGCGATATCGAGCTGCGCCTGCTGGAACGCGCGTTTTTCCGCCGTGCTCAGCGAACGCCACCACCTGTCCCCGCTGCGATAGGCGTCGGCGCCCCACCGTTCGGTGACCTCGTCCTGGTACTGCGTGTGGTCGAATTCCTCGAAGACTTCCGCCGCCACGAGTCGTTCACCCCTTTCCAACTTGCCCAATGTGGTGTGTACCGACTCGATACGGCGGCCGATCCGGTCCCGCTCCTGCCGGAGCAGTTCCAGCTGGGCGCGCAGCGCGGTGGCCGCGTCGCTCTCCCCGGACAGGATCCGCCCGATCACGGGCAGGCCCACCCCGAGCTCCCGCAGCAGCAGGATGCGCTGCAGGCGCACCAGCGCGGCCTCGTCGTAGTAGCGGTATCCGTTGAGCCCGATCCGGCTGGGCGGCAACAGCCCCATCTCGCCGTAGTGGCGCAGGGTGCGGCTGGTGGTACCGGCCGCTTTCGCCAGATCCTGGATCGACCATTCACCCTCGCGGGATCCCGCCGTCACGCCCGCTCACCTCTTCCGTATCGCGTCGATGTCATCAGGGTGCGAGTTGACGCTACGTAAAGGTCAAGCCGATGGGCCGGAGAGATCCCGCGGCAACAAGAGCGCACTCGCGCCGCGGCGTACCGCTTCGCCGCGGCGCGCGGATGTGGCGACGCTACGGCCCGGAAAAGACCTGGGTCGACTCCATATCCACTCGGATGGGCGGCGTACCGGGGGCCGCGGCGGGCCGGTCACCGTCGAGCATTCCCGGCACCGCGGGAGCGGAACCCGCCGGGACGCCGCCGGGTTCGACCCGGCCGGCCGGCACCCGGGCCGGGGCGGTACCGCCGGGGGTACCGGAATCGCCCGCGCCGAGTCCCGAACTGCCCGATTCGGTGCCGGATTCGGTGCCCGGCTCGGTCGCGCCCGGCTCGGCGCTGCCCGAACCCTGCTCCATACCCGGTACCAGCTGCATCAGGGTGGTGAAATCGACCACCTGCGCGCCGAGAGCGGGGGTGTAGATGATGACGCCGTTCTCGAACAGCCGGTAGCGACCGGCGTCATCGGGCAGCGGCAGTTCCGGAGTGACGGGTAGGCCCACCGCGCTGCGTGCGCCGCCCATCTCCGCATACGCGGTATCGATCGGCGAGGGTGTCACTCCCGGCGCGAGGCCGGGCACCGCGCCGCCCGGCGATACCGGCAGCGAACCTTCCGGTGTCCGCGGCACCGGTCCGCCGCCCGGCGGCGCCGGTACCGCGTCGGCGGGCAGTCCGGGCGACGAACCGTCCGGCAGGCTCGCGGCGCGATCGGGGTTCACGGGTGGCGCGGCCGGGGGCGGTGTCACCACGGTGAGCTCACCGGGTGTCGGGCCGACCGCGAAGGTCTGGATATCGGCGGGACCGCCGCCGTCGGGGGCGGCGGAGTACTCCGCGCGCAGGATCCGGCCGTCACGCAGCAGCACCCGGCCCGCCGTCTCCGCCACGGCGGCCGAGGTGCGCGGGTCCTCCTGCTCGGTGCCGGTGTAGACCTGGCAGTCGGTGGTATCGCAGGTCTGCGCATAGGGCCAGCGGCTCTCGGCCAGTGCGTAGGAGCGCGCCGCGACGGCCTGCGCCGCCAGCGCGGCGGGCTCCCAGCCGGCGGGCATCTCCGCCGGAACCACCCCGAGCAGGTAGTCCTGCACTTCCACCCGGTTCACCGTGCGGGCCTGGCCGTCCTCGAGGGCCACCCCGAGCGAGCCGCGGTACGCGCCGCCGCCGCACAGGGTCAGATGTTCGTTCGCCGGACGAGCGGGATTCGGGTCGACCGGATAGACCCAGGGGTCCTGGACCGGGGTTTCCCAGAGCATCGCCCCGTCGCAGCCGGCGGTGACCACAGCGTGCGCGCCGCCGTCGGGCTGCGGAATCAGCCGGACGGCCTCCCCCGGGCCCACCAGCTGTCCGGCGACACGGGCGCCGGCGTCGGAGAAGACGACCGGCTCCTGCCCGTCGCGGCCCTGCAGCCGGACCGATACCGTCGCGGGACCGATGGTGCCGATCTCGGCCCCCGGGTAGTAGTGGGCGAGGATCTGATCGACGTTCTGGCCGTCGCGGGCGCTCTGCGACGCGCCGTGCTGGCTGAGCCCGCGGCCGTGCCCGGGGCCCGCATCGGCAACCATCCGGTATACCTCGCCGGCGGTGGGTGCGAGCAACGATCCGCCGATGACCAACGCGGTGGCTCCGCAGGCGAACAGTGGGCCGGGTCGAATCCTGCGACCTCGCATCGATTGGGGTAAACCGGGCACTACCAGTGGGTTCCCCAGTCTCGGGGGAACTTTCGGCCGGGCTGTGTGTTTTCGGTACGGCATCCACGCACTCCCATCGTTTGCCCGGACGTTTTGCCTCGGCACGACGTCGGCATGTCGTTTCGACCGGCCACGATCCGGGAGCTACATTCGAGCGACCAGGTAAGCCTCAACCACAGGTTTAGATTTGTGACGGATGTGGCTAGTGTGGTCTGTGAGACTCGAGTACGCAAGCATGACTTGCTCACCGATCACCGGTTTCAACCCTGATTGGAGACGCTCGTGCCCCACCGCAAACCGAAGCGTTCCTGTGTACTGCCGGTTGTCGCGCTAGTTGCGGTGGCGGGCCCGATCCTGGTACCCACCATCACCGGACCCGACAAGTCCACCGGCGAAGTGGAACTCACCGCCGTCCCACCCCAGCTCAGCGAGCTGGCGTTGAAGAGCGCCCCCGATATCGTGCTGCCGCTCGGCGAACTCACCGGTCTCGACCTGCCCGACCTGCACCTCTCGGATCTGCAGTCGCTGGGTCTGCCCGGCGCGACCCCCGACGGTCCACCGGTACCCGGCCGGCAACTCCCCGGGCGCGCACCCGGCCTCGGGTTCGTCACCGAAGCGCCCGGTGGCACACCCGCCGCCGACACCCCCGCCCTCACCCCCGGCATCATTCCGCCGGAATTCATGAACGCCGTCGGCGCGCAGGTCAAGGAACTGACCCGCGAACAGCCGTTCAGCATGGTCGCGCTGACCGCGCCGGAACTCGCGAACACCACCGTGATGATCCGGGCCAAACAACCCGACGGCGGCTGGGGCCAGTGGTACGAGGCCAGCCCGATCGACGGCGCCGACGGTGTGACACCCGGCGGCCCGGCGGGCACCGACCCGATCTACGTCGGGAACACCACCGCCGTCCAGGTGCTGGTGACCCGCAAACCGCAGCAGTCGCCGAACTCGGGCGGCCCGCTGGAACGCAACCCCGCCGCCGCGGGCACACCGCAGGCACCCCCCGACCTCACCGCCGTACTCATCGACCCCGGCCGCGGGGCGGTCGACGACCACCTCGAGAACATCGCCGCGGCCCTGCCCGACGGCGGTCCCCGGGTGATCGCCCGCAACCAGTGGGGCGCCGACGAATCGATCCGCTGCCAGGAACCCACCTACGACGACGGGCTCGGCGGTATCACCGTGCACCACACCGCGGGCCGCAACGACTACAGCAAAGCGGAATCGGCCGGGATCGTCCGCGCGATCTACGCCTACCACTCGCAAACGCTGGGGTGGTGCGATATGGGCTACAACGCCCTGGTCGACAAGTACGGGCAGATATTCGAAGGCCGGTACGGCGGACTGAACCGAACCGTCCAGGGCGCCCACGCGGGCGGTTTCAACGAGAACACCTCCGGCGTCGCGATCATGGGCGATTACCAGGTCGAACAGCCCACCGACGCATCCATCGAAGCGGTGGGCAAATTCGTCGGCTGGCGAGCGCGCACCGCCGGGCTCGACCCCAAGGGCAACACCACGATGTACTCCGAGGGCACCGAATTCACCCCGTACCCGCAGGGCGCGGAGGTGAAGCTGCCGGTGGTGTTCGCCCATCGCGATGTCGGCAACACCAGCTGCCCGGGCGACGCCGCATACGCCCAGATGGACCGGATCCGCACGATCGCGGCCGGAGAGGCCGGCGGCACCCAGCCTCCGCGCAGCCAGGCGAGGCGGACCAACCTGGCCGCCCTGGCCGACCTCACCTCACGGCTGCTGAACATGGTGAACGACAACCTCATCGCGAAATACTGGGTCTCCAAGGGCGGCCCCGACGGACCCCTCGGCCAGGCCGCGTCCGAACCCCGGCCCGCCGCCCAGGGGCAGCAGTACGCGGAATTCGTCAACGGGAACGTCTACACCGCCCCGGACGGCCAGGCCTACGAGGTAGTGGGCAAGATCCTGGACCGCTTCCTGGAAATGGGCGCCGACGCGGGCGCGCTCGGCCTGCCGCTGAGCAACCCCTACGAGGTTCCCGAGGGGCTGCGCACCGATTTCCAGAACGGCTCGCTGATCCTGAACCAGGTCACCGATGTGGTCAGCACGCTGTGGAAGACCTACAACGACAGCCATCGAGACCAGGTGCAGGGTGGTAACTCCGGTCCCGCGCCCCCACCCCAGGCTCCCGTGAACCCGGTTCCCCTGGCGGGTCCCGGACAGCCCGGCGCCCCGGGGCAGGGTCCGGCCTCTTATCCGGCGCCCGCACCGCAGGCCGTGCCGCAACCAGGGAATCCGGTCCCGGCCCCGATCGATATGCCGGTCACCCCACCCGGCACCGAACCCGCGCCGACCGCCGCGGACCCGCAGGCAGCGACCGCGGGGAACCCGCAGGGAGAGTCCCCGGAGGCAGTAGCGCCGGGGGCGCCCGTCCAACAGCCGGAGGTGTCCGCCCAGCAGCCGGGAGCACCCGAGGAAGTGCCGGGTCAGGGTCCGGCTCCGATCGGTGGGCCGGGTACCCCGCCCGGTTCCGAGCCGGCACCCGCCGCCCCGGAACCGGACCCCTCGGCACCGGTACCTTCCGCCTGACTCCACCGATTGATACTGCGCCGAACCGCCACCGCGGTTCGGCGCAGTTCTGTACCGGGCCCAGTTCTATGCCGGGCGAGGGCGGGTCCGGACAGGGCCTACCGGGCTGGGACTACGAACCGGCGCCCACCACCGTCCGCCCGCACCGCGGTACCCGCGACCCGGACTACGTGCCCGCCACCGCTCCCCACCACCGTTCCAGCACCTGCGCGACCCCGTCCTCGGAATTCGTGCCGGTCACCTCATCCGCGGCCGCGATCGCGGCCGGGTGCGCATGCCCCATCGCCACCCCGAGTCCCACCATCCGCAGCATCGGGATGTCGTTGGGCATATCGCCGAAGGCGATCATCTCCGCCGCGTCGATACCGAGCCGGTCGCCGATGGTCCGCAGTCCACGCGCCTTGGTGACCCCGGGAGCGGAGATCTCGACCAGACCGTGATCGGTCGAGTAGGTGATATCCGCCCGATCCCCGATATGCCCGGCGAGGGTGGTCGCCATATCGCCGCTGCTCGCGCCGGGCAGGCGGATGAGCATCTTGATGGCCGGGCTGTCGATGACCTCGTCGCGCGCCACCGCGGTGTCGTCCGGGTTCAGCCAGGCGTGCTCGTACTGCGGGGAGCTGACGAACTGCGGGGTCGCGGCATCGTGCGCGGTGGCGCCCACCCGTTCGGCCGCCAGCCCGCAACCCGGCAGCACCTTCTCGGCGAGGTCGGCGAGCCAGGCCAGAGTCGGCACGTCGAGAGCGGTGGTGCCCAGCACCTGATCGGCGTCGGCGTCGTAGAGCACCGCCCCGTTTCCGCAGACGCACAGCGGCGCGAATCCCAGCCCCGCGACCACCGGCGCGATCCACCGCGGCGGCCGCCCGGTGGCCAGGACGAACGGCACACCCTCGGCGACCAGCGCCGCGACCACGTCCCGGGTGCGCGCCGTGACCCGCTCGTAGGGGTCGATCAGGGTGCCGTCCACATCGGAGGCCACCAGCTTCGGTCGGTTCTGCAGCGTTGCGGTCACCCGTTCCATTCTGCTGTGTCGGCCGGGGCGGCCGGAGTGCGCCCATACGTGAACACGCAGCGTGCCGTCCGTCGCGCATGCGGCGGCCTTGCTCCCTATGATCAGGGGCTACACCTGATCGCGAGGGGAACGATGGCCGGCTTTCTGCTACGACGCGCGCTCAACTACGTCGTGCTGCTGCTCTTGGCGTCCTTTCTCACCTTCAGCCTCGCGTCGCTGACCTTCCGACCGCTGGACAGCCTGGAACAGCGCAATCCGCGGCCGCCGCAGTCGGTGATCGACGCCAAGGCCGAGGAACTGCACCTGGACGAGCCGATTCCGCAGCGCTACCTGACCTGGATGAAGGGGGTGGTGCACGGAGATTTCGGCGAAACCCTGAGCGGGCAACCGGTCAGCGAGGAACTGGGCCGCCGGGTCGCGGTGAGTTTGCGGCTGCTGATCACCGGCTCGGTGATCGGCACGGTGCTCGGAGTGCTGATCGGTGCGGCGGGCGCGATCCGCCAATACAGATTCAGCGACTATTTCACGACCGTCATCTCCCTGCTCGTGCTGTCCACTCCGGTGTTCCTGCTGGCGACTCTGCTGAAATACGGAGCACTGGAGATCAACTCGACGACCGGGCAGCAGATCTTCCTCTACACCGGCGAGACCTCCGCCGGCCAGATCCAGGGTTTCGGACCCCAACTCCTGGACCGGCTACAGCATCTCGTGCTGCCGACCCTGACGCTCGCGCTCGGCGGGATGGCCGGATACAGCCGCTACCAGCGCAATGCCATGCTCGACGTACTGCAGAGCGATTTCATCCGCACGGCCCGGGCCAAGGGCCTCACCCGGAACCGGGCCCTCTACAAGCACGGCCTGCGCACCGCGCTCATCCCGATGGCCACCCTGTTCGCCTACAGCCTGGGCGGATTGATCACCGGCGCCACCTTCACCGAGAAGATCTTCGGCTGGCACGGCGTCGGCGAATGGCTGGTGGATTCCATCAACGCCCAGGACATCTATGTGGTCGCCACGGTGACCGCGTTCGCGGGTCTGGTGGTCCTGGTCTCGGGCCTGCTCTCCGATGTCGTGTACGCGGTCCTCGACCCCCGGGTGCGCGTCTCATGAGAGCCCCGGCGGCGGTAGCGAAGCGTCATCACCGCACCACCCGCGAATCCATCAGGGGCGCAGCGTGAGTATCAACGAAACCGAGATCCTGGTCCAGGGCGCGCCGGAGCCGGCCGCGACCGGACGCCGAAAGCTGGTGCTGCGCCGCTTCCTGCGCAACCGGCCGTCACTGGTCGGCGCGGCGGTGCTGATGCTGCTGTTCATCGGCGCTTTCGCGTTACCACCGTTGCTGCCCTACGACTATCAGGAACTGGACTACACCGCGCTGCTGCAACCGCCCAGTCCGCAGCATCCGTTCGGTACCAACGAGATCGGGCAGGATGTTCTCGCGCAGACCCTGCGCGGCCTGCAGAAATCCCTGATCATCGGGGTGTGTGTGGCGCTGGCGTCCACCACGCTGGCCGCGCTGGCCGGCGCCGTGGCGGGTCTGCTGGGCGGCTGGACCGATCGCGCCATCATGTGGCTGGTGGATCTGCTGCTGGTGGTCCCGAGTTTCATCATCGTGGCGCTGTTCGCGCCGCGCACCAAGGGCAGCGGGTCGATTCTGCTGCTGATCGTGCTGCTGAGTGTTTTCGGCTGGATGATCAGCGCGCGGATCGTGCGCGGGCTCACCATGAGTCTGCGGGAACGCGAATTCGTCCGGGCCGCCCGCTATATGGGCGCGCCGACGCACAAGATCATCCTGACCCATATCGTGCCCAATATCGCCTCGATCCTGATCATCGACACCACCCTCACGGTCGGCGCGTCGATCATGGCCGAAACCGGGCTCAGCTTCCTCGGTTTCGGGGTCCAGCCGCCGGATGTGTCCCTGGGCACGCTGATCGCCAACGGCACCAGTTCCGCCATGACCTACCCGTGGCTGTTCCTGTTCGCGGGCGGCCTGCTGATCATCACGGTGCTGTGCGCGAACCTGGTCGGCGACGGCCTGCGCGACGCCTTCGACCCGAGCGCCCAGCGGGCGCGCTCCCGGCCCTCCCGTAGGGCCCGCCGCGCACTACGGGAGCAGGAAGCGCAGAACGGGCAGGTGCGGGCATGACCGGAGAGACGACCATGGTGGACAAGACCCCTACCACCGCGGACAGCGGCGACGCTCCCCTGCTCGAGGTATCCGATCTGCGGGTTTCCTTTCCGAGCGAGGAAGGGCGCGTGGAGGCCGTCCGCGGGGTGGACTACAAGCTCGCCGACGGTGAGGTCCTGGCGATCGTCGGCGAATCGGGCTCGGGTAAATCGGTGTCCTCGCTGGCGGTGATGGGTCTGCTGCCCGACCAGGCCCGGGTGGCGGGGTCGATCCGGTTGCGCGGCCGCGAACTGCTCGGACTCGGCGACAGAGAACTGTCGAAACTGCGCGGCAGCTCGGTGAGCATGGTGTTCCAGGATCCGCTCTCCGCGCTCACCCCGGTGTACCGGGTGGGTGAGCAGATCGCCGAAGCGCTGCTCGCGCACGGCGCGATGAGCAAGTCCGAGGCGGCGAAACGCGCCGTGGAACTACTCGACCTGGTGGGTATCCCCGATCCGGAGCTGCGGGCCAAGGCGTTTCCGCACGAGTTCTCCGGCGGGATGCGCCAGCGGGTGGTGATCGCCATGGCGATCGCCAACGATCCGGCGCTCATCATCTGCGACGAACCGACCACCGCCCTCGACGTCACGGTGCAGAAGCAGATCCTGAATCTGCTGCGCAAGGCCCGCGATATCACCGGCGCGGGGGTCATCATGATCACCCACGACATGGGTATCGCCGCCACCATCGCCGATCGGGTGGCGGTGATGTACGCCGGCCGGGTGGTGGAGACCGCGAGCACCGCGCAGATCTTCCGGAGTCCGCGGATGCCCTACACCGTGGGCCTGCTGGGCTCGATCCCCCGGATGGACGGGCCCGCCCGGGCCCCCCTCATCCCGATCGTGGGCGCTCCCCCGGCCATGCACGCGCTACCGCCGGGGTGTTCGTTCGCGCCGCGCTGCCCGGTGGCGATCGACGACTGCCTGGTCGCGGAACCGCCGCTCACCGACGCGGTCCCGGAGCACCGTGCCGCCTGTATCCGCACGGATGAGGTCGGCCCCGAGGCGCTCTACGAGGCCTACCGGCGCGATATCGGTGCACCCGAACCCACTCCACCCGCCGAGGCGCGCACGGTGCTGAAGGTGACCGATCTGGTGAAAACCTTCCCGATCACCTCCGGAATCCTGTTTCGCCGCAGCAAAGGTGAGGTGCGCGCGGTCGACGGGATCAGTTTCGAGATCCGGGCGGGCCGCACACTCGCCCTGGTCGGCGAATCCGGTTCGGGGAAGTCCACCACCCTCACCCAGATCCTGGATCTGGTGAAACCGCAGGCCGGAACCATCGAGGTGATGGGCCGCGATACCGCGACGCTGACCCGGGCACAGCGCCGTGACCTGCGCCGGAAACTTCAGATCGTCTTCCAGGACCCCACCGCGTCCCTGGACCCCCGGCTCCCGGTCTCCGATGTGATCGCCCAGCCGCTGCGGATCGCCGGGCGGCCGAAATCCGAGATCGACAAACGGGTCCCGGAATTGCTGCGGCTGGTGGGTCTGCGCCCGGAACACGCCGACCGCTATCCGGCCGATTTCTCCGGCGGGCAGAAACAGCGCATCTGCGTCGCCCGCGCCCTGGCGCTGGACCCGGAGCTGCTGGTGCTGGACGAACCCGTGTCATCACTGGACGTCTCCATCCAGGCGGGTGTGCTGAACCTGCTCCGCGATCTGCAGGCCGAACGCGGTCTGTCGTATCTGTTCGTCTCCCACGATCTGTCGGTGGTCCGGAACCTGGCGCACGATATCGCCGTCATGTACCGCGGCAAGATCGTCGAATCCGGTCCGGCGGAGCAGATCTTCGGCGATCCGGCACACGAATACACGCGCGCACTGATCGATGCGGTGCCCGTGCCCGTGGTAGAGGGTTGACAGAGGTGTTCGGGGATCGACCGGCAGGAAGGAAGTATCGGCCATGAGGATTCGATCGGTGGGGAGGAAACTCGCGGTGCCGCTGTGCACCGTGGCCCTGCTCGCGGCCGGCTGCGGCGCGAACGACAGCGGGGCTCCCGAGGGCGCGGTCGCCCAGGTGGGCACGGTCAACGACATCAACCCGCACGATGTGAGCGAGCTGCGTGACGGCGGCAACCTGCGGCTGGTGATGTCGTCGTATCCCGAACAGTGGAATTCGCTGCAGCTCGACAGCGACGGCGGCTCGGCCGGTGTCATCCGGCCCACCCTGCCCCGCGCGTTCACCACCGACGCCGCCGGCAAGACCTCGGTGGATACGAACTACTTCACGAGTGTGGAGCTCACCAATACCGAGCCCCAGCAGGTGACCTACACCATCAATCCGAAGGCCGTCTGGTCCGACGGCTCGCCGATCACCTGGGAGGACATCTCCTCGCAGGCCAACGCGCTCAGCGGCCGGGACAAACGATTCCTGGTGGGCAACACCACGGGCTTCGACCGGGTCGAGAAGGTGGAGCGCGGCGTCGACGACCGCCAGGCGATCCTCACCTTCAACAAGCATTTCGCCGACTGGGCCGGGCAGTTCGCCGGTAACTCCATGCTGCTGCCCAAGGAGGCGACCGCCACCCCCGAGGCCTTCAACGAGGGGTGGCGCAACGCGCCCGGGAAGACGGCCGGGCCTTTCGTCGTGCAGGCGACCGACCGGGCGCAGGGCCGGGTGGTCCTGGGACGTAACCCCAAATGGTGGGGTGACACCCCCAAACTGGACACCATCACCTTCAGCGAAATGTCCTCCGAGGCCATGGTGCCCGCCCTGGCCAACAACGAGGTCGACGCGGTCGGGCTGGGATCCCGCGACGATATGCAGACCGCGCGCAACACCCAGGGCGTGGTGATCCGCCGCGCCCCCAGCGTCTACTGGAACCACCTGACCTTCAACGGTGCGCCCGGTTCGCTGCTGGAGGATCCCGGGGTGCGGGTCGCGATCATCAAGGCGATCGACCGGGGCGGAATCGCCAAGGCCATCCAGAACGGGCTGGTTCAGGACCCGAAACCGCTGAACAATCACATCTTCGTCGAAGGCCAGGAGGGCTATCAGGACAACAGCCTGCCCTTCGATCCGGACGCCGCCGCCCGCGAGCTCGATGCCCTCGGCTGGAAACTCAACGGTGACGTGCGGGAGAAGGACGGACGCCGGCTCGAGATCCGCGATGTGATGTACAACGACCAGTCCTGGGTCAAGATCGCGCAGATCATCCAGCAGAACCTCGGCAAGATCGGGGTCAAGCTGAATATCGAGACCAAACCGGGCCCCGGGTTCTTCACCGATGTGATCCAGCCCGGCGATTTCGATGTGGCGCAGTGGAGCTGGCAGGGTGACGCGTTCCCGCTCAGCAGTATCCCGCAGATCTGGGGCCTCTACCCCGACGATCTGCAGGGCAACTACGGCCGGATCGGTTCCCCGGAGCTGAACCAGCTCATCGAACAGACGCTGGCCGAACTGGATCCGCAGAAAGCCATCGACCTGGCCAACCAGGTCGACCAGGCGGTCTGGGCCGAAGGGCATTCGATCCCGCTGCTGCAGTCGCCCGGCAATGTCGGCGTGCGCGACAACCTCGCCAACTACGGTGCGGCCGGCCTGGCCTCGCTGGACTACACGAAAATCGGTTTCCTGAAGTGAGTTCCGGGATGGGCCGTGCCCTGGCCTATCCCCTCGCAGTGACGATCGGCGCCCTCGCGGTACTCACCGCGTGGGCGCCGTTCGCCGATCCGGACCAGCTCAGCGCACTGGTCGTGGTGGGTATGGGGATCGCCGGGTACAGCGGATACCGGTTCGCGGTGGCGGCCGGGACGCTGCGTTACGGTCCCGCCCGGCCGGCTCCGGTGCCGGTGCGGCGGGTGCGGCAGGAATACCAGCTGCTCAGCAGGTCGTGGCTGGAGATCCGCGACGGCGGCAAGACCCGGTGGATCCCGGTGTACTTCACACCGGAACTGGTCGGATTCACGGGGGGCACGGCGTTTCTCGGCGACCGCCGGATAGTCGTCCGAGCGACCGCCGGGCCTTCCGGCCCGGCCGGAGGCCCCGACACCGCCGCGAACCCCGGCACCGGAAGCGCCGAGACCGAGCCGGCGGGACGCGAAGTCCGTTCGGCCGACCCCACCGGGACCGGGCTCCGGCTGCTTCCCGCGGGCCGGGAGCGGGATACCGAGCCCCCGGGGCGGCTGATCGACAACCCCACCCGTGTGGGCCCCGATATCGCCGCCCGCAGCACCACGGTCGCCCGAATCGGCCGCAGGCTGCTGCTGGACGCCCAGACCGCGGTCGCCGCACCGTTCGCCGGACTGCTGTGGGTGTACGTGATGGGCGGCGGAACAGGCGCTTTCGCCGGTTCCGCGGTCGTGGCCGCCGCCGCCGGAATCTGGCTGTCCGCGATCCGGGGTTCGGATCCGAGCTGACCGGCCGCATCCCGGCCCCGCACACCGCACCGCCGACACGCCACCTCACCTACCTCCACGACGGCAAGGTTCCCGCTGCAATAGATTCTCGATCACGTGTCGACTTCCAGCGATCTCCAGACCTGTCGGCGCGTACCGCATTCGATGCAGGCATGGATTCGGAGGTTCTGCGTGAAGCGACGATTCACAGTCTCTGGGATGAACGCCATAGTTGTGGCGATGGTGACGGTGACGTTATGGTCACCGACCGCCGACGCAACCGATTCGACGTGTGGCACGACGATGGACGGATGGCTCGGCAGCTCCAACGAGGCCGAGTACGCCGGTGGCGACACCACCGTCCATCTGGATGTCGCTTCCGAGGGAGATTTCGAAGGCGACGGGTGGATCGAGGTTGCCGGCGAACGGGAGAGTGTTCGTTACAGGTTGGTCGAGGAGGGCGGAATCGTCTTCATGCGCTCTGGATCCCGGTATCACCTGACATCCCTCGTCCAGCCCCTTTGTAGTTCACGGGGACTGGTTACCAGTGCGGAGTATTCCGGCATCCGGCTGGCACGGAAATCCTCGACATAGGAGGATGTCTCGGATAGCCGCGATACGTGCCGTCGTATCGAGTTCGACTGTGCTTTCGCCGGATCTCCTGCGGGTGTGGTCGATGCCCCTAGTGCGGGATCGAGTCGATGATGGCGCGCGCACCCTGGCGCAGCAGATCCGAACCGACGAAGAAGCCCAGGGCCTGCGGATCCTCCGGCACACCCCAGTGCTGCGAATCCAGCCACTTCGTACCCTCGAGGTCGAACACCTTGCCACGCAGCGATAGCCGCCCGGTGCGTTCGATCACGCACACCCCGGCAATGGGTGAATTGCAGTGCCCCTGCAACGCGTGCAGCATCGCGCGTTCGGCATCGGCGACCTTGCGGGTCTCCGCGTGATCCAGCCGCCCCGCCAGCTCGCGGACCTCGTCGTCGCCGGCGCGGCAGGCGAGGGTGAGCACACCCGCCCCGATCGGCGGGCACATCACGTCGACCGGCAGGATCTCGGTGATCCGGTCCTCCCGGCCGATCCGGTACATCCCGGACACCGCGGCGATCAGCACATCGCAGTACCCGTCCTCGAGCCGTTGCAGCCGGGTGTTCATATTCCCGCGCAGCGGTTTCATCTCCAGGCCCGGGTAGTGCAACCGCAACTGCGCGGCACGGCGCACCGAACTGGTTCCCACCACCGTCCCGGCGGGCTGTTCGGCCAGCGGCCGGCCATCCTTGGTGATGATCGCGTCCCGCACATCGTCGCGTTCCGGGAAGCCCGCGAACGCGATGCCCTCCGGGATCGGGATATCGCCGGGGATGTCCTTGAGGCAGTGCACCGCGAGATCGGCCCGATCGTCGAGCAGGGCGTCGTCGATCTCCTTGACGAAAGCCCCCTTACCGCCGAGCTTCGCCAGATCCCCCATCCAGCGGTCACCGGCGGAGGTCACCTTCACCAGCTCGGTTTCCACCCCGAACCCGGCAAGACCGGCAGCGATCTGCTCGGCCTGAGCCACCGCCATCGGGCTGGAGCGGGTGGCGATCCGGATGATGCGCGAAGCCATGGCGTGACTCTACCGCCGCCCGATATCACGCCCCGGTCCGGTGCGGAGGGTTCGGCCCCGGGCGACGGAATCGAGGCTCACGAGCCGGCGGCGGCCGGACCGGGCTACCAAACCTCGATCCGAGCAGGGTCAGGTAGCGAGCGGGGGCGTTCGTCGGTGTACCACGCGTATTCGATCCCGCTCAGCCACCCGCCCTCGACCCAGAGGATGACCTCCCCGACAGATGTCCCGGCGCGGTCTGTGACCCCACCTTCGGCGAAGATACCGTTCGCCGAACCGGCCGCTGGGTCGACACCGGAACGTACCTCCACATCGACACTGGGCGACCCGGCACCCCAAGTCGAAACCACCCGCGAAAATGGAATCTGCGCAAGGTATTCGGCGGACCCGGCTCTCCCTGCCGACAACAGCTTCGCAATGACACCGGCTTCGAGATCAGTGAGCGACCTCGGCCGAATCGGCGTACTGCCCATGGTGTCTCCTCGTGCGGGCCGCCGCTCCCCTCCGGGGCCCTTGCACTCAGAGGTGGTGCGATGAAGTTGGTTCCGGGCCTACTCGAACAGCGCCGACGCTGATCCGCCCAACCTGGTCAGTAGTGATAGCGGGCCTGAGCGATGAGGATGCTGTCTCCGGAGACGGCATACACCAGGCGGTGCTCATCGTTGATGCGGCGAGACCAGTACCCCGACTTGTCACCCTTCAACGGCTCGGGCTTACCCAGCCCGGAGAAGGGGTCACGGTCGATATCGTGTATCAGCCGCATGATCCGCAACGCCATTTTTCGATCCGTGGAAACCCAGTGGCCGAGGTCTTCGAATGCGACCTTGGCGAAGGTGATTTTCATTCGAGCTCTTCGGCGAGCTGTTCCATGTCCACCTCGACGGAGTCACCGGCTTCGAGTTGGGAGATACCCTTCGCAAGGCGTGCGGCATTGGCGGGGGAACGCATCAGGTAGAGAGTCTCGCGAAGGGAGTTGTACTCGTCTTCGGAAATCAGTACGGCATTGCCTTTGCGACTGGTGATATGGACAGCGACGGCGTCGTCATTGACCTGTTCGATGAGCGGGTACAGGTTTGCGCGCGCTTCACTGGCGGACATGCTGGTCATCGGCGGTCCCCTTCCCTGGGTCGCACCCAAAATGGTACCGGATTGTGGTACGACTTGTCACGGACTCAGGTAGTGGTGCAGGTAGGCCGCCCGACCGTCGGGCATAGTCCATGTCCCCGGCCCGCTGTGAATCCGCTGCCAGCCTGCCCGCTCGTACAGCGAGACAGCGGCAACAGCACCGTCTTCCACGTCGAGCACCGCGCGGCAACCTCGCAGTGCGGCCATCGTCGCTGCCGCATCGAGTAGTGCGCGGCCCGTGCCCTGCCGTCGGCTCGCCAGCACAACGAACAGGCGGATGACCGAGATCAACGCGATTCGATCGTGGACAGCGGCGCCGACTGCGGGTGGCAGCATGCTTTCGCCGATCCCGACGTGACCGACAACGCTGGAGCCATCGTCGGCAACCCGCGAATCGACCATCTTGGCCGGATTCAACCAATGCGCCGGCGCGTCCGGCCAGACTGCCGGATATCCATCGGCTTCATGGGCCTGGCGAAGGGCGTTCACGCAGGCCGGCAGATCCTCGCTGGTTCTGGGCCGGATGCCGATCGGCCACACGCCGCCGCGCTACCCCGCCGGCTCGGAGACCTTGCGGGAACGGAGTTCGTGTCCCTTGGAGGTTTTGCAGCGGCCCGACTCCAGGTCCCACTGCCACCCGTGCAGGTTGCAGGTGAGCGTTTTTCCTTCCACCACACCGAATTTCGACAGGTCGGCTTTCAGGTGCGGGCAGCGGCGCTGGATCTCCCAGCCCGCGACCTCCACCGAGGCCGAATCGTCGTGGGCCTCGGAGAACCAGCCGTCGGCGTAGGCGATGCGCTCGTCGGTGAGGCATTTGAAGAAGGTGTAGAGGTATTCGTTGTAGCCACCGATCCGCCACGCCTGGAAGCGGGTGGAGAGGAAGATCGTGTTCACCCAGTCCGGTTCCTGGTCGCGCAGCACCGTGCGCACCAGTTCGGGTGCGATGCGGAAACCGTAGCGGTATCGGCCCTCGCCCTCGAGCGGTGCGCGGACGGCGCGGTTCGGGAAGTCGAGGACCACGGTCTCCTCGCCGATCACCAGGCCCACCGGGTAACCGATCCCGTCGCAGATCAGATCGCTCTGCGCCATGATCGGCTCGAACAGCTGCCGCAGCGGTTCGAGCAGCGGCTCACCCTCGGCGGACGCCCAGGTCTTCTTCTCCGCCACCAGGACCGGCGCCAGGCGCTGGGCCATCTTCTCGATATAGGCGGCCTTATCGCTCCAGACGGTGGCGGGATCGTAGGGGTGCTTCACGTCCAGGTCGGCACCGTGCACGTCGACCGTCGAACCGGGCACCATCAGCACACCGCGGTCGTGGCCGTGCTCCCGCATCTGGTCCAGGAAGACCATCTGGTCGGGGAAGATATTGCCCTCGTCGCCGCAGTCGTCGTTGAGGTAGCGCAATTCGTCGTCCAGGAAAACCGGCGGACCGGCCGACGGCACCACCCAGGTGGCGTCCACCTGTTCGATATAACTGCGGGCCCGGTCCATTCCGCGCTGCCGCTTCTGTTTGCCGAAATTGGATTTCGTGCGGGCCGGGATGTCGTAGACCATCGGATACCAGATGGCGCCGGAGTACTGGAGCAGATGAATATCGATCTTGCCGAACGCGTCGTGCAGCACATCCATATCGACCGGACGCGCGTCGTTCATGTTGAAACAGGTGGTCTCGCCGTCGGAGACGAGGAGCCCGGAATCGCCGATCGGGCCGTCGGCCGGCGCGCGCAGCGCGACGATCATGATGTCGAGTTCCGCGGTGGGATCACCACTGCCCGCGCCCATCGCGCCGGTGATCTTGTGTTTGACGGAATCCTCGGTTTCGAAGAATTTGTGGAAACCGAGTTTCTCCAGCTCACGGCGCAGATCCGGGACCGGGTAGTCGGGCAGCAGAACGGTCGCGTCCTTGTTGACGTATTCGCGGAGATGCGCGGCGTCGAAATGATCTCGGTGCAGATGGGAGACGTAGAGGAAATCGCAGTTCCCGAGTTCCTCCCAGTCGAGCTGGGTGTTGTCCGGGAACGGGAACCAGGAACCGAAATACGCGGGGTTCATCCAGGGATCGCAAAGGATGGAACCGGCCGCGGTCCGGATATGGAATCCCGCGTGTCCGACACTGGTGATCTGCACGAGCTCACTCCTCCTGACCGTTTACGGGCCTCCAGGGTAGTGGGTCAGGACGAAATTTCCCCGATGCAGTAGCCGTCGTCACCCTGCTCGAGGAGGAATGTCCGATTCTGTGTGATCCCGGCCGCATTCGTGACCGGCACCGATACCGACATATACCCGGGCGTCAACTGCTGTGAACTGATCTGCTGATCGGCGAAACCGGTGATTCCGGTGAGCGCGCCGGAATCGCCTGCGAGCGGCGGGACCACCGGCGCGCCGGTCGCCTGGGGATCCCACCCGGCCGGTTGCGCCGCGCAGACCAGCGGATACCGCTCTTCGCGGTCGGTGGGGTCGAGGGGCTGCCCGGTCGACCGGGCGAGGTAGCGGCGCACGGTGTGGCGGGCGTCGGCGGCATCGAAGACCGGTTCTGTATAGGCGGGTGACACCCGCCCGCAGGCATATCCGGACTCGACCCGGCTCTCGGTGACGGTGACGGTGGTCACTCCGTCGGTCCAGGTGAGGTTTCCGTCGGTCGCGGTCCCCGGCTGGGCCAGGGCCGAGAGCACCGCGCCGGGGTCGGCGTACATGGTCTGCACGGTGAGCGGGGGCAGGGACCAGCAGCGCTGCTGCAGGGTCGCGGTATCGCCGGCGCGCAGGTCGGCGGCGAAGCGCTGGAGCGCGGGCGTGGCCTGTTCGACTCCCGGGACCGCACCGACAACCGGGGCGTCCGCGGGTACCGGCGGCAGTTCCGGGGCAGCGGACTGCTGTGGGTCCACGGGCATATCCGGGTGCGCCGACTCCGCTGATTGCGTGGCGGGGGCCTGCTCGGACCCTTGATCGTCGGCCGGAATCCCCGAGACCGAATCACATCCGGTGCTCAGCAACACCCCGGCCGCGGCCAGACCGGCGGCCAGCGAGCGCACCCGGGGATACCGCCGGCGGGCGACCGGTGCGGCGACCGCGTCCTCGGCACAGACCTCACGAACCTCACGTATCCGTTGCGGCGCGGCGGCACCGCCGGTTCGACGCGACGGTACGGGGCGGGCGCGTTCCACTTCGACGATCACCTTTCGTGCGATACACCTCGGCTGATCCGGTTCCGCACGGATCCGGACAACCCGGACGGGCATCGCGCGGCGGGCCGGACGCTGCCGGTCATCATGGCAGCGACTACGCTAGCGGACTTGTGGAACCCGTCTACCGGACGATCATCGGCCTGGCCCGGACCGTCTTCTTCCTCGAAGGCCTGAAATTCACCGTCACCGGCGACGAGAACATTCCCGCCCGCGGCGGCGCGGTGCTGGCGGTCAATCACACCGGGTACATGGACTTCACCTACGCGGGGCTCCCGGTGCGCACACCCAAGCGCTATATCCGGTTCATGGCCAAGCACGAGGTGTTCGACAACAAGGTCTCCGGACCGATCATGCGGGCGCTCAAACATATTCCCGTCGACCGGACCGCCGGCTCCGACTCCTACAAATCGGCGGTGGAGTACCTGCGTAGCGGCGAACTCGTCGGCGTCTACCCCGAGGCCACCATCAGCCGCAGCTTCGAGATCAAGGATCTGAAGTCCGGTGCCGCGCGGATGGCCATCGAGGCCGATGTGCCGATCATCCCGATCGTCATCTGGGGCGCGCAGCGGGTCTGGACCAAGGGGCATCCGAAGCGGCTGGGCCGCACCAACACGCCCATCTCCATCGCCGTCGGCGAACCGATCCCGCCCTCCGAGCCGGCGGCCGAACTGACCGCCGAACTCAAGGTCACCATGCAGAAACTGCTCGCCGGACTGCAGGAGAGCTATGTCCACGAGCCCGGCGCGTACTGGGTTCCGGCACGGCTCGGGGGCGGCGCGCCCACGCTCGAGGAAGCCAATGCCCTGGATGCCGCCGAGACCGAAGAGCGGGCGGCTCGCAAACGAGCCGGCCAGGACGACTCCGGCGCGTAAAATCGGTTCCGCCGAAGCAGGGTGGTGGCCGCGCGCGGGCGTATCCGCGGGGTAGTGATCAGGAGCAGACGATGGCACGGGAGCCGGTTTTCGATGTCCTCGCCGGGCTGGTGCACACCGTCGATTTCGTGCAGGGCCTGCGGATAGATATCCGCGGCCAGGAACATATCCCACGTACCGGTGGCGCCGTCCTGGCGGTGAACCATACGGCCTACCTGGATTTCATGCAGGTAGGAGTCGTGGGACGCCGCTCGGGCCGCAATGTGCGGTACATGATGAAGGCCGAACTCGAGCACGGCGTCGTCGGCTTCCTGATGAAGCACTGCAAGGCGATCGGCGTGGACCGCTCGGCCGGTGCGCAGTCGTACGGCCGGGCGGTGACGGCGCTGCGGGACGGCGAACTGGTCGTGGTCTATCCGGAGGCCACCATCAGTCGCAGCTTCGAACTGAAGGAATTCAAATCGGGCGCGGCGCGGATGGCGCAGGAATCGGGCACGCCCATCATCCCGATCGTCATCTGGGGCGCGCAGCGGATCTGGACCAAGGGTTTCCCGAAACAGCTGGGGCGTCATCATTTCCCGATCCATATCCGGATCGGCGAACCGCTGCCCGCCGCGGATTCGGTCGCCGAGGTCACCGGCACTCTGCGCACCCGTATGGGCGAACTGCTGTCCGCCGCGCAAGAGGGCTATCCGATGCCCGCCGGTGAACCGTGGGTTCCGGCCCGGCTGGGTGGCAGTGCGCCCACCCTCGATCAGGCCGCCGTGCTGGAGGCCGAGGAGTACGCGCGCCGCCGGGCGAAACGCCCTTAGCGCGGGCACGCCGGGCAACGGCAGCCGCCCATCCACCCGAGACCAGCAGCGCCGGCGCCGCGTAGCCGATCTGCGTACGCGTTGCTGCGGGGAACCTGCTCCCGCATACCCCCTATGGGTTCACGCCGCCACCGGCCCGGTAGCCGTCGGGTCGCTCACCCTCGCCGCGACACCGTGCTCCTGGCCCTCGGTTCACCGGCGACCGCACCGCAGCACCGCGAACCGGCCGGACTGCGCGACACCGTCCGGCCACGTCGGACGACAACCACCGACGTCGGTTACGACCAGCCGGGGACGCGGACCACCATCCGCCCCGCAACCCGTCCGTCGTCCTACGGCGCGGCGCGCGCCCCCGCACCGGCGGGCCGCGTCTTACCGGCCCGGCCGGGCCAACACCCTCCGTCCCCCCTGGCACCAATCCAGAACAAGGGGGTGGCGCAGGAGTGTGGATCCCGGCCGGACCACGGACGCAGCGGCAGAAATGGCCGATTCCGGTTGCCACCGCCACCCTCTGCCGGAACCATTTCGACGCATTTCCATGCCCCCACGAGCATGATTGACAAAATACCCTAGGGGGGTATCGTAATCGGCGAGAGGGCGGTACAGACCGCCGATGATCGATGGATGGAGCATCCGATGAGTACGTCGACGAAGTTCGCGGGATTCGCGCTCGGACTTGTCGCCCTGTTCGGCGTCGCGCTGGGGGCCGGCGCCCTGGTCGGTAACCCCGGCACCGAGCCCGAGGAGCACGGCGCGGCCACCGACGAGCCCGGCGCCTCCGGTCCCGGGGGCCTGACCGACAGCGCGGGCGGATACACCCTGGTGCTGGAGGAGCCGATCACCACCGCCGGCCGCGACCACACCCTGCGCTTCCGTATCGAGGACAGCGCGGGCCGCCCGGTCACGCGGTACACCCGTGAACACGAAAAAGACCTGCACCTGATCGTGGTGCGCCGCGATACCTCCGGGTACCGGCACCTGCACCCCACACTCGGCGCGGACGGAACCTGGAGTACACCGGTCGACCTCGCCGGCGCGGGCGACTACCGGGTCTTCGCCGACTTCGTGACCGCCGACGGCGCACCGTTCACCCTCGGCACCGACCTGCGGGTCGGCGGGAACTACGTGCCCCGGCCGCTCCCGGCGCCCGCCACCACCGCGACCACCGGCGACTACACCGTCGAACTGACCGGAGACCTCGCACCCGGTGCGCACACCGAGGCGACCTTCACCGTCACCCGCGGCGGGAAGCCGGTCACCGATTTGCAGCCGTACCTGGGCGCATACGGTCATCTCGTGGCCCTGCGGACCACCGACCTCGGTTATCTGCACGTCCACCCGGCCGGCCACCCGGGTGACGGGACCACACCGGCCGGGCCGGGCGTAACCTTCGCGGTGACGGCACCCGGTACGGGCGACTACCGGCTGTTCTTCGAATTCCGCCACGACGGAGCGGTGCGCCGGGCCGAATTCACCGTCCCGGTAGCCGCCGCACACCCCGGCGAGCCGCACGGCGCGCAAACCCCGACCGCCCCCACCGACAACGGCCACGGCCACTGATACCGGCCACGGAGCACAGACGATGACCACCCAGGCACACGAAACCACCCCGGCGAGCACCGCCACACCGACCGATCAGGTCGAACTGGTGATCGGCGGAATGACCTGCGCCTCCTGCGCCAACCGCATCGAGAAGAAGCTCAACCGGCTCGACGGCGTCACCGCGACCGTCAACTACGCGACCGAGAAGGCCCGGGTCCACTACCCGGCCACCCTCGCCCCCGCGGACCTCGTGGCCGTGGTCGAGGCGACCGGCTACACCGCCGCTCTTCCGGAACCGCCCGCCGCCGAACCGGAAGCGGGTGAACCGGCCGACCCCACCGCCGCACTGCGCACCCGGCTGCTGATCTCGCTGGTGCTGACCGTGCCGGTGATCGCGATGGCGATGATCCCGGCGCTGCAGTTCACCAACTGGCAGTGGCTTTCGCTCACCCTGGCCGCACCGGTGGTGGTCTGGGGCGCGTGGCCGTTCCACCGGGCCGCCTGGACCAACCTGCGCCACGCCACCGCCACCATGGACACCCTGGTCTCCCTGGGCACCCTGGCCGCGTTCGGCTGGTCGCTGTATGCCCTGTTCTGGGGCACCGCGGGCACGCCGGGCATGACCCACCCGTTCGAGTTCACCATCGCCCGGATGGACGGCACCGGCAGCATCTACCTGGAGGCCGCCGCCGGGGTCACCACCTTCATCCTGGCCGGTCGTTATTTCGAAGCGCGGTCCAAGCGACGGGCCGGCGCGGCGCTGCGCGCGCTACTGGAAATGGGCGCCAAGGAAGTCTCGGTGCTGCGGCCCGGCGCCGCTACGGACACCTGGGTCGAGCAGCGCATACCGGTCGATCAGCTCGCCGTCGGCGACCGTTTCGTCGTGCGGCCCGGGGAGAAGATCGCCACCGACGGCGTGGTCGCCGACGGTTCGTCCGCGGTGGACGTATCCATGCTGACCGGCGAACCGGTACCCGCGGAGGTCGGCCCGGGCGATACCGTCACCGGCGCGACCGTGAACGTCGGCGGACGGCTGACCGTCCGCGCGACCCGGGTCGGCGGCGATACCCAGCTCGCCCGGATGGCGCAGATGGTGGAGGACGCGCAGTCCGGAAAGGCACAGGCCCAGCGGCTGGCCGACCGGATCTCCGGAGTGTTCGTACCGATCGTGATCGCGCTCGCGGTGGCGACGCTCGGGTTCTGGCTCGGCACCGGCGGGTCGGTGGCGGCGGCGTTCACGGCCGCGGTCGCGGTCCTGATCATCGCGTGCCCGTGTGCGCTGGGCCTGGCGACCCCGACCGCTCTGATGGTCGGCACCGGCCGCGGCGCGCAGCTCGGCATTCTCATCAAGGGACCGGAGGTACTGGAGTCCACCCGGCGCGTCGACACCGTGGTCCTGGACAAGACGGGCACCGTCACCACCGGCCGGATGACGCTCGTGGACGTGATCGCCGCCGCCGGTGCGGACACCGGTGAGGTGCTGCGGCTGGCCGGGTCGCTCGAGGATTCCTCCGAACATCCGATCGCCGCCGCGATCGCCGCCGGTGCGCGGGAACGGGTCGGTGAACTCCGGCCGGTGGAGAATTTCCGCAGCACCGCCGGGCTCGGCGTCGAGGGCCTCGTCGACGGGCATGCGGTGGTCGTCGGGCGGCCCGGTCTGCTCGCGGACTACGCCCTGTACCCGGATGCCGAGCTGGAGCAGGCCATGCGCACGGCCGAGAGCCGGGGCCGGACCGCGGTGGCGGTCGGCTGGGACGGACAGGTGCGCGGGGTGCTCGTCGTCGCCGACACCGTGAAACCGACCTCCGCCGAGGCGGTGTCGCGGCTGCGCGCCCTGGGTCTCACCCCGATCATGCTGACCGGCGACAACGCCACCGCCGCGCGGTCCATCGCCGCCGAGGTGGGGATCGACGAGGTGATCGCCGAGGTGCTGCCGCAGGACAAGGTCGCGGTGATCGAACGCCTGCAAGGCGAGGGCAAGGTCGTCGCGATGGTCGGCGACGGTGTCAACGACGCGGCCGCCCTCGCCCGCGCCGACCTGGGACTGGCCATCGGCACCGGCACCGATATCGCCATCGAGGCCGCCGACCTGACGCTGGTCCGCGGCGACCTCACCGCGGCCCCCGACGCGATCCGGCTGGCCCGGCGCACCCTGGGCACCATCAAGGGCAACCTGTTCTGGGCCTTCGGGTACAACGTGGCCATGATCCCGCTGGCGATGGCCGGATTGCTCAATCCGATGCTCGCGGGCGCCGCGATGGCATTCTCCTCGGTCTTCGTGGTCAGCAACAGCTTGCGCCTGCGCAACTTCCGCCCCACCCACTGACCGGGTATTCGCGCCGGGCACGCGCGGCGGCCGCCGGATGGTTATCCGGTGGCCGCCGCGTCAGGTCGTTGTCCGCGAGTCTTCCGGTGTCGCGGAGCGGGCCGCGACCACCACCGCGATCAGGGTGAGCACGCAGCCAGCGATCTTCACCGCCGACAACTCCGCACCGGTGGGCAGCATCCAGTCCAGTGCGAGCGACGCCGAGAGCTGGCCGGCGACCGTGCTCAATCCCATCAGCAGCACCCCCAGCCAGCGCACCACCAGCACCCCGGCCGCGATGAAAACCACTCCGATCACCCCACCCAGATACAGCCACGGTTCCCGCGGGAATTCGGCGGGCGGTCCCACCGCGAACAGGACCAGCGCTTCCACGATCAGCAACCCGACCAGGCCCACCGCGAAATTGATCACCGTGGCGGCGAACGGGCTACCGCTCGTACCGATCCGGCCGTTCCACGCCTGTTGCCACGCCAACCCGAATCCGGCCACCGCGGGCAGTGCCAGCAACAGCGGCGCGGGGACTCCGGCCAGCCAGTCCGAGGTGTCGATCGTCTTCGAACCGGATCCGCCGGAGCCGGCCGCCAGGACCGCGACCACCGCGAGCGCGGCGCCCGCGATCCGCGCCGGTGTGACCGGGGTGCGACCACCCGGTCCCACCCCCAGCCGGTCCACCAGCAGACTGCTGAGCAACTGACCGGTGACCGCCGCGACGGTGAACGCGGCGACTCCGATCGCGGCGACCGTCAGCGACTGGCTCGCCACGAACATCGCCCCGCACAAACCACCCAGCAGCTGGAAGGGTCGCAGTTCGCGGGCCGCCACCGCGCCGCGGACCTCCCGCAACCCCGTTCGAAGCCGGGAACTCAGCAGCACGGCCACCGCGAGCACGGCGAATCCGGTACCGAAACTCACTACCGCCGCGGCGACGCCGTCCTGCAATCGGGCCCCCAGCTCCCCGTTGATACGTCCCTGTGTCGCGACCCCGGCGCCGATGAGTAGTCCGAGCCCGAGACCCCACTGCCGCCACACCATGATCGAAACCCTACCGACGGCCCGGCGTCCACCCGCCCGGCCGGGCGCCGGTCGAACTCGTTCCGGCACTGGTCACGACGGATTTTCCCCGGCTACTCGGCAGCAGGGGGTCCATATCGGTCAGGGCAGGTCATCGCCCGGAGCCGAGTCGAGGGATCCGGGCGCGGTATCACCCGGCGGAGCCGGCGCCGGGACCTCGGGCGCCGATCGGGACGGCAGCCACGACGGTGTCAGCAAACCGATCGCGACCAGCGCGAGACCGAGTGCGGCGATCGTCGACGACATCGGCAGCCACAGCGTCACCACCGCGACGAACCCGAATACCGCCAGCGCGACCAACTCCTCCAGCAGCCCGACCACCGACATGACGGTGGCCCGGGCGGGCCCGGTGATGGCGTCCTGCAACCGTGCCTCGGCGATGATCCCCGCGTTGTAGGTGATCCCGTACGCGGCGGCCAGCGCCGTGAAACCGAGTGCGGTGAGCGCATACGCCGCCCCCGGCCGGTCCGCGGCCGCCCCGGCCACCAGCGCACCGGACCCGAACAGGACACCGGCGCCGCTGAGGGCCCACGACATCGTCCGCGCGCTCATCGCCTCGGTCCGGCCCGCCAGCAGCGAACCCGCCAGCGATCCGAGCACCGTCACCCCGACCAGGACCGGAACCACCCCTGTCGCCACACCGGCCTCCCCGGCGACCAGGCCGAAGTACTCGTCGAACGCGGTGATCCCGTACAGCAGAGCGCCGAGCGCCACCCCGTACCGCACCGTCCGCACCCGCACCGCTTCGCCGACTCCGGTGCGCAGCATCCGCAGGTACCGCCGGAAGGTTCCGGAACCATCCGGTCCACCCGCCCCGGCGGGTTCGGCGGTGGCGGGCCGGGGGCTGGGCGTGAGCACGGCCGGTTCACCGGAATCGTCTTCGTCGAGATCGCCCACTTCGGCGGCGGAGACCGATTTCGGCGCGGCGGGCAGACTGCGCGCCAGCACCGTATGCAGGACCGCGCAGCCCACACTGGCCCAGCCGACCAGCTCGTACCCGCCCCACAGATACAGCGGCGTCGCGGCGAGGATCGCGATGACCGCACTCAGTTCGCTGCCCGACCTGGTGTAGCCGAGTACGCGCGCGTAGGCACGGGATTCGCCCCGGGCGGTGAGTTCGTCGTAGAGCAGGGCCTCGAAGGTGCCCGACCGCAATGCGCCCGCCAGCCCCCACAGGACGAACCCGATCGCGAACCCGGCATACGACGGGGCCGCGGTCCACAGCACGAAACCGGCGGTCATCAGCAGGCCGTTGGCGATCAGCAGACCGCGACGCGACACCGTATCGGCCCACGCACCGGAGGGGACCTCACAGACGAAGGCGGTAGCCGACCAGAGCGCGAGCAGCAGCGAGATCTGACCCGGGCCGAACCCGTGGTCGGCGAACAGCAGGGCATAGAGCCCGTAGTACGGGATCAGGTCGCCTGTCGCGGCGAACAACGTCGCGCGCAGTGTCAGCGAGCGCAGTCCTGCCTCCCGATCGGAGCCGGTGGGCTCGACTCAACGGTGGTAGAAGATCATTCGCATATCGTCAGCATTCGCGCAGGGAGCACGCAGGTCAAGCGTTTTCCGAGATACCGCGGCGAGATCCCGGCGGGCGCTACAGCGGGATCCAACCGTTGTTGTCCGCCGGAGCGCCCAGCGCGCGCGGATCCGCCGAACGGAGCTGCCCCCGGTTCATATCGCTGATCAGATCGGCCACCGGATGCGAATCGCTGTAGTGGTAGCCCTGCGCCAGCGCGAAACCCAGTTCGGTGAGCACCGCGGCCTGGTGCTCGGTTTCGACGCCCTCGGCGATCACCTGCAGATCCAGCGATTTGCTCAGCGCCGCGATCACGCCGAGCAGCGGCGGCGCCGGTGAATCGGAGCGGATCGCCGCGACGAACGACTGATCCACCTTGATGATGTCGCTGGGCAGGGTCGCCAAGCGGCTCAGCGAGGAATAGCCGGTGCCGAAATCGTCGATGGCGATCCGGACCCCGCGGTCGCGCAGGGTGTGCAGATTGGCGATGGCCGTATCCGATTCGGCGGCCAGCTCGGTTTCGGTCACCTCGAGGACGAGCTGATCCGCCGGCCATCCGGTGCTCTCCAGGATCCCCGCGACCTTGTCCGCGTAGCCCGTCTCCGCCAGCTCCAGACCGCTGACGTTCACATTCAGGGTCAGGTCCAGCGCGGCGAAGGTGTCCTGCAGCTGGGCGGCGTCCGCGCAGGCGCGGCGCAGCACCAGTTCGTCCAGATCGGCGATGAGGTCGTACTCCTCGGCGACCCGGATCAGCCCCTCGGTGGTCACATCCGGCTGCGCGCTGGAGGACCAGCGCAGCAGCGCCTCCACGCCGACCGCCTTGTCGCCGCCGTCACCGAGGCTCACGATCGGCTGATAGTGCACGTCGAGACTGCCGTTGTCGATCGCCTCACGCAGTTCCACGGCCAGCGGTGTGCGGTGCCCCGATTCCAGCACCGTCCGGTTCCGGCCCGCTTGCTTGGCCCGGTACAGCCCCACATCGGCGCGGCTGACCAGCAGCGACGCCGATTCGCCCGGCTGCCATGAGGTGACGCCGGCCGAACAGCCGGTAGTCACCGCGGCCCGCAGCTGTTCGGTCAGCAGGATGGCGGCCTGTTCGGTGGTGCCGGGCAGCAGCGCCGCGAAGACATCACCGCCGTACCGGGCCAGCCGCTGCCCCGGCCCCAGCAGACCGGCCCAGGTATCGGCCACCCGCTGCAGGACCGCGTCGCCCGCGCGGTGCCCGAGATGATCGTTGACCTTCTGGAAGCGGTCCAGGTCCACCAGCACCAGCGCCAGTGCCTGGCCGGAGCGGTCGGCCTGTTCGATCGCCGTATTGAGCGCCCGGTCGAAGCCACGCCGGTTCAGCAGACCGGTCAGGGTGTCGATATCGGCCTCCGACGCCATCCGGGTGAGGATTCCGACCACCACGCCCACCCCGAAGGTGATCCCGGCCGGGATCACTCCGGACCACCACGGCAGACCGGCCCGGGTCGGCAGGACCCACAGGCACAGCGCCATGCACAGCGCGATATGGGCCGCGGCCTGCGACCACGCGAAGAACAACGCCGCGTCACAGGCGACGAAGACATAGAACGAGGCCAGCGTGATCGCCGCGACGGTATTCGGGAACGAGTGCACGGCGATCGTCACCAGCAGGGTCGCCATCACCACATAGCCGTGATGCACCCAATGCGGCATCCGGGGGCCCCATCCGAGCAGGCTTATCCCCAGCAACAGCGCCACCACCGCCGCCGAACCGACCAGCCACCGGTTGCCTTCGTCGCCCGGGAAAAGCACCTGTGTGGGCGCTATCGCGGTCACCAGCAGCCCCAGTGCGCCGCCCATCACGTAGAAGGCCCCGGTGGTCCGGGACATGACCATGGCCGTCGCCACACCAGACGCGGCCCGTACCCGCGTCCGGGTATCGCCGCGAGACCCGCTTCCTCGCACGATGAACAGCCTAAACAACGGGATCGTCGATCGCGTGGTCAACCGGGGATATCGAGTACCCCGGGCTGGTCGTGGCCAACCGCGTCAGCTCGGAGGGGTCAGCAGATCGGTGCCCACGAAGGGCACCAGCGCGGCCGGCACCCGCACCGAACCGTCGGCCTGCTGGTGGTTCTCCAGCAGCGCGACGATCCAGCGTGTGGTGGCGAGAGTGCCGTTCAAAGTCGCCGCTGTCTGCGGTTTCCCGTTCTCGTCGCGATAGCGGACCGACAGCCGCCGGGCCTGGAAGGTGGTGCAGTTCGATGTCGAGGTGAGCTCCCGATAGGTGCCCTGGGTCGGCACCCACGCCTCGCAGTCGAACTTCCGCGCGGCGGAACTGCCCAGATCACCCGCCGCCACATCGATGATCCGATAGGGCACCTCGATGGCCGCCAGCATCTCCCGCTCCCAGGCCAGCAGCCGCTGATGTTCGGCATCGGCGTCCTCGGGACGGCAGTAGACGAACATCTCGACCTTGTCGAACTGGTGCACCCGGATGATGCCCCGGGTGTCCTTGCCGTAGCTGCCGGCCTCGCGCCGGAAACACGACGACCAGCCCGCGTACCGCTTGGGTCCGGCCGAGAGGTCGAGGATCTCGTCGGAGTGATAACCGGCCAGCGGCACCTCCGAGGTCCCCACCAGGTACAGATCGTCCTCTTCCAGGTGGTACACCTCGGCGGAGTGCTGACCCAGGAAACCGGTCCCGGCCATGATCTCCGGACGCACGAGCACGGGCGGGATCATCATGGTGAAGCCGTTGGCGACGGCGCGCTGGGCGGCCAGCTGCAGCAGGCCCAGCTGCAGCAGCGCGCCGTAACCGGTGAGGAAGTAGAACCGCGACCCCGACACCTTGGCGCCGCGCTCCATATCCATCAGCCCCAGCGCTTCGCCGAGGTCCAGATGATCACGCGGGGTGAAATCGAACTCGGGTACCGCGCCGACCGTCTCCAGCAGGACGAAATCGTCCTCGCCGCCGGCGGGCGCGCCCTCCTGGACGACATTCGAGATCGCGCGGTGCGCGCCCTGCAGTTCGGCCTCGGCGGTGTGCTGGGCGGTTTCGGCCTCCTTGACCTTGACCGACATCTCCTGCGCCTGCGCCAGCAGGGCGGGCCGGTCCTCCTTGCTCGCCTTGCCGACCTGTTTGCCCATGGTCTTGTGCTCGGCCCGCAGCCGGTCGGCGGTGGCGATCGCGGACCGGCGCGCGGAATCGGCGGTGAGCAGCGCGTCGACGAGCGCCGGGTCCTCGCCCCGGGCTCGCTGCGAGGCGCGGACCAGCTCGGGATCATCGCGCAGGAGTCGGAGGTCGATCATGGCTGACCAGCGTAATGGTCGCCGTTCCGGAGCCTCAACCGAGTATCGCCCCGACCTCCGTTCGCGGAGGTTCGTCCGCGACCCGCCGGGGCCGATCGGCCGGGTTCGTGGCACGTTCGGGTACCGCGCTGCCATGATGGACCGCGATGTCCTCCGAAGATGAGCCCACCAACCGGCGCGGCCCCCGCGGCGCCCAATCGTTGCGCTCGCGTGCCGCCCGCCCGGGTCGCGGTCGCAAGACCGATTCCGCGCGACGCCGGCCCGGCGGTCCGGCATCGTTCGATCCGCCCGGCCGTGCTCCCGGCGGGCGCCGGCCCGGCGGGTCCGCCGCGGGCGGCGAGCGCGGTTCCGGACCCGGCACGAGCCGGGTCAAACGGATAGCGGCGCCGCAGCTGCGCTGGAGTCTGCTCGCAGTCGCCGTGGGCGCCGTCGTCGCCGCGCTGCTCACCATGATGCTCAGCGGATTCGACAACGACTCCAACCTGCAGGCGCGCAGTCCGGGTGGCGCGGTGGCCAAAGCGGACAAGGTTTTCGCCTCCGTCGCCACCGGCGACTGCCTGACCTGGACCAAACCGGATCACTCCGATCTGGTCGAACTGGATTGCGCCGACGAGCATCTGTTCGAGGTCACCGATACCGTCGATCTGAGCGAATACCCGGGCACGGAGTTCGGCCCGGACGCGGTCTGGCCGGATTCGCTGCGGCTCACCGAACTTCGCGAGGAACATTGCGTACCCGCCGCACAGCGCTATCTCAACGGCCGCTTCGATCCGCGCGGCAAATACGCGGTGGGCCTGATGTATCCGAGCAACGACGGCTGGACCAATTCCGGTGACCGGATGCTGCGCTGCGGTCTGCAGGTCCCCGGGCTGAGCGGTAGCCCGCTACCCAAGACCGGCCGGGTGGCCGAAGGCGACCAGTCCAAGGTGTACGAACCCGGTGTCTGCCTCGGAATCAACCAGAACCTGCCGACCGACCCGGTCGACTGCACCCAGGAGCACGCGGTCGAGATCGCCGCCACGGTGGATCTCTCCGGCCGGTTCCAGGGTGGACCGCCGACCAAGGCCGACCAGGACCAGTTCCTGGAGGAGGAGTGCGGCCGCACCACCAACGACTACCTCGGCGGGCCGCATGTACTGCGGGACAAGACCCTCACGGTGTTCTTCGACTACATCGACGCGCGCAGTTGGCTCGCCGGTAGCCGCCAGCTCAACTGCATGGTCGGAAAGGGCGCCGACCAGGAAGGTTTCGCGCCGCTCGTGGGACCGGCCCGCGGCCGCCTCCTGATCAACGGCCAGGAACCCGTACCGCCGCCGAATTCCGGAAGGTCCACCCCCGAACCGCTGCCGGGCGCGGCGCCGCTGCCCCCGCAGCCGGAACCGCGGCCCGTACCGCGGTAACCGGAGCCCGCGCATGTCGGTGGTCATGTCCGAGGACCGTTTCGAGGAGCTGGTCGGCGACGCACTGGATCTGATACCTCCGGAGCTGGCCCGCGCCATCGACAATGTGGTCGTGCTGATCGAGCCGCGTAATCCGGACGAGCCGCATCTGCTGGGGCTCTATCACGGAATCGCGCTGACCGAACGCGACAGTCACTACGGTGGTTCGCTTCCCGACACGATCACGGTGTATCGCGACGCTCTGCTCGAGGTGTGCGACGACGAGGAACAGGTGGTCGAAGAAGTGCGAATCACCGTGATCCACGAAATCGCACACTATTTCGGGATTGACGAAGACCGGCTCCATCAGCTGGGATGGGGTTAAGCTCTATCCGGTACATGCGGCAGTCCTGCAGGGGAACTCACGGACGCCGCGCCGGACCGAGCCGGAAGAAAGTTGTGGATTCGATGGAACCGCTCGCGGGGGTATCGCGTCCAATGTACTCGTAGGGGGAATTCTCGTGGTTCCGCCCAAGAGCCGCCACCAGAAGGAGTCGAGGACATGATTGGCAACGTCGACGTCACACCCGAGCTCATCCTCGCCGCCGCGGTCGAACTCGATCTACTCGCCGACCGGCTGTCGGGCGTGGCCGCGGCCACCGTACCCGCGACCTATGTAGCACCGTCCGGCGCGGACGAGGCCTCACTGCACGGCGCCATGCATATGAACAAGGGCGCCGCCACCCACCAGACCTCTCTCGCCCAGGCCGTTCTCGAACTGCACCACACGGCCGCGATCCTGCGCACCCAACTCGCCCAGTACCTCGCCCAGGACGCCGCTTCGGCCGGGGTGCTCACGCTCACCGGCGGGGCGTTCGGTTCGATCGCCGCCTGAGCCCATGCCGCCGCGGCGATCACGGCTCGACCCGAGCCGCCGGGCACCACTGGCCGACCGATCCACCATCGTTAGTTCACAAGGGGAGAAACAAGCATGACCGCAGGTATCACCGGGGTGTTCTGGCTGCCCAGACTCGCCGAGGGCAATTCGATCGCACTGAACGCCGGCTCACACGCCATTCCGATGTCGGCGGCCGCCGGCGCCTGGGGCACGCTCACCGGAGCCTGGGTGGACGCCACCGCCACGGTGGTCCGCGTCATGGCGGAGCTCGGGGTCGGTATGCAGAGCATCAACGGTATCGGCGCACTGGCCCGGCTCGTCGGCTTCACCGGATGGGCCGAACAGCAGGGCACGATGGCGGCGGCCCTCGGCACCAAGGCGGCCTCGCAGGCCACCGCCTACACCGTCGCCTCCATCGCCATGCCGAGCCTGCCGGAAATCATCGCGGTGAACACGGCCCGCGCGGCCGCGCATTCCACCGGCGGCGTGCTGAACGGCTCCTCCGAGATCGCCGAGGCCGCCAAGGCCGCCCTGGATCTGCGCGCCGCGCTCACCATGGAGACCTATGAGGCGGCCGTCTCCGCCACCGTGCTCACCCCGGGCGAATTCCTCACCCCGCCGCCGATCGCCAACGGTGCGGGTCGCGCCGATACGGGCCCGGCCGATCAGGCCATGCAGGAGGCCAACGGTGATCCGGTGAAGATGCTGGCCGCGGCCGGTACCGCACTGGCGCAGAACCCGGGGCTGGCCAGCGCCGCGACCCAGGCCGCGCATGTGGCCGGTTCGGTGGCGAGTACCGGTGTCACCACCGTGGGCAATCTGGGTGCCAACGCCCTCGTCGCCGCCACCACGTCCGCGCCCGCCACGGCGCCCTCCCTCGCCGTTCCCGGCCTGGTGACCGGTGCGGTGGCGGCCACCACCGCGGCGGCCACCCGGACCGGCGGACTGCCCTCCGGCTCGGCACTGGGCCTCAACAACGGCGGACTGAAGGTTCCCGAGGGCTGGGGCGCCCCGGCCGCGAACGCCACCGCCCCCGCCGCCGAGAACGTGGCGCTGACCCGCGGCGAGACCGCGCCGGTCCGTCCGGCGGGTACCGGCGCCAACAGCGGTCCGCTGATGGGCAATTCCCGTGGCGCGAACGGCGAAGAGGATCAGGATCACGACGCGGCCGACTACCTGCGCGGCGATCACTTCGCCGACGGTCGCTATATCGCCGACGGCGTGATCGGCGGCGGCGAACCTCCCCGACCGGGCAAGTGACAGTGCTCGGTGCGGGGCGGGGGCCGTCGATGCTCGCGGCGGTCGTGCTGTCGCTCGACGAAATGCAGTATCTCCTGGAGAAACTGGAGATCGACGAGGTACCCGTCGTTCTGAACGCGATGGGTCGCTACGACAATCAGGTCGACCACGACAAGGCGATGGACGCGGCGGCGCAGCTCCTCCGGGAGCGTGACCTGCTCGACGGTGAGCAGGTCCATCCGGAACTCGAGGATCGGCTGCGGGGCCTGTACCGGCCGCACTGGGTGGTGGCGCTACGCCTGATCGTCGACGGTCAGGTGAGCCGGATGTGCCTGGCGAAGGGCGATGATCTGGTCACCGTCGCCCTCCGCGGGCCGGACTCCTACGTGATCGACGAAGCCGGCGAAGACCTTCCCGGACCGGTCCTCTCGGCGCTCGGTCCGGCCGAAGCGCTGGAGCTCACCGGTATGAACGCTCCGACCGAGCAGGTGGTGCCGATCTTCGACGATGCGGGCGATCCGGCGGCCACCGCCGCCCGGCTCGCGAAGGTCGGCAACCCCGCACGCGACGCGCAGACCATCGCCTCGGCGATGGCGCATTGCGAATCGCACGCCGAAATAGTCGGTGTCGTCTACGGCGACGCCAGCCGGGATGTCGCGGAAAACCATATCGCCGTGTTCAATACCCGCGCGGGTCGTTTCATTGCGACCGCCAGCGTCGCCGACGACGGCACCAAATGGTCGTCGTTCAGCAGTGGAACCACAGCTCGGCTGCGGATAGCGCTCCAAGACCTGATCAATTCGCTGCCCGAGCGCGCGGATTTCCCGCGAAATCCGTCGCTGGCCTAGAACGGGTGCCGCCGGCGGTCAGCCCATGGGATCGTCGGCACCCGATTCGGCCTTATCGCCGAACGGCGGCGTGAACCGGCCCCACCGCACGCATTCCCAGCCGCCACCGGGCAGCGGGGCCAACTCGATCGTCTCGGTGTTGTCCAGGTGATTGTTGGTGGTGAACGGCGGCGCCACCCGGGTCAGGGTCTTGCCCACCAGGCGCATCGCGGCGCCGTGGGTGACCAGCAGAACGTTCCCGGTCCCGCCGTCTTCCAGATACTCGGCGCGCAGCCGCGCGACCTCCGGGAGGAAACGATCGAGTACATCCTGCCCCGATTCGCCGCCCGGAGTCCGGCCGGTGAGCTGCCCCTCGTGCCAGAGCCGGTACACGGCCTGGAACCGGTCGTGCGCCTCCTGACTGCTCTGCCCGTCCAGCTCCCCCAGCTGCACCTCGTGGATACCGTCACGCTCGAGCGCGGCGATACCGGTGGCCGCCTCGATATAGCTCGCTGTCTGGCGGGCACGTAGCGCCCGTGAATGGAACAGTGCCCGCGGCGGTGTCAGCAGGTTCGCGCCGAAGGCCTTCGCCTGGGCGGCGCCCCGCTCGGTCAGCGGGAGACCCGGGAGTTTGGTGTCGAGAATCTTGGCGACATTGCCTTCGGTTTCACCGTGGCGCACCAGAACGAGTTTGCCGGTCACAGGTCGGCCACCCCTTTCCGTAGCTGGGTCAGCCAGAACGCGGCCTCCTCGTCCGACGGCGGTGGACTACCGTTCGCCGAGGTGGCCGGCCAGGAACCGAGGAAGCGGATGCGCGCCGTGCGGTGCAGAGCCTTCAGCGCCTCCGCCACCGCGGCGTCCTCGATATGGCCGACACAATCCAGATAGAAGCGATAGGTGCCCATACCCGTCCGGGTGGGCCGGGATTCGATGCGGGTCAGGTCCACTCCGCGGGTCGAGAATTCGGCGAACGCGCGCATCAGCGAACCGGGTGTATTCGGCAGTTCCTCGAGCACGATCGAGGTGCGATCGGTACCGGTCGGCGCGGGAGCCACCCGCGGCAGCGTCACCAGCACGAAGCGAGTGACCGCCTGGTCATGGTCGGCGACTCCGGAAGCGAGTACCGAAAGACCCAGCCGTTCCCCCGCCAGCGCGGTGGACACCGCGGCATCCGCCAAGCCGGCGTGCACGTCCTCCGCCGCGGCGGCATTGGAATCGGAGGTGTGGATGCCGAGCTCGGGCCAGGTGCGGCCGACCCAGCCCCGGACCTGCGCCAGCGCGACCGGATAGGCCGCCAGCGTGCGCACGGCGGAGACCTCTGTTCCCGGCCGCGCCAAAATGGTGAAGGTCACCTCCAGCTCGGTTTCGGCGATGATCTGCAGCCGCGGGCCGAGGGCCAGCGAATCCAGCGTCGCCGAGATCGACCCCTCCACTGAGCTCTCGATCGGGACCACGGCCGCGGTGACCGCGCCGGCGCGCACCATATCCAGCGCCGCGGATTGGCTGGGCGCAGCGACGCGCTCGACGGGTCCGTCGAACGACCCGGAGGTCTCGAATTCGGCGAGGGCCATCTCGGTGAAGGTTCCGGACGGGCCGAAATAGGCGATACGCGGCACGTCTACGAGACTACTGGTGACCGCACACCGGCCGCTGGCCACCGGAGGGGAAGGACCGGCCGACCGTCGATGACGGGATAGTCGACCCGGGATGAACCGAACGCGGTGTGCGGACCGCGCCGGTCGTACGAGCAGGCCGGGGACGGTTCCGGTCCACACGAGCAGCGCCGAGTACCCGGCGTCCACCAGAGCTCGCGGGATGGGCCGCGGCGCCGGTCGCGGTCGCGATGCAGCGGCGCTACTCAGCGTTTCCGCAGTCCGCCGACCGCATCCAGCCGCCGGTGCCAGCCGCCGGTGCCAGCCGCCGGTGCCAGCCGCCGGTGCCAGCCGCCGGTGCCAGCCGCCGGTGCCAGCCGCCGGTGCCAGCCGCCCGGCTGCCGGGCGGCGGCAGGTGCGGCGGCACGTGCGGCGTGGTCACGCGGCCGGAGCGTGACCGTCCAGCGCGGCACGTAGCGCACTGCCGAGCGCCTCGGGATCGGCGGTTTCGATACCCAGCAGCATGTCCCGGACCGCGTCGACGGCACCGCTGGACAGACCGGCGAGGAACGCGAGGTCCGGCCGGGCCAGGGCAGCGCGGATATCTTCGCCGCACAGCGCGGCCGCGGTGGCCGCGATGAGCGCGAGAGCGCGGTCGGGATCGTCGGTCCGTACCGCGTAACCGTTCGCACCGTGCGCCGCGCCGGCCAGGAAGTCGGCCAGCCGTTCGTCCCGGTCGGCGGCATCGATGAGCTCCACATCGGAGAAATGACCCGCGGACACCGCCAGGCCGTCGACCAGTCCACGCTCGACGGCGCGTTTCGGAACAGTCAGCCCGAGGAGTACCGGCTGGGATTCACGTGCGACCACCCCCCGATCGTAAGCGGGGCCCGACCAGGATTCGCCGGGCCTCCGGACACACGGCGAGACGCCCACCGGTGGCCCCGGTGGGCGGTGGTTTCCGGTCGCGCGATCCCCTTGCGCCGCACTCGACTTTAACTTAGCTTAGGTTAACCTAATATTGACCTTGTGAAGTCGGGCACGCCCGCAATGGAGGTACCCATGGCGCCGATCGCCCCCGCCCCGTCCACCGCCGAGCGTGTCCGCAGCGCCTGTTCGCATGCCGAACAGGCCATGCTGGCGCTACCCGGAGCCGACCCCGCTCCGGTCGCGGTCCATTACCTACGGCAGTGCGGCGACGTCGTGCTCGCGGTCCCGAACGATTGCGCCGCGGTGTACGCCGCCGGTACGCAGATCGCGGGCGCCCCGGCGGTCCTCGAACTCACCGACCACGCACCGCTGCCGTTGCGCGAGCCGGTGCGCTCGCTGGTCTGGCTGCGCGGCTGGGTGCGCGGCGTTCCGAGCCGCGCCCAGCGCACGCTGGTCAGCGCGGTGGCCGAGGAGTACCCGCATCCCGGGCTCCTCGATATCGGCCACACCACCACCCTCTTGCGGCTGGTACTCAACTCGGCCGTCGTGGCGGATTCGTCAGGCGCCGAATCGGTCTGCGTCGACGAGCTCCGCCTGGCCGCCCCCGACCCGTTCTGCTCGATGGAATCGGCCTGGTTGCAGCATCTGGACGCCGACCACGCCGATGTGGTGGCCCAGCTGGCCCGTCATCTGCCCGCGAAACTGCGGCACGGCCGTATCCACCCACTCGCGATCGACCGGTACGGCCTCACACTGCGCATCGAGGGCCTCGACGGCGACCACGACTTCCGGCTGCCGTTCGCGACGCCCGCCGAAGATATCGAAGGCCTGGGCCGGGCGGTCCGCACTCTCGCCGGCTGCCCGTTTCTGAACGGCTTGCGACGCGGCTGAACCGGGCGGCCCCAGGTCGGCGGTGTGACCGCCTAGATTCGACATATGGGTGAGCGCAGCGCGGTCGGTGACCGCACCCGGGAACAGCGGGAGATCCGGCTCGAGATCCTGGTCGTTCTGGGTGTCACTTTCGGGCTCAGCGGCCTGAACGCGGCACTTTCCCTGCTCGAGAGCGCTTTGGCGCCCGGCGGTGTCGGTGACCAGACGGTCGCCCTGAACTCCTCTCGCTCGGCCCAATCCCTACTCGACCTGCTGTTCCAGCTCGTCGGCGTGCTGCGGCTGACTGCCTGGGCGGGGCTGGGACTGTATCTGCTGTGGCGCAGCGGGATCGCGCCGCGTGCGATCGGCCTGGCCCGGGTCCGATTCCGGCCCGACGTCCTGCACGGGGTGGCCCTGGCCGCCGTGATCGGATTGCCGGGCCTGGGCCTGTACCTCATCGCGCAGGCGTCGGGAATCAACGTGACGATCGTTCCGGACGCCCTCGACGACCACTGGTGGCGCCTACCCGCCCTGGTCCTTTCCGCGTGTGCCAACTCCGCGGCCGAGGAGATCGTGGTGGTGGCATATCTGCTGACCCGGCTGCGGGCGCTCGGCTGGTCGGATAATTCCGCACTGGCGGCCTCCGCGCTGCTACGCGGCAGCTATCACCTGTACCAAGGCCTCGGCGGCGGCATCGGCAATATCGTCATGGGCGTGGTGTTCGGCCGATATTGGCAGCGCACCGGGCGGCTGTGGCCGCTGGTGATCGCTCATGCGTTGATCGACGTGGTCGCCTATCTCGGCTACGGGCTGCTGCACGACCGGGTGTCGTGGCTACCTTGATGGGGTAATCCCCCTTTACAAGCCCGTAACCCCTCCTATTCCCGACCATGCCTTTTCACCTGGGGATCGGCTCGGAATCGTGATGCTAACGAAACCGGGGCCGATCGATAAGTAGAGTCTGATGATGATGAACGGCGACGACCCTCGGATGCGCCGGGTGCCGCCGCACAGCGGGACCCCCGGACGACCGCCCGCGCGAGGCCCCGTCCCGCCACCGCCGCGGGGCGGAGTTCCGCCCTCCGAACAACCCCAGATGATGCGCCGCAACCCGGGGCAGCGCGGTCGTCCGACCGAACGCTACGAACCGCCCCGCGCCTGGTCGCAGTCGCCCGATGGCCGCGCCGCACCGTCCGGACGCCGGCCCGGACCGCCTCCCGCCAAAGGTGCGCCGGGTCCGCACGCTCCCACCCAGCGACCGGTGCCCTATCGGGGAGCCGAGCATGCTCCGACCCAGCGGCCCCAACCCTTGCGCGAAGACCGCCGCCGTCCACCGCCTCCCGGTGGACCCCCCGGCGGGAACCGGCCTTACGGCGGCCGGGCGGCGCCCCGGCCCCGGCCCCGCCGCAAACGTCATATCGGCCGCTGGCTGCTGGTAATCCTGCTGGTGCTGGTATTCGGCCTGGTCTACGCAGTGGTGAAACTCGACGGCTCGCTGACCCGGATCGACGCGCTGGGCGGATACGAGGACCGGGTCGGCAACACCGCGGGCACCAATTGGCTGCTGGTCGGTTCCGACAGCAGATCCGGGCTCTCCGACGAACAGGCCGAGGGCCTGGCCACCGGCGGCGACGCCGGTGACCCGCGCACCGACACCATCATCCTGGTGCACATCCCGCCGTCCGGCCGCACCACACTGGTGAGCCTGCCCCGCGACTCCTACGTCAGCATCCCCGGTTACGGCCAGGACAAACTCAACGCCGCCTTCGCCTTCGGCGGCGCCCCCCTGCTCACCCAAACCGTGGAGACCGCGACCGGCCTGCGCATCGACCACTACGCCGAAATCGGTTTCGCCGGTTTCGCGGGTGTCGTAGACGCTCTGGGCGGTATCGACCTGTGTGTCCCCCAGGCCATCAACGATCCCCTCGCCGGCCTCGATATCCCCGCAGGCTGCCAGGAACTGAACGGACCGCAGGCCCTCGGATTCGTCCGGACCCGCGCCACCGCCCTCGCCGATATCGACCGGATGAACAACCAGCGGCTGTTCCTCTCCGCACTCCTGGAGAAAGCCACCAGCCCCGGCACCCTCGCCAACCCCTTCGCCCTCTGGCCCATGGCCACCAATACCGCAAAATCCTTGACCGTCGACTCCGGCGACCACATCTGGGACCTGGCCCGCCTGGCCTGGGCCCTACGTGGCGACACCCTCGCCACCACTGTCCCCGTGGGCGGGTTCGAGGACACCGACAGCGGGAACGTGGTGCTCTGGGCGAAACCGGACGCAAGCAACTTCTTCGAAGCCCTGGCAAACGGCGATCCGGTCCCCGAAGAAGTCTCCGCCAACTGATCCACAACGACCGTAACGTCCGTGCACGACTCGGCCCGTAGGCCACTGCTGACCGCTTGCCTATCTCGCCGAGCCCTTCCCCCCCTACCCCCGAGCGCCGAGTCTTACGAGGCCCTGAAAGGGTTCGGCCCGCGTCTGGGGGGCCGAACCTCGAGCGGCGGAGCCGCTCCAAAATTCCAGCCCGAACCTCGAGCGGCGGAGCCGCTCCAAATACACTGCTCTTATGGACGATAGTGATCTGGCTCAACCGTTCATCGCGCTGTTGCGGGCGCAGGTGCGGCACGGACTGACCGTGTCGCAGCAATATCTGGCTGCCGCCGTGTATTTCGATATTCAGCGGTTACCCCAACTGGCCGGGCACAGTTATCGGCGTTCCGAAGAGCATCGCGGGCATGCGTTGCGCATTGTTCAGTATTTGATCGACCGTGAGTTGGAGATCACAATCGGCGGTTTGGGGGAAGTGCGGGAGACTTTCGAATCCCCGCGTGCCGCGGTGGCTTTTCTACTGGCCAGGGAGCAGACATCGACCGATCAGGTCACCGAGCTGGCGCGGGTCGCACGAGAGTGGGGGGATTACCTGGGTGAGCGGTTCGTGAGCTGGCTGCTCGACCGGGAACAGCAGGATGTCGCAGGTATGTCGACTCTGTTGACCGTGCTGGACCGGTCGGCCGGGGATATGTTCGATGTGGAGGAGTTCGTCGCGCGAGAGCTCCGTTCGTCGCCCGCACCGGCCGGTGGCTCCGTTCCGAAAATGGCGGGTTCGGGGCCGAATAAATAAGGCAACACTATCCTTAATTGGTTGAGGCAACACTATCCTCATTAAGGCTGCACTTGGATGACAGTGGGTGTTTTCGGCGTTAATGTCAAGGCATGTCCAATCATCCGGAAAGCCCGCGCAGCAAATTCCATGGCCTGCTGCACGATCAGATTCGGCACGAGTTCAATGCCGAGCACCAGTACATCGCTATTGCCGTGTGGTACGACAACGCCGATCTCCCGCAGCTGGCGAAGCGCTTCTACGCGCAGGCGCGCGAGGAGCGCAATCACGCGATGATGATCGTCCAGTACTTCCTGGATCGCGATATCAGCGTCGACGTCGCCGGTATCGACGCGGCGAAGTCGAAGTTCGAGAATTCTCGTGAGCCGATCGCGATGGCGCTCGATCAGGAGAAGACGGTCACCGATCAGATCGTCCAGCTGGCCAGCACCGCCCGCGAGGAAGGCGATTACCTCGGCGAGCAGTTCATGCAGTGGTTCTTGAAGGAGCAGGTGGAAGAGGTCGCGAAGATGACCACCCTGCTGACCGTCGCCGATCGGGCAGGCTCGAACCTGTTCGATCTGGAGGAGTTCATCGCCCGGGAGATGAGCGACGATCCTTCGTATGCCTCCGGCGCGCCGTCGGTGGCCGGCGGTCATATCTGATTTCGGTTGACGGCCCGTCTCCCGTCGGCGCCGGTGCGGACCGCACTGGGAGCAGCCGATGGGAGTTTCCGGTGTCGTGTCCGGGTGATGATGGGAGCATCGGCCGTCCCGGCCTACTGCGCCGAGGTCGGGCGGCCGATGCTCCGGTACGTCAGCCGGCGCCGGGTCGTTGTGTCGGCTGACGTGATGTCGCCGGGGGTTCCAGAAACGGCGACCTCTGAAACCTAGCCGAGATCGGCCTCAGAAAGAAGAGTTTTTCGGAAAATCCTCCGATTTATTCAGCGAAGTGTGACCTGCCGCGACCTCAAGCCGTCCCGGGAGCGCCGCTGTTCGGCGGTCAAGGGGGAATCCACGGCCAGCGCGTCTGCCAATCGCGCTCCGAATTCCGTTGCCGGCGAACGCCATTCGCTGATGTGCCGCTCCGGGTCGAGATCGAAGACCGGAACCAGCAGCCCGTGGGTCCGGAACGAACCCGCGAAGCGGGATCCCTCGCCCAGATGCAGACCGCCCGCGGCGTGCAGGCGGGCCAGCGCCAGCATCAGATCATCCTCGGCCTCCGGTCGTACCCACCGCAGATGCGCCTTTTCTCCCGCGTCGACCCACCACGGGGCGCCGATCTCGCCCGGCCCCAGGTCCAGCCGATCCGACGGCATGATCGCATCTTTGGCCTGCTCGATGGTGGCCGCGACCTGCGGATCGGGTTGCACCCCTTCGGGAACCCACCAATCGAAATCCTGATGCACCGTCAGGGCCAGGGGCGCGTCGGCCACGATGACGTCCGAGAGCGCCGGACCGCCCGGCGCGGCGTGCGCGACCGCCAGCGATTCACCCGGTTCGGCCGATTGCGTCCACAGAATCGAGGCCGCCAGATCGGCACCCGGATCCGCACTCGGCGTCTGCACCTGGACGCCGACATATCCGGTCGGCTGTTCTCCGGCCCGTACCAGCGCCGAGACCGCACCCGGGAGAACGGTGGCCAGCGTTACCGCGCGCTCGGCGGCGATATGGTCCGCGAGCTTCAATTCGGCGGTGGCCGAGGGGACGAACTCGCGCAGTGCCACCAGATCGCATTCGGCGGCCAACCCTTCGAAGGGCCGGGTCACGGCCTGCTCGGCCTCCTGCAACGCCGCCCGCCGTTCGGCCAGACGCTGGGCCCGGTTGCCGCCGGGCTTCGGACTATTGCGTTTGCTCTTACCCACGGCTGGTCAAGTTACACGCCGGAACCATGCGACCCGTGCAGGCCACACATTTCGGCTGTTCGCGCGTACGGCCGTCAACCGTTGGCCAGGACGGCTTTCGCCCGGCCGGGATGATTGGTGGCCACCCAACTCACGCCGAGATCGGCGCACAGCTGCATATCGTCGGGTTCGTCGACCGTCCAGCAGTAGGTGGCCCGGCCGGCGGCCGCGGCCTTGTCCACGAGATCGGGATGGTCCCGCAGGGTTTTCACCGAGGGGCCCACCGCAGTCGCGCCGACGGTGGTGGCCGCGCTACCGCCGAGGTAGCGGGACGATTCACCGAGCAGGACGGTCGGCAACAGCGGCGCCGCGCGTCGAATCCGCCAGACCGCGGTGGCGGCGAACGACATCACCACCGCGCGGGAATGGGCGGCCGAGGCCGGTGTCGCGATACCGAACCGCTGCAGTTCGGCCAGCACCTTGTTCTCCACCAGCGACCCGTACCGCACCGGGTGTTTGGTCTCGATGAACAACTTGGTCGGTCGACTACGCCAGTCCAGCACCAGGCCGATCAATTCGCTGAGCGTCAGCACACCGGCCGGGTTGCCGTCCCCGAAGTCCAGATCCTTCAATTCCGCCAGGCTGAGTTCGCTGACCAGACCGCTACCGCTCGAGGTCCGGTCCACGGTGCGGTCGTGCACGCAGACCAGATGACCGTCACGGGTGAGCCGGACATCGCATTCCACTCCGTCGGCGCCCTCTTCCAGCGCGAGTTCGTAGGCGGCCAGGGTGTGCTCCGGGCGGGCCGCCGAGGCGCCCCGGTGCGCGACCACGAACGGTGCGCGACCGCCCTGGACCGACTCGCCACTGCCCTCGCTCACTTGGCCGCAACCTCCTGTAGTGCCCTCTGGGTGCCGTCCCGGGAATCATCGGTCCCGGCATCCGCCGCCGTGCCCACCGTAGCGGCAGGCCCCGGATGCACCGGCTCGATGAGCGGCTCGACCGGATCGACCGCGATCACCCAGCGCCTGGCCAGCCGGTCGGCACCGCGCAGATCACGACCCTCGATCGTGCGCATGACCCACAGGGTAAGCACCGCGACCCCGGCAGCCAGCGCGTCGGCAGCCGCTGTGAACAGCACCCCGTCCGCCTCGGCCTGCAGCGAATCGGCGCCGCGCCAGAACAGGGCCGCCACCGCGACCAGACCGCCGAGCACCCAGACGGCCCACCAGATCCGTACGGCCCGCAGCGGGCGGGGATCGGTGCGGTCGGCTACCGCTTCGGTCAGGAAGACCCCGGGAAGGACGAGATTCACCACCGGAACCAAGCAGCCGAGGGCGAGCAGGCGCGGCGATCTGGGGTCCTTGCGCCCCTGGGCCGCGCAGAGCACCCGGCGCGTCTCGATCAGCCAGCCGAGCGCCGCCACCGCGGCGACCAGCGCCATGATCAACGCGAACAGCGCGGAGGTGTTCACCAGCGCGTCGGAGAACCACAGCAGGGGCGGTTCGATGAGGTGGGTGCGATTGCGCAGGAGCAGGAGATAGCGGCCCAGTTCGGCGACCGCGGCGACCCCGAACAGCAGCGCGGTGGCGGACAACGCGGCATAGGCCCAGCGGGTCAGGGTGGCGAGCGGACGCGGCTTCTGCTGGTCCCGATCGGTAGCAGGCCGGTCGTACAGTCCCCAGCGGGGGATCTCCGTGTAGCGGGGCGTGCCGGTGTCTCGGCGTCCGCCGGCCGCGGCGTGTCCGGGCCGCGCGGGGCGGCCGGGCCGCCGCGCGATCCAGCGATAGTTTCGGCGCTCCGGCGGGGCATCGATCGGCCCCGGAGAGAGCAGCACGCCGCGGCAGCGCGGGCACCAGTGCATCGGCGACCCCTGCACCGCCCAGCGTGTCCCGCAGCGGGCACAAGGCTGCACCACCGTACTCACCGCGCACCTCGCTCTTCGTCAGTAGATCTTCGCGGGCTCGTCACCCTCGCCGGTCAGCGGACGGCCCGTCTGCTGCCAGGCCACCATTCCGCCCACCACGTTCACCGCTTCGTATCCCACCGTCATGAGATATTTCACGGCCTCGAGCGACCGGCCGCCCTGACGGCACACCACATACAGTTCGGCATCGGGATCCAGTTCGCCGAAGCGAGCCGGGATATCGGACAGCGGAATATGCACGGCACCCGGCGCATGGCCGAGCTGCCATTCGTCGTCCTCACGCACATCGAGCAGGACGGCTGCCGCCGCTTCCCCGGGCGGACGGTCGAATTCTGCCGGTACGGACTCGACCGGTACCGACGGGACTCCGAAGCTCACTCCTCAGATCCTGCCATAACCCCCCGGACCCCTGCCCGGCTCCGGTGAGAGCCGCGCCGCACGCGGCCGATGTATCGGCCCGCGGCCGACGCGCGCCGACACGCCGGACACGCCCGATGGTTCGCCGAATGGATGCCGAAGCGCGATGGATCATCCGGACATCGACAACAAATCCACCGGATTCATAACTAATGCATATAACTCACAACCAGAGCCTCTGGTATCAGCTATCATTCAGCGCACCATTATGCCAGATAGCTCGATATATGCCGGATGACCTGCGGTAACAGCGGACTCGAACGGCCGATCCGGTACTCCCCTCCACCAATCCCGGAGCGACCGCCCGGTCACCGGCTCGGGCCACGCCCCGTTGCGTGACCCGATAACCAATTGGACGCCGGGCACCCGCATTCGGTTCCATCGGGATTTCAAAACGGCAAAATCCCGAGATCCAGGCACTGACCTCGGTAATCTGGCGCCATGACATCAACCAGGGGGTTACTCGATGGATTGGACGTGGCCGGCCTCGACAAAGCACTGTCGGAGGCCGGATGTCTGGGACTGGAAGTGGATTCCGAACGCAAACGCCTAGAGCTCGAGCTCGAGGTGCTCAGCCTGCCGGAGCAAATACCGGGCATCGCTCCGGATGGGTCTGCCACCTCCACCCAGCCGACCCGGGTGCGGCTGGTCTTCCACGGGGTCACGAGAATTGCCGCTTCGTTGCGGATGCAGCGCTGGGACGATCTGGAACCACGGGTCCTGCCGCTGGAACTGTCCGGACTCGGCGCCGCGGTGTTCAGTTTCGGTGGCAGCCGGCTGCACGGCTGGGAGTTCATCGACCTCGACGACAGTGGTTGGGCGCTGTGGAGCGAGCTGCTCAGTTTCGACACCACCATCGACACCCGGATCGCCCGCCATGTCCTCGAGTTCTCCCAGGAAGAGGGCATCGACCCGCGGGAACTCGATATCCGGGTCTGGTTCGACACGGTCACCGCGCACCGCTCCGACGACACGGAGATACCGCTGCCGGAACTGGTGTCCGGATCCGAGCGCTGGTGGGCGGCCCACGACAAGGGCGACCCGCGCGCGACCCACCCCGGTATCGCGCCCCCGCTGTGAGCCCGGCCGCCGGAAACGCACCCGGCCGGCCCGCGTCCATCGGCCCACCGGGCCGGCGGCCGCGGGCCGTGCCGTTTCCATCCCGGTTTCCGCACCGCGAAACGGGCTACGCGGCCGCCGGCCACGCGTGGATCGAGCGCTCTCCCCGCGACCCCGGGTAGCGCGCTTTCTGATTCTTTTCGATCCCTTCGGGCACCGCAGAGCATGTATCGGGCGAGACGGGGTACGCACCTGTGGGTTCGGTCCGGAATGGTCGGGTTTGCTCCGATATGGAATGGTGGGGTGTCGGGGCGAGTTGGACCGATCGGGTGTACGAATGGTCGGGAGCATCCCGCACAGGGAGCACTCGACCCGACAAGGAAGGGACATCGTGGCTGAGTACACGCTGCCAGATCTGGATTACGACTACGCCGCCCTGGAGCCGCATATCTCCGGGCAGATCAACGAAATTCACCACTCGAAGCATCACGCGGCCTATGTGGCCGGTGTGAACACCGCACTGGAGAAGCTCGAAGCCGCGCGCGAAGCCGGCGATCACGGCGCAATCTTCCTGAACGAGAAGAACCTCGCTTTCCACCTCGGCGGTCATGTCAACCACTCCATATGGTGGAAGAACCTCTCCCCCAACGGCGGCGACAAGCCGGTCGGCGATCTGGCCGCCGCCATCGACGACCAGTTCGGCTCGTTCGACAAGTTCCGCGCGCAGTTCACCGCCGCGGCCAACGGTCTGCAGGGGTCGGGCTGGGCGGTGCTCGGTTACGACACCCTCGGCCAGAAGCTGCTCACCTTCCAGCTCTACGACCAGCAGGCCAACGTGCCGCTGGGTATCATTCCGCTGCTGCAGGTCGATATGTGGGAGCACGCGTTCTACCTGCAGTACAAGAACGTGAAGGCGGACTACGTGAAGGCCTTCTGGAACGTGGTCAACTGGGCCGACGTCCAGGAGCGTTTCACCAAGGCCACCAGCCAGGCCAAGGGCCTCATCTTCGGCTGATCGCCTGCCCATCCGGGTAGCGCGACAGGAACCCGCGGACCGTCGTCCGCGGGTTTTTCCGCGTTCGCCGCGCGATCTGGCACTCTCTGGTACTTGTGTGCCAGACAACTTCTGCGGGATCCTCGTCTTTCACATAGTTCGAGGACGGGCAGGGCCGCCCCCGGGTATCCGTACGGGAGGCACTATGCGCAGCAACGCTCCGATAGGCGTCACGCCGTTCCACGCCGCGGGCACGCTGCGCGGGTTCGTGATCTCGGGCCGCTGGCCCGATACCACCAAGGAATGGTCACAACTGCTGGTCCTGGCGGTCCGGGTGGCCTCGATGCCGGGCCTGCTGTCGACCTCGACGATATTCGGGGTCCGTGAGGAACTGCCCGACGATCCCGCACCGGATACCGTCGGACTGGTGATCTCCGAAGGTCCGGTCCTCGGCGAGGACGGTGTGCAACCGGGGCGCTTCGCCGAACACATCCCACCGGCCCTGTTCATGCTGCATCCACCCCAGGAGACCAACCCCTCGCTGCCCGAATGCAGCGGCGCGGCATCCGGGTGCGTCCTGCTGCCGGGAATACCCCATCTGGGCCTCGAACACCGTGCGGCCTGGGCCGAGGCGGAAGCCGACGGCACCGTCACTTCGCTGGTGAGCCGAATCGGGCTGGATCCGATCAGCGACCCCGATACCGCCGTGCTCGCCATGCTGCTCGCAGCGGCCTGACCCACCGGCAACGGGCCGGACAGTCCATGCGGGACCGGCCGCCGACACTCCTCCGGCGTGCCGATCCCATCGCTGAATCGACCCGGTCCCCACACCGTCCCGACGCGCCCGCCATCGGCGAGCACCCCGAGCAAGCAGCCTGCGATCGCGGCGTTCAGGGCGCGAACGACTCCTTCCCCGGGCTCATCGCAACAGCGGACCGCCGGTGGCACCGGGCCCGGCGACCCTCACCTCAGCTACCGGAAACGGGCCCGTACCTGCGCGAGCAGATGTTTGCCACGACGATGCCAACAGGATCTTCCGGCTGCCCGTACCTGATATTTAAGGGTACCCTCAACCACTCGGAAGCCTCGCCAAACATATTGTCACGGTGGGTATTTGGAATCCTGACCGTTGTCTCACGGTAGGTGATGCGGTATCGTTGCCGACAGCGAAGGGGAGTAGCCCCCAATCACGCGGTCGACATACTGACCCACCGTTCGCCGGTGAGTCCGGGCGCGTGAACCGGAGAACCCGGTGGGCGAGACCTTCGGCGGACAGCAGTGATGTTGTCGGCCGGAGACGACCCCGAATCCGGCCGGCGAACCGGATGATCGGGAGCCCTTCAGATGATCGCCACCATCGGACTCGCCATCGGCATCGTTTTCCTCGCCGAACTGGGTGACAAGTCCCAGCTCATGGCCTTGACGTTCGCCCTGCGGTACCGCTGGTGGGTCGTCCTCGGCGGTATCGCCGTGGCCACGGCTTCGGTGCATGTGATCTCCGTGGCGATCGGCCACTTCCTGGGCGCCGCCCTGCCCACCGCGGCGATCGCGGTGGTGGCGGCGCTGACCTTCCTCGCGGTCGGGGTGTGGACCCTGCGTGAACTCGTCACCGGCGGCTCCGGCGAGGACGAGCCCCCCGCCTCCCGGCTGGTCACCACCGCGCCATTCTTCGTCGTCCTGTCCGCCTTCCTGCTGGCCGAGCTCGGCGACCGAACCATGTTCGCCACCGCGGCGCTGGCCACCGACAACAACTGGGCGGCCGTCTGGCTCGGATCCACCATCGGCATGGTCGCCGCGGACGCGCTGGCCATCGCCGTCGGCATCCTGGTGGGCAAACATCTGCCCGAACGCGCCATCGGCTTCGGATCCGGGCTGCTGTTCCTCTTCATCGGCGCACTGACCGGCCTGACCACCGCGGCCCCCGCCCTGGGGGTCCCGGCGGCGATCGGTCTCGCCCTGCTGGTGCCGGCTGCCGCCGGGAGTGTCCTATGGCTGCTGACCAGCCGTTCTCGCGGCCGGACCGTACTCGTTTCCGAGGCCGGACCGGCCGGAATCGAGGAGGCACGGTCCGAGGATCGGCAGTGAGCATCGATCACCGATAAGCGCAAGGGGACCGTCCACGAAGGCCGGGCACTCAGGGGTTAGGGTGCAATTGACGTCAGGCCAACTGGCCAGTCACGAACGAGAGGACCATCGTGGAGATTTCGGGTTCCGCCGCCATCGTCACCGGGGGCGCGTCCGGTCTGGGCGCCGCCACCGCCAAGCGTTTCGCCGATCTGGGCGCCACCGTTTTCGGGCTCGACGTACCGCAGTCGATCGAGCGCGCCGGCGACAACGTGCCCGACGGGGTCACCCTGCTCGCCGCTGATGTCACCAACCATGAAGAGGTCGAGGCGGCCGTCGCCAAGGTCGTCGAGTCCGGCACTCCGCTGCGCATCGTCGTCAACTGCGCCGGTGTCGGCTGGGCCGGTCGCATCCTGTCCAAGAACGGCCCGCACGATCTGGAGCTGTTCCGCACGGTGATCACCGTCAACCTGCTGGGCACCTTCAACGTGATGCGCCTGGCCGCCGACGCCATCGCAAAGACCGACACCGTGGACGAGGCCGGCCAGCGCGGTGTGGTCATCAACACCGCCTCGGTCGCCGCGTTCGAGGGCCAGATCGGCCAGATCGCCTACTCCGCGTCCAAGGGTGGCGTGCACGGTATGACCGTCCCGGCCGCGCGTGACCTCGCGCAGTTCGGCATCCGGGTCAACACCATCGCCCCCGGCATCATCGACACCCCGATGCTGGCCGGTGTCACCGAGGAATACCGCCAGGGCCTGGAGGCCGGTGTGCCGTTCCCGTCCCGCCTGGGCCGCCCGGACGAGTACGCGCAGCTCTCGCAGTACATCGTCGAACACGACTACCTCAACGGCGAGACCATCCGCATGGACGGCGCGCTGCGTATGGCGCCGCGGTAGTCCTCAGGCCGTACAACAACAACGCCCGCTGTCCCGGGAATCCCGGGCGGCGGGCGTTGTGTTCCGGGTGCCGCGTACCGATTGCGTGTCAGCCGGCGCTGCCGGTCGGCGGGCGCTGCCGGTCGGCCAGGCGCGCCCGCCAGGCATCGCAGACCGCGCGGTCTGCCGACTCCCGGTCGTTGCCGTCGATGCGGCATCCCGAGGACGTGTAGCCCTCGCGGTCGAAACCGCGGCGATCGTAACCCCACCGGTCGTAGCCGTGGCGGTCGTAACCGGATCGATCACGCCCGAAAGTGTCGAGCCCGTCCTCGTCGTAGCCGCCGCGATCCCGGCCGAACCGGTCGTAGCCGTCCTCGTCGAAGCCGTCGCGGTCGCGACCGAACCGGTCATACCCTTTGCGGTCGTAACCGTGGCGGTCGTAACCGAATGCGTCATAGCCGAAGGCGTCGTAATCATCGGAAACGGTGGCGAAGCGCGCTGTGATCGGGGCCTCACCCGGTGCTGCCGTCGCGGGTATCGCCACCAGGGCCGGGGCGGCCAACAGCACGCCGAGCAAAGCGATCCGAAACGAGGTGTGGCGCGATCCGCGGCGCGCCGCACTGGTGGTCGACATAATCGATCTCCTATCCGAACACGATTCGCGTGTCCCGGAGATCTATATCGACTACACCCCTTGACGCATTACAGAACACAAGCGATTCGCCCAGGCGAAACCCTCTGCGCACGAATCGGTTCGGAGACGCCGACCGTCCGCCCGGCGGCGCACGACGCCAGCAGTGCCGGCTCCCGGGATACGCGGTGGTGGTGAGCGGGGTCCTCGGACGAAGCGGAGGCCGCGCGACGTGGCGCGGCCTCCGTCTCGATCACAGGGTGCGGGTCAGCCGGTCGGCGAGGATCTGGGCGAACTTCGCCGGATCCTTCAGCTCGCCGCCCTCGGCGAGAACCGCTGTGCCGTACAGCAGTTCGGCGGTTTCGGCGAGTTCGGGGACCTTACCCTCGTCGGCGTCCTGCTTGCGGGTGTCGTACGCGTCGCGCAGACCCGTGACCAGCGGATGGGTCGGGTTGAGCTCCAGGATCCGCTTGAACTGCGGCAGCTCCTGACCCGAGGCCCGATACATCCGTTCCAGCATGGGGGTCATATCGAAGACGTCACCCACCAGGCATACCGGTGAACTGGTCAGACGCGAGGTGAGGCGGACCTCCTTGACGCTGTCCTCGAGGGTTTTGCCCAGCCAGGTCAGCACCTCGGCGAAATCCTTGTCCTGCTGTTCGCGCAGGGCCTCGGATTCCTTCTTCTCCTCCTCCGTTTCCAGATCGACCTCGCCCTTGGCGATCGACTGGAACGTCTTGCCGTCGAACTGCGGTACCGAGCCCACCCACATCTCGTCGACCGGATCGGTGAGGATCAGCACCTCGCGATCCTTGGCGCGGAACGCCTCCAGATGCGGCGACTTCTCCACCTGTTCACGGGATTCCCCGGTCATGTAGTAGATCGCGTCCTGGCCCTCCGGCATGCGCTCCACGTACTGCGCGAGGGTGGTCGGCTCGGAGTCGGAATGCGTGGACGCGAACGAGGACACCTCGAGGATGGTCTCCTGGTTGTCGTAATCGGAGACCAGGCCCTCCTTGAGGACGCGGCCGAATTCCTGCCAGAAGGTGCGGTACTTCGCCTGGTCCTCGGCGCCCTGCAAATCCTTGACGGTGCTCAGCACCTTCTTGACCAGCCGTTTGCGGATCATCTGGATCTGACGGTCCTGCTGCAGGATTTCCCGGGAGACGTTCAGCGACAGATCCTGCGCGTCCACCACGCCCTTGACGAACCGCAGATACTCCGGCATCAGCTCTTCGCAGTTGTCCATGATGAACACCCGCTTCACGTAGAGCTGCACACCGCGCTTGTGCTCCCGGGTGAACAGGTCGAACGGCGCCTGCGAGGGCAGGAACAGCAGCGCCTGATATTCGAACGTGCCCTCGGCCTTGAGCGGAATGGTCTCCAGCGGCTCGTCCCAGGCGTGGCTGACGTGCTTGTAGAACTCGTGGTACTCCTCCTCGGAGACCTCACCGCGCGGGCGGGTCCACAGGGCCTTCATCGAGTTGAGCGTCTGCTCCTCGACGACGGTCTTCTCCTGCTGATCCTCGCCCTCCCCCTCGGTCACCGTGCGCTCGATCTGCATCCGGATCGGCCAGGCGATGAAATCCGAGTACTTCTTGACGATCTCGCGGAGCTTGTGCTCCTGGGTGTAGTCGAAAAGGTGATCCTCGGCATCGGCCGGCTTGAGGTGCAGTGCCACCGCGGACCCCTGCGGGCCCTCGTCGAGGGTTTCGATGGTGTAGGTGCCCGACCCGGCCTCGGACTCCCAGCGCGTGACGGTGCTCTCGCCCGCCTTGCGCGTGGTGAGCACGACCTTGTCCGCCACCATGAATGTCGAGTAGAAGCCGATCCCGAACTGGCCGATCAGTTCCTCGGCGGCGGCATCGGATTTCGCCTCGTTCAGTTTCCGGCGAAGTTCGGCCGTACCGGACTTGGCCAGGGTTCCGATCAGATCGACCACCTCGGCGCGCGACATTCCGATGCCGTTGTCCCGGACGGTCAGGATCCGCTGATCCTTGTCGACCTCCAGCTCGATATGCAGGTCGTCGGTATCGACATGCAGATCTTTGTCCCGGTAGGACTCCAGCCGCAGCTTGTCCAGCGCGTCGGAAGCGTTCGAGATCAGCTCCCGCAGAAACGTGTCCTTGTTGGAGTAGACCGAGTGGATCATCAGCTCGAGCAGCTGATGAGTTTCGGCCTGGAACTCGAGTTGTTCGACGTGCTCAGTCACGGTGGACCATGGTAATCAAGCCTGTGCGCCGCTCGTCCACAGGTCGGGCGAGTTCCCCGGAGGACCGGCGAAATCGCTGAGCGCGGGTACCTCTCGTTCGGCGCAGTGTTCCCGGATGGTGGTCGGGTTCATCCATTCGCGCAGCACGGCGGTCGCCCGCACATCGTCCTCGTTGTATTCGAGCAACCGGGTGCGCTGGGTGAGATCGGGGGCGTCGTCGTATCCGACGGCCCGCCGGTACCAGCTCATCGATGCCTCCCCACCGGCTTCCGGATCCCGCCACGCGAAACCGGCGACGGGTGCGATCTTCTTGAGCCCCTTACCGCTCGGGCAGATGAACTGATCGGTGACGGCCTGGAACATATCGACCCACTGGATCGAGTCGACGAACGCGGTGACCTCGGCCTCGGTCGGGACGCCGGGCCGCCCGGCGAACCGGCGCGCGGATTCGTAGAGCCATTTGTCCTCGGCCGAACGCGAATAGCAGTAGGCGGCGAAAGTTCTGCCCGCGGCCACCGCCTCGTCACGGATACCCATCAGCCACACCCAGAACTCCGCGAAGGACCGCCCCTCGTCCTCGGTCGGCAGCGGATCCCAGGTGACGAAGGGCCGGTACACACCGTCGAGCAGAGTGCCCCACAGGTACGCGCCGTCCTCCTGGTAGCTCTCCAGATCGACATCCACCTCCACATCGGCGCGCCGCACCCAGACCCGGTCGAACCGGCGTACCAGTGGTGCGTCGACCAGCCAGGCACGAGCGGTGACCACGGTTTCCTCGAAGGGACCGTGCTGCCAGTCCTCGGGTTCGGGTCCGGTCCAGCCGGCGAGCTCGTCGATGGTCCGGACACCGTGACCACGCAGCACCTCGGCGCGGGACCCGGGCGCCACCACGCTCACATCCCGATGCTCGTTCAGCCAGGCCTGACAGCCGCCACCGGGACCACGATTCCACCAGATGCACTGACGGCATTCGGGCACCTTCGAGGGCACGGTTTGCGCCTGCCCGCGAACCACCGCGATCCGGTCGGCATAGCGTTTGTCGTAGTCGACGAGCACGGGCCGCAGATCGTGCACCAGGATCCGGTCGAAATGGAATCCGATGACTCCGCCCACCGGGGTGGACGGCGCCAGACCCCGCCGCTCGAGCATCCGGTAGACGTGGGCCAGGCGCTGCTGGTCGCGCGGCTGCTGGCGGAGTTTGCGGGCACGGTCCGGTTCGGGATGCCAGCGCAGCAGATCCGAGGTCAGCGGATGGAATTCGGCGGGCGCGGGACGGCGCGGATCGGTCACCTTGTGGTTGACGACGATCACCGGGATATAGCCGCCGCGCTCGTCGCGCAGGAAGATCTCGGCGCCGCCGCGGCGGCCGGTATCGGATTCCTGCGGCAGCAACCCACCCCAGATACGGGCGGCCCCCGCTTCGCAGGCCCGTATCGTGGCGGCGGCCCGGTCGCGGGCGGACAGCGTGGGGTCGATGATCACCCAGCTCTCGGGATCGGCGGCGACCAGGGTGTCGCGTACCCGTTCCCGGTGCGCCTGCGCGGCGGCCCGGCGCTGCTCCACCCCGGCGTCCTCACGAACCTCGGCCAGCATTTCCGGGTGCGCGGCATCCATGCCGAGCCGGTGGCGACACCCGATCAGACCCCTCGCGTCGAGAAACGCGGGTCTCTCACCCGCTGCGATCCGCCCCGTGAGCACGGGGAACTCACGCCGCTCGCCATCGGCGGCGGAGTGATCTTCTCGGTCGACACTGCCCGGTTGCACGCAAGCAGTATGGTCCCTGCCCCCGACACCCCGGCCAATCGAGCACCCGGACGCCCGGCGCGAACACCGGCCGGAGCGGAGTCTGTCGCGGGTTGGGGCCGGAAACCGATAGGGTGTCGGCGAACCGTGTGACACGGGTGAACGGTGCGGTTTTCGTGTCGTATCGCCGTAGCGAACCAGCATGACGGAGGGCCTTCGATGGGGTTGTTCACCAAGCGCAAACGGCGGCCGAGTCGACGGGCCGAGGCCAAGGCTCTCAAACACAAGGCCGCCGTGGAGGCCAAACTCGGCGCGAAGAACGAACGCAAACGACACCGCGCCGACGCCCGGTCCCAGCGCAAGGTCGCCAAGGCCCAGGTCGCCGCCTTGCAGGCCGAGGAGAAGGCCGCCCTCAAAACGGCCGCCCGCGCCGAGCGGGATCCCTTCGCCCCGGGACAGGTGAAGAAGTACATCGGGGTGGCCCGGGTGCTGGTTCCGGTGCTCGCCCCACTCGCCTACCGCGGCGCCACCTACCTGCGCGGGCAGCTCGACGCCCGCCGGGCCCGCCGGCTCGGGGTAGGCGTGGAGCGGCTCGGTGACTACCCCGGGCACGGCGGCCGGTTGCAGGCGCGGATCGCCAACACCGAAGCGGCCCTGGACAAGATCGCGAACGGCAACGCCGGCAAGGACAAGGACATCCAGCAGTTCATCGGTTCCACCCGGAGCCGGCTCGACGCCCTGTCCGCGGCGGTCCGCACCGCCGATCAGATGCCGGCCGCGCGGCGGCGTTCGGTGCACACCTCGATCGCCACCGAACTGTCCAGGATCGAAGCGGACGTCCTCGCGCGTCTCGGCGTCGCCTGATCCGAGACCCGGGACCCGAACGCGCTCTAACCCGGTGCCGAGGCTCCGCAAGGACCGGTTCGGACCCCGGTATCGGCCCGGAGCGGGCCGCCGACGGGCCCGAGTGCCCGGCGCCCCGGCGCGTCGGCCACGATGGACAGTGCCCAGTCCACTCCGGCTCACCGGGCACGGTGAGCCCGCCGCCTCCGAAAGATCCCGATGCCCACGTCCGCCGCTGCCGCGCCGCTGCGGGGCTGTGTGGTGGGCGCGGCGACCGGGGCCCTCGCCCTCGCCGCGCACGGCGCCGCGGGCGGCGGATACCCGACCTCGGAGGGCGCGGCCTTATTGCTGCTCACAGCACTCCTGACCGGGTTCGCGGCCGGTGCGGCCGCCGGTAGCGGCCGGCCGCGTTCCGGGTTCGCGGCCCGAATCGGTGTGGTGCTCCCCCTCGCGATCGGCCAGGGAATCGGCCACTGGGCGCTGACCGGGCTCACCGATCACCACATCGTCACGCCGGTCGAGGCGGCGGAACCGCAATCGGTGATGTTCGCCGCGCACCTGATCGCCACGCTGGTCTGCGCAGTCGCCATCACCGCCGCCGAGCAGCTGTACCGGGTCGCTTCGGCGGTTCTCCGAGTGCTGCTCGGCTCCTCACGTCCCCTGCCCTGGGCACCTCGCTGCCTCGCGACGGCGACTCTCCCGACCCCGGATCACCGGGCTCCGAACGGGGCGGCCGGACCGCGCGCGCCACCCGCGCGCGGCGGCACCTACGCACCCATTTCCTTCGGAGAGAAAGTATTCGACCCATGCCCCACGGGTATTCCCCTGTCCTGCGTCGTGGCCTGACCGCCACCGTCGCCACCGGATTCGTCCTGGCCGGAGCGGGCACCGCCGCCGCGCACGTCTCCGTCTCGGCCCCGGACGCCACACCCGGCCGGTCCGCCGTGGCCACCTTCAGCGTGCCGACCGAATCGGATACCGCGAGCACGACCTCGGTGAAGGTCACCGTCCCGGAATTCACCTCCGCGCGGACCGAGCCGCTGCCCGGCTGGACCGCGAAGGTCGACCGCAACGACCAGGACAAGATCACGGCCGTGACCTGGACCGCGGCCCCGGGCTCGCCCGGAATCCGTCCCGGCGAGTTCCAGCGTTTCGTGGTCTCGCTGGGGCCGTTCCCGGAAACCGAGACGCTCACCTTCCCGGCCGAGCAGACCTACAGCGACGGCGAGGTCGTGCGCTGGAACGAGACCGGTGACCACGATTCGGTCGATCATCCGGCGCCCGTCGTGACCCTCACGGCCGGCAGCGCCCAGGATTCGGGACACGACCACGGCGATCAAGCCACCGCGGCCGCCGATACCGCGAGCGACGCCGACACCACCGCCCGCTGGCTCGGCGGCATCGGCCTGGCCCTGGGCGCGCTGGCGCTGGGCGCCGGTGTCGGCGCGGTGCTCCGGAGCCGGCGATGAACCGGGCGCTGCGACTGGTCGCACTGGTGACCGGTCTGCTGGGCCTGGGCCTCGGCCTCGCCGCCGGACCGGCGGCGGCGCATTCCACGGTCGTGGGCAGCGACCCGGCCGACGGCGCCACGCTCGACGCCGGACCGGCCCGCGCCACCCTCACCTTCAACGAGCCGCTGCAACCGAACTTCCCCGCCATGACCGTGGTGGGGCCGGACGGCAACCTGTGGTCCAAGGGTGATCCGGTCGTGGACGGCCGCAACATCAGCGTCGAGGTCGGTGAACTGGGCCCCGCCGGGGTGTATCGGATGGCTTACCGGGTGACCTCGGCCGATGGGCATGTCGTGGACGGCGAGCAGAGTTTCACCCTGAGCGCCCCGGGCAGCGGCACACCGGGTCCGGCGGCCGATGCCGCTGGTTCCGGTAGCGACTCCGGCGGCGGTGTGCCGGTCTGGGTGTACATCCTGGGTGCGCTGGTGCTGTTCGGCGGCGGCCTGGCGTTCGCGCTGTTCGGGTCGAACCTGGGCAAGGGCAAGAACGAGCGGTGAGACGCGGTACCCCGAGCGGGCCCGACCAGCGGGCCCGGCTCGTATTCGTAATCCCGGCGGGCCTGCTCGGGGTGCTGCTGGCCTGGGCTCTGAGTGACGTCCCGGTCGACGCGACAGTGCGGTTCGGCGCCGATATGGCGGGGGCGGCCGTACTCGGGCTGGCGGCGCTGCCCCGGCTGGACGGCCGGTTCGAGGTGCCGTGGCGGATGCTGGCGGCACTGGCCGGGCTCTGGTGCTGTCTGGAGTTCGGGGTGCTGATCTTCGCCGCCGGCGAGGTGGTCGGCACGGGTGTGGGCGGTCTGGGCCCGGCCGATTTCGGCACCTATCTGGCGCGGATCAGCGGCGGTCAGATAGGCGTGGCGATTCTGCTCGGTACCGCCGCCGTCGCCGGCTACGCGGCTCTCGCCTACCGGCTGCCACGGCAGCGCACCCCCGATCTGGTGCTGGTGTTCGCCGCGGTGACCGTGACCCTGCGGCCGATAACCGGGCATATGTCACAACAGGCGTTCGGCTCGATGCTGGCCGGGGTGCACGCCCTGGCCGCGTCGATGTGGCTGGGTCTGCTACTGGCACTGGCCCTGGTGGTGCGCGGCCGCGGCGGCTGGGCCTCGGCGCTGCCACGTTATTCGGCGATCGCGATGCCGATGGTGGCGGCGATCGCGGTGACCGGTGTCCTCAACGGACTGATCAGGGTCGGCGGGATCACGCCGTTCTTCACCACCGGCTACGGACGGATCATGGTCGCCAAGACCCTGCTGCTCGTCGTACTGCTGGTCCTCGGCTGGTGGTGGCGCCGCACCTGGGTGGTGGCGGCCGGCGGGCACCGGATATCGGCCGAGGGGTCGCTGCGGCGGGCGGTGCTGGAGGTCTCGGTGATGGCGACGGCGTTCGGGCTGGCGGCGTCGCTGGCGATCAGCGGATAACCTGGGGCCATGCGTGCCGGAGCTGCCTCTCCCAACCCGTTCCAGCGGATCGGGTACATCTGTGGCCGCGCGCTGCCGTCCGAGTACTCGGACTGGGTACTGGAGGACCTCACCGGCCCCGGCGCGACCCGGCGGTATCTACTCCGGATGCTGGTTCCGATCGTGCTGGTGCTGCTGCCGTTCCTGCTGGTCCCGGGGCCGCTGTGGATAGGTCTGTCGATGCTGGGCCTGCTGTTGCTGCCGCTGATCTATTTCACGGTCGCACTGACCTATGTGTTCCGGCGGAACCGGCTGGTCAAGCACGGGCTGGACCCGGATCTGGCCGATATCGACGTACGCCGCCGCGCCGAGGCCGAACGGCTGGCCTACGAATCGCGGCACGGCCGGGCCTGACAGCCGCGTCGTGCGGAATCAACCCTGGTGAGCTGTTTCACACAGGCATAGCCTGGAGCTATGGAAAAGCCGACCTTCAAGCAACGGATCGCCTACGATCTGGGCCGCGAACTTCCCGTGGAGTTGCACGAATGGGTCGTCGAGGATCTCTGCGGCCACGGGGCCATGGAGCGCTACCTGATCCGCTTCATCGGTCCGATCATCCCGTTCTTCGTGCTGATCCTGCTGTACCCCGGCCCGATGACGCTCAAGCTCGGGATCATCGTGATGATGATCGTTCCGCTGATCATCTTCGCCATCTCCCTCTGCTACGTGTGGCGGCGCTACCGCCTGGTCCAGCACGGCCTGGACCCGGACCTGGTCGACCGGCAGAAGTTCTCCTCGCATGATCGTGACATGTACAACGCGCGGTATCGCACTTAGCGCGGGAGCAGTACGTAGGCGCGGGGGGTCGCTGGCGGCTGCCACCGCGCAACCGGCACAATCGGGAACGTGACCGATTCAGAGCAGCAGGTGGCCACCGCGGATCTCGCCGACGAGATCGGACCCGATATCCGCAGTTGCGATACCCAGTTCATCCAGTTCGGTGGCCGTCCGGCGTTCTCCGGACCGATCACCACCATCCGCTGCTTCCAGGACAACCTGCTGGTCAAGCAGACGCTGAGTGAACCGGGGGCGGGCCGGGTGCTCGTGGTCGACGGCGGCGCCGGTCTGCACACAGCGCTCGTGGGCGACATCATCGCCGGACGCGGGGTGGACAACGGCTGGTCCGGTGTCGTGGTCAACGGCGCCGTCCGTGATTCGGCCATTCTCCGCACGCTCGATATCGGACTCAAGGCCCTGGGCACCAACCCGCGCAAGAGCACCCAGACCGGTAGCGGCGAAAAGGATGTTCCGGTGGAGTTCGGCGGCGTGACCTTCCACCCCGGCGAGATGCTCTACAGCGATCACGACGGCATCGTGGTTCGCGCGCAGGCCTGATCCCTACCGGCGCGGACGGTCGGCCCGGGACTAGCCTCCGCCCACCCGGGCGAGATGTCCGGCCAGGCCGACGACGTCGCCCGGGTGGAGCTGCCGTCCGCGGCGCAGTTCGACCTCGTCGTTGACGCGTACCAATCCGGCCGAGATCACCGTTTTGGCCTCCGACCCCGATTCGATGAGGTTGGCGAGTTTCAGGAACTGCCCGAGCCGTATGGTGTCGTCGTCGATCGGCACATCGATTGGATCCGGCATACTCACATGCTTACTCCCCCGGTCGCCGGGCATTCCGACCGGCCCGGGGTATTGGCGTGCCGAACCGCGCACCGGTCTCGAACAATTAAGACAAATCCGGCATTTCGCGATCGGCTCACCCGCCACGCCCGGGACACTCTTTCCCATATCGGCCAACCGTGCCCGCGCACAGGGCAATACGTGCCGATCCGGGCCGATCCGGCCCTAACACGCCGGGCCACAGCACTGATTCGATCACCGTGAGCGGCAGACTGGAACGGTGATAGCCACGCAAGAGCCGCAACACCTCGAAACACCGGGCCGATCCAGAACACCCGGGCGATTCGGCGCGATACCGCGCGTCACCGCGCTGATTTCGGGTGTTCTCGCCGCGGCCTGCCTGCTGTGGAGTTGTTCGCCGGCCCTGTCCACGCTGCTGGGTGGACCACGACGCTATCTCGACCACTACTATCTCGGCGCACCGGCAACCAGCCTGCTGTGGGCGGCCGCGGCCGCGACGCTGGCGATCGGACTCGCGCGACGTAAACGGCCGGCCTGGTGGGCGCTGGTGCTGTACCTGGTGAGCTGGCTGCCGGTGAATCTGCTCGATATCGTCCGCCATCAGGATCGCCACGCCGCGGTGGCGCTGCTCGCGCATCTGCTGATGCTCGCTGTGCTGCTCGCGAGCCGGGCCCGGTTCGGCGCGCGGATCAGACGCTGCTCGCTGCGTCCCGCGGTGACGGCACTGGCCGCCGGTTGGGTGGCGGCGGCCGTCCTCGGCTGGTGCCTGGTCCAGGCGTTCCCCGGTTCCGTGGTATCCGGGGGTCAGCGCGTGCTGTGGGTGCTCGCGGGGCTCACCGTGAACCCGGTGCTGCGCACGGAAACTCTCGCCGGTGCACTCCCCTTCCAGGTCCAGTTCACGATCGGATTGTTCGGTGTGCTCGTCTTCGGCGCGACCGCGTTCGTCCTGAACCGGACCCGGCGCGACGAGTACGCCCTCACCGAAAGCGACGAATCGGCGCTGCGCGCCCTGCTCGACGGTCCGGACCCCGCCGGTTCCACCGACTATCCGACGACCCGCCGGGACCGCTCCGTCGTCTTCACACCCAACGGCCGGGCGGCCATCGGCTACCGCGTCGAGTACGGAATCTGCCTGGCCCTCGGCGATCCGGTCGGCGCCCGCGACAGTTGGCCGCAGGCGGTCGAGGCCTGGCAGCGTCATGCCCAGCGGTTCGGCTGGACGGTCGCGGTAATCGGGGCAAGCGAATCCGCCGTCCCGATCTACCGGCGCGCGGGACTCGTACCGGTACCGGCGGGAGCCGAGGCGGTACTCGACAGCAGAACCTTCTCGCTCGCCACCCCGGAACTGAAGCCGGTCCGCGCCGTGGTCACCGGGCTCCGCAAACAGGGCATGACGGTCCGGATCCGCCGCCAGCGCGATATTCCCACCTCCGAACTGGCACAGCTGGCCGTCTTCGCCGAAAGCCGCTACCCCGGTGCCGGTGAACGCGCCTATCCGCTCCCCCTGGGCCGGCTCGGCGACCGCCAGGACGGCAACTGCCTGCTGGTCGAGGCCTTGGACGCGGACGCCCGGCTACTCGGATTGCTTTCGCTGGTGCCGTGGGGTCGAACCGGCGCGACGCTGGAACTGATCCGCCGCTCCCCCGATACCACCGAGGAGATCACCGACCTCCTGATCGCCGAACTGGCATTACACGCCGAACAGCACGGCGTGCACCGGATCTCACTGAACTTCACCGTATTCCGCTCGGTATTCGAGGCGGCCGGATACCCGGCCGCAACCGGCCCGGCTCACGGCGTCCGGTCGATACCGGGCCGGGTGGCGGCGCTGGCGCGCGGAGCGAGCACGGTACCGCTGGCGTATTCGCGCTGGTGGCAGCTCGCCCAGCTGCACCGGGCGAGTATGCGATACCAACCGCAGTGGGTTCCCCGCTTCGTGCTGTGCGCCGACCGCCGCGCGCTGCCGGCGATCGCGGTGGCCGCCGCGGCGGCCGAAGGACTGCTGCCCCGGTTCGGCCGCAAGAACACGGCGTTCACCCATACCGGAACCCACCGGGCCGCGCCGGACACCGCTGTCACCCCTCCCGTCTCCACGGTGACCGTCACCGATCCCGACTCCGTACCCGCGCGCGACCCGCGACCCGAACAGGTCCGGGTGCGGACCGGCAAACTGGACCGGCTGGCCACCGCCGATATCGACCCCTACCCTCTGCCGTTCCCACCGACCCATACCGTCGCCGCCGCGCGACGGGCCCCGCGCGGCACCACGGTCCGCGTCTCCGGCCGGGTGCTGCGGCTACGCGACTGCGGCGGGGTGATCTTCGCGGTCGTAAGGGACTGGACCAGCGATATCCAGCTGCTGCTCGACCGGGACCGGCTCGGCACCCAACGCTGCGCCGAGTTCGGCGAACTCGTCGACCTCGGTGATCTGGTGTCGGTGAGCGGTCAGCTCGGCCACAGCAGGCGCGGCGAACTGTCTCTGCTGGTGGCGGATTGGCGCATGCTCGGCAAATGCCTGCGCCCGCTGCCCGAGAAGTGGCGGGGGCTCAGCGATCCCGAACTCCGGATGCGGCGCGGCTATCTGGACCTGATGACCGACCGCGACGCCCGCGACCTGCTGGCCCGGCGCAGCGCCGTGGTGCGTTCACTACGCGACGTCCTGCACGACTGCGGTTTCCTGGAAGTCACCACGCCGGTCCTGCGCAACAGCCGCGACGGCGCGTTCACGCGCGGTATGCGCACGCATCTCGACGCCGACAACACCGACCTGCATCTCCGTGTTTCCGCGGGCCTGTCTTTGAAACGGCTGTGCGTCGGGGGTGTGGAGAAGGTTTTCGAGCTCGGCCCCGGATTCCGCAACACCCGGGCCGATTCCCGGCATCTGCCGGAATTCACCCTGCTGGAAGCCTATGAGGCCCATAGCGATCACCGCCGGGTGATGACCCTGTGCCGCCAGTTGATCCAGCAGGCCGCGCTGGCGGCCAACGATTCGCTCATCGCGATGCGCCCGACCGCGGACGGTTCACTGGAGGCCGTGGACCTCTCCGGCGAATGGCGGGTGCGCTCGATGTACCGGGCGCTCGCGGAGGAGATCGGTGCGGAGATAACCCCCCGCACCGAGCTGGCCGACCTCCGGGAACTGTGCGAGAAGGCCGATATCGCCTATCAGCCCGCCTGGGATCGAGGCCGGGTCGCCTACGCGCTGTACGAGAAACTGGTCGTCGAAACGACTCGCGAACCCACCTTCTACACCGATTTCCCGGCCGGGATTTCGCCGTTCGCGCGGCCCCGGCGCGACGACGAGACGCTGGCCGAGCGCTGGGATCTGGTGGCGCACGGCATCGAGCTCGCCTCCGGCCGCAGTGAACTCACCGATCCGGTGGAGCAGCGCCGCCGGCTCGCCGAACGGTCGCGGCTCGCGGCCGGCGGCGGACCCGCCACCGTGGAACTCGACGAGGATTTCCTGTGCGCGCTGGAATACGCCATGCCGCCGACGGGTGGTCTGAGCCTCGGCGTGGACCGGGTGATCATGCTGCTGACCGGGCGGACGATCCGCGAGACGCAGCTGTTCCCCCTGGTCCGGCGCCGGTGACCCGGTCCGGCCCGAATAATCCCGCAGCGTCCGAGTTTCCTACCGGCCCCCCGGCAAGTACGGTGGTGTGACTTCGGCCCCAGGAGGAGGGGCCCCACTTCTCGGAACGGGGATTGATTGTGAGCTACGTCGACCTGCTGACCCACGCGAGCCAGGTGGACCTTTCCGCCTGGGCGAATACCGACGTCCTCGCGTCCGTCGCCGATCTGGAGGCCGCCCGGAAGAAGGGCAAGAGCAAGGGCGGCGGCGGTTTCGGGCTCGTCGGCATCATCTGCTGCGTCCTCGTCGTGGTCGTGATCGTCGCGATCATCCTGCTGGCCAGGAAGAAGAAGAGCGACAACAACGCGCCGGGCCAGTTCCCCCAGCCCGGACAGCCGCCGCAGGGCGGGTTCCCGCAGCAGGGTGGATACCCCCAGGGTGGATACCCCCAGCAGGGCGGATACCCGCAAGGCGGTTATCCCCAGCAGGGCGGATACCCGCAGCAGGGCGGTTATCCCCAGCAAGGCGGATACCCCTCCGACCCGAACAACCCCTACCCCCCGCAGGGCGGTCAGCCGCCGTACCCGCCGTCGGGTCACTAGGAACTGCCGCAACCACAACGGCCCGGCTCACCACGGTGAGCCGGGCCGTTGTCCGTTCGGACCACCGACCCGCCGTGAGCGGCCCCGACCTCGTGGAAAGTGGCCGGCCGTGATGCGGCAGAGTGGACCCGTGCAGTTGATATTCGTTCGCCATGCCCAGCCCCTGCGGGTCGACAACGCAGAGACAGCCGCCGACCCCGGCCTCTCGCCGATCGGTGTGGAGCAGGCCGAACGGGTACCGGGCGCACTGAAACTGTACCGGATCGTTCGGGTCGTCAGCAGTCCGCAACGCCGGGCCCGCGAGACCGCGGCCCGCACCGCGGCCGATCTCGGACTCGATATCGAGACGGTGGACGGGCTGGCCGAATACGACCGCGACCTACCGTCCTACATACCGATCGAGGACGCCAAGGTCGAGTTCCGGGACACCTACGATCGGATCAAAGCCGGGTATCTGCCGCCACAGGTCGACGCGGACGCCTTCCGGGAACGGGTGCGGGACGCTGTCACCGAAATCGCGTCCACCACCGCCGCGGCCGACACCGTGGTGGTGTTCGCCCACGGCGGCGTAATCAACATCACACTTCAGGAGATCCTCGGCCTGGACCGGCCGCTGACCTTCCCCATCGACTATTGCTCGATCACCCGGATCCTGTTCTCGCGCACCGGCCGCCGCAGTGCGGCGACCGTGAACGAGAACGGACACGTCTGGGAACTGCTGCCACGCAATATATCGCGCTGATCAGGCCATATCCGAAACCCAGTTATGCATCCAGGACAGCGCGGTCTGACCGTTGCCGACCCGGTAGCTCCCGTAGGAATGATGCGACTCGGACCGGTAGAAGCTCTCGAGATCCTTGACCCGCTTCTCGTTGGCTCCATCGGAAAGCTGGGCCTGCAGAGTGGGCAGCCCGCCCTGCGTCATCAGATCGCTGACGATCGCGCCGACCTCCATCTGGTAGCGCCAGATGTTGGCGGGGCTGGGATCCGAGCTCTGGGCGAGGAAACCGGCGAAACGGGTGACGAAATCGTCCTGCGCGGTAGCGCAGTACAGGTCGTCGGGAATGCAGATGGTGCGGGTGCGGTCGCTGAGCCAGCCGAACCCGCCGACCCGGGGCCCACCCGCGCCGGCACCGGGAGCGGCCGGGCCGACCTGGATATCCGAGGGTGAACGCCGCGGATCGGAGATGAGGCCGACGCCCGAGATCCGTTCCGGGCGAATCGGGCCCAGGCCGGTACCGATCTCCGCGGCCAGATCACCGGCCGCGTCGGCGCCCTGGCTGTAGCCGAGGAGCGCGATATCGGTGGCACCGCAGCGCTCGGCCATGGCCGAGATCATGCCGCGCGCGTTGCTCACCGCTTCGTTCTTGGAGGCACCGTAGACGTCGCCCTCCCACGGGAAGGCGGTGGCGGCGTAGGTGACGTAGGCGACCTCGGCCGAATCGGGCAGATCATCGGTCACCCGGGCCAGCATGCCCGGCGAAGGACGCTTATCGTGCCCCGTTTCCCAGGTTCCGGGAATCGCCACGACATACAGACTCGGGCAACCGGGGGCCGCGTTCGCCGCGGAACCGCCGAAAACCAATCCGGACGCGACCGCCGCGCAGGCACTCATCGCCGCGGCAACCCTCTTGAATTGCATACTGCTCCAGTCGACCCAGGCCCCAGATGGGACGCTCCGATTACGTCGCCAAAATGCTGAACCCGGCCGATGTCACCGACGTGTGCAACAGGTGAACAACAGCCACGCGTCACAAGTACACGATCGGATCACGATCCGGCGCCCAGACACACCGAAGATAACAATAGAGCGACGAACCGATCACCGCCAGTCGGTGTTTATTGGCGCGCTGGCGCGCGCGGGGTTCGGCCCTCTTGGCGTCTGCTGTCAGCCCTCGAGACTCGTGGCTTCGCCACATGCGCTTCGAGG